>NZ_CP043499.1:0-300000 GCF_009498215.1 Rhizobium grahamii | reverse complement strand
TGATGCCGTTGTCGATGAGGTATTTCGACGCCGGTCGCAACGCCCGCCGAGCCGGTTCGAGACATAGATCCGCGAGGCGGATCAGCAACCATGTGACAAGAGAAGCGTCGGCAACCGAGAACAACAGCCGAGGGATAGAGACGTTTTGTCATGAGGTCTATTCCTGAATGTCAGAAGGCCCGCCGGAGTGGGCCCATCTGACACAAGAGTGTGCTCATAGGCGCTCCCGTTCAGCAAAAGCACGCAGCGTGATCTGGCCGTCGCGTGATACAGCGTTGGGAGCGAACGGCCGGGTTCCGCACCGTGAGATGCTGTCAATTATCATGGACGATCGGAACGGTCGCAACGACCGTCCCCTTCTCGTCCGTAATCTCGAAACGCGAGGCATTCCGACAGCCCAGCGGAGATACCATCTTGATTCCGTTTACCAGGGCCGCAGTGATTGCCTCCTCCACGTCCCGCAGAACCCAGCCGGTGGCGTCTCGTACGAGCGTGGACCCCGAACAAATGTTGAAGAAAAATCGGCTCCCACGCCTACCCGACATCGAGGCGGCTCCTTTCCAGGACTCGCAAAGCTTCCATCTATCGAAAAATGTCTTTGTCCGCTTTGATCTTGATCAGCATCGGCGTAGCGCACGTCGTCACGCGGTGAGGTTCCTGTAGATCGCAGGCAGCGCGCTAGGCAGCTTCGCGATGTCCGACACCAGCGCATATCCTTGGCGGCCGAAAATAGCAGGAAGGTAGTCTTCCGCATTCCGATCGACGGTGACAGCGAAGACGGCCTGACCGCGGGCGCGCGCTTCATAGACGGCGCGCCTGCAGTCTTCGAGCGCGAACCGTCCTTCGTAGTTATCTACGTCATTAGGCTTGCCGTCAGTCAGGATCATCAGCAGCCGCTTGCGGGTCGACTGCTTGTCGAGCTGCGTTGAAACGTGGCGGATGGCGGCGCCCATGCGGGTGTAATATCCCGGCTTTAGACTGCCGATGCGGCGTGCGGTCGTGAGGGTGAATTTCTCGTCGAAACGCTTAATGGTTTCCATGCGGACCCAGTCGCGGCGACGAGATGTGAAAGTTTCGATCGAGAACCGATCTCCGCAGGCGTCAAGGCCGCGGGCAAGCACATCGAGTGCCTGCATTTCTACGTCGAGCACCCGTCGATTGTTCACCCAGGAATCGGTTGACAGGGAGACGTCTACAAGGATCGAAGTGGCGAGTTCGTGCGTGGCGGGACGCGCGCATTCATAGACATGGTCGTTTGGCTGCCCCGTTACCATTAGGTCGATACGCGACCGGATCACGGCATCCATGTCGAGGTCGTTACCGTCCAACTGTGCGCGCCGTATCTCCCGCTTGGGACGAAGGGTTTCAAATTGCTTTCTGATCTTACGCACGACCGACTGGTCGGTGGCCAACGACCCTGACGCATCGCTCTCGGCGGTCCCTACGAGGACGCGGCAATGATCCTCCAAATACTCGTTCTTCCTGAAGTTCCATTCCGGGTAGACGAACTCCGCTTCGATCCGCGATGTATCGGCAGCCTCTGGCGAGAGATCGAGATCGAAGTGGAACTTCGATTTCGGCTTCTCCTTCGTCTGGCTCAGCACGACATCGTCGAGCTCTTCTGCGGCCGACGGCTCGTCGTCCTCGCGATCGTCGATCGGACGGTCGACGTTGATCATCTCTGCCATTGCCAAGATCTTCTCGAACCGGTTCAAGATGAAAGGATCGCGCTTGCGGTCGTCCGAGTCATTCTGTCGCTTGGCCTCATGCGTGTTTTTCTCACCGCTCTCACGTTCAATGGAGTCCGACGGCAGATCGTCCCTGTCGGTGGCTCGGAGCTCGACTTTGCCCCGAAAATCAGGCCAAAGCGGAACGGACAGCATAGGGAGATAGCCCGCTGGTGCGCCGCTGATCGCTGGCCTGGCGTCTTCCGGAAGGTCGTATTCGATCGGGAACGATAGAGCGGTCATGGCATACGTCTCGACGCGAGCCTCGACTAGAGGCAACTTTCCTCGGGCACGGCAGGAAGCCAGTGCGTGGACAAGTCGAGCGTATCTACCGGCCATTCCCGGAAAAGTCGTGACGACCAACCTACTGTTCCTTCGACCCGACTCGATTCGAGCCATGTCAGCGAGCACCGGATCAACGGGAACGTTCTCCGTTAGGGCAACCGCGACGTATCCGGCGAGCCAGAAGTAGAGATCGCGGTTGAGACCGCGGTCGTTGAAGACGTCGATCACTGCCGGAAGATGGAGCGCCGAGTTGTCCCAAGTCGGGTGATCGGTTCGCTCTTCGCCAAGGCCCACGACCTGCCGCAGACGAAGCCGATGAGAACTGGTTTTCTGCCGGGATTTCTGGATCTGAAAAGTCGGCTCCCCACCGAAAGCCCGGAAACAGACCGAGAGCTGCGCCCTTACGTCGGCAAGACGGACGGCTTTGTCAGGATGATGGGGCCACGAGCTTGTCTCGCCTACGATGCGATGCCAGGCTCGCCCGACGGTCTCTTCGAGTTCCAGAAATTCCAGCATGTTTAGATCCTATGCAAACATCGCCTTGGCCACTTCAAGGAGTGCGGCCTTCACGTCCGGTTCGTCCGTGAGCGGCTCCACGATAGCTGCGCGAACGGCGTCTGCGACCGGCATGCCGGCTTCGATCAATGTCGCGCAGTAGATGAGGAGACGGGTGGAGACGCCCTCTTCGATGTCCTGCCCTTTCAGAATGCGGAGTCGTCGAGCGAGATCGACCAGCGGGGCGACTTTGGCTTCCGAAAGTCCGCTTTCGATCGCGACAGTAGTGATTTCCTTGTCCCGCGGGAGGAAGTCGAACTCGATCGAGACGAACCTCTGGCGCGTGCTCGGCTTCAGAGCCTTCATCAAGTTCTGGTAGCCCGGATTGTAAGAGACGACGACCATGAAGGCCGGCTGCGCTTCGAGAATTTCGCCCGTCCGCTCCAGAGGAAGGATTCGGCGGTCGTCCGTCAAAGGATGGAGAACGACGGCGACGTCCTTTCGTGCCTCGACGATCTCGTCGAGGTAGCAAATCCCACCGTTTCGCACTGCCCTCGTCAACGGGCCGTCGACCCAGACCGTCTCGCCGCCCTTCAGGAGATAGCGGCCAGTCAGGTCAGCGGCCGTAAGGTCGTCGTGGCAGGAGACTGTCGAAACTGGAAGTCCCAGCTTCGCAGCCATATGCTGGACGAACCGCGTTTTTCCGCAGCCGGTCGGCCCCTTCAGCAGCACCGGCAACTGCCGAGTCCACGCGCTCTCGAAGAGGGCGCATTCGTTGCCTTGCGGGGAGTAATGAGGGATTTCCGACTTCGGCGTCAGTGGGAAGTTCAGAGCTATTGTCATTTCAGTCTCCAGTAGGGAAAGGCCCGCCTATTCGGCGGGCTGAGCTGCAATGTTTGGAAGGCGAGCGCGACCTGGAACTAGCACCGACCAGATAAACATGATGGCGCTGACGAAGACGAACACGCCCGAGCCAAGTCTGATCCAATAGAACAGCGCGAGCTGGTCTTGGACGTCCATGTAGGATTCGCCAAGCACGCGCTGCAGGTGAACTTGGATAACGCCGGCGAACGTCAGCGCGAAAGTCATGACCGACATGGCGCCGCACATGATCCAGAAGCTGCTAATCGAGAGCCACTGATTGTAGGGCGCGCGACCTCGGATCTGAGGAATGGCGTAGGCCATCGCGGCAAGGTTCAGCATTACGTAGGCGCCGAAGAAAGCGAGATGGCCGTGAGCTGCGGTAACCTGCGTGCCGTGGGTGTAGTAGTTCACAGACGACAGCGTATGCAGGAAGCCCCACACGCCCGCGCCGAAGAACGCCATGACCGAGCATCCGATCGACCATAGGATCGCAGCCTTGTTCTCATGTTTGCGGCCGGCCCGCCACGTCATAACGAAGGTGAAGACGACCATTGTGAAGAACGGGGCGACTTCCAACGTAGAGAAGAGCGAACCAATCCACTGCCAGTATCCGGGAGCGCCGATCCAGTAGAAGTGATGGCCCGTGCCGAGGATACCCGAGAACAGGGCTAGGCCAACGATGACGTAGAGCCATTTTTCGATGACTTCGCGGTCGATGCCGTTCAGCTTGATCATCAGGAACGCAAGAACCGACGCCATGATCAGTTCCCAAACGCCTTCTACCCAGAGATGGACAACGTACCACCAGTACATCTTGTCGAGCGCAAGATTGACCGGGTTATAGAAAGCGAAAAGGAAGAAGATCGCGACGCCCCAGAGCCCGAATAGCAGGATGTTGGTAATCGTCGTTTTGCGGCCCTTGAGCGCCGTCATGGTGATGTTGAAAAGGAACATCAGCGCGACGATGACGATGCCCACTTTGATTGCGAATGGCTGCTCGAGAAACTCGCGGCCTTCGTGAATGTGGAATAAGTAACCAACTACTGCGACCGCAGCGGCCACCAGAAAAATCCAGAACTGGGCGATCGCCAGTTTCGGACTGTAGAGCTCAGTTTCACACTCCTCCGGGATGAGGAAGTATGTCGTACCCATGAAGCCCATCAGAAGCCAGATGATCAACGCGTTCGTATGGATCATTCGGACGATGTTGAAGGGAAGGACGACAGATAGAGTGTTCGGAAGCACGTAGATCGTGCCCGCGATGACGCCGAAGAGTAGCTGCGCCATAAAGAGGCCGAGGGCTCCGTAGAAGTAGAGCATGGCCACGCTTTGAGTTTTGTATTTCATATTGATTGTCCCTCTGCCTCGCTCAGCCGGCCTGGTTCGGCGGCCAGTTTTGCGTCTTGGTCTTGCTGACCCACTCGAGGAAGTCGGCGAGATCGTTTACTTCCTGGTCGGTCAGATTGAACTGCGGCATCTGCCGGCGGCCCTCGATGCCAGAGGGCTGAGCCCCCATCCAGGAGTGAAGTGCATCACGAGCGCTTGCGGGATCTTTGTCGCCGCCCCAGCGTATCCAGACGTTCGACAGCTCCGGCGCGAAGTAGGCGCCCTCGCCATCGAGGGTGTGGCAGTTGATGCAAGCGTTCTTTTCCCAGATACGCTTTCCGCGGGCCACGCCGTCGGTAAGGGTTGCCTCGTCCGTAGACACAGTCCGGATGTAGTAGTGACTATGGGCCGTGAGGCCCAAGAAAATTGCGAAGAAGAATGCGGAGCCGCCGTAGAACACGTTTCGGGCGGCGGTTTTAGTGAGGCGTTCAGCCATCGATCATCCTTTCATGTCATTGGCGGAGCCGCCTTGACGTCGGAAATCGAGCACAGTGGCTCGTCATCACGGGATGAGTGATTTTCGGAACGAGGTCTTTGTGGATTCGCAATCAGCGAGGCAATTGGCCGAAAGCCATGGTGCGAGGCTGTTCTTATGCTGGGAAAGGGGCGATGTGAATGAGGACTTAGAGGCTGTCCACGATGGCAGACGCGTTCATCAATGCAATCGATTCCGCTGCTTGACGACTTGATTTCGCAAACGACCTTTGATCGGCTATTCTGTCGCCTGCTCCGGTGCCGGCTTGTTAGCGTAATATTTAGCCGCTGCCTCGATTTCCTCTGGAGTCATCGCGTGAGCGACGTTTCGCATTTGCCTCGTGATGTCATTCTCACGGGCGCCGGAGGCGAATGCCGCAAGCTGAGTCTTCAGGTAAAGCTCAGATTGACCTTCCAGCCACGGGCTTCCGAGCTTATTTTCGATGCTCCCGTGACAGGACCCGCATGGAGCGATTCCCCTCATAGGTGCTCCGCTTGCCACGATACGAGGGACAGGGTTTCCTCCTGCCGGATGGAAGCCTGGCAACCTTGGAAGGTACGCGTAGTAGGCAGCCAGATCCTGCATGTCCCGCTCGGAAAGGTTCAGCGCAAATGGAGACATGATTGCGTTGACTCGTACGCCGTCTTTAAAGTCTCTAAGCTGTTTGTAGACCACGCTCGCGTACTGGCCCGCGAGGTTAGGGGAGTCGGCTCGGCTCACGCCCGTTGGTCCGTGGCAGATCGCGCATTGCTGCGCCAGCGTTGCACCACGACCTATCGCTGCATCATCGCGGACGCTTGATACCGCTGACGCGATCTTCACCAGCGAGGTCTTATACTCCGGCTTCACTGTTTCTCCTGTCTGGCTCGCGCGCGGCACCCCGGCCGCACGACAGATCGAGTCCCACAGACTTGCAGCCTGTTGCCCTGCCTCGAGATTCGGAAGCAACACGAACCCCAAGACCACCGACGCAACAAAGAGGCCGGCAGTCACCGCGACGCTGGTGAAGGTCCATCTGACGTTGATCTTTCCGAGGTCCGGCTCGGCCATCACTTCTCTCCAACATAGACTGCGGGTACAGAGGTGTCGCTTCTGACAGCGAGCTGCAAGATGGGGTACCCGTAGTTTGTAACAGTCAGCCCGATCATCAGCGCCACCCACAGCCCATAGCTATTCAGAAGAGCCGGTACCCTGGTCGGAGGATGTACCGCGAGCGCGAACCGGTACTCCTCGGATGGTTCGGATGGACGAAGCTGCGATCGCACCAGCACCGTAATGAAGAGGATGCCGGATACGACGAGAATGAAGCCGCCGATCGCCGACAAAACTACCGTTATAGCTTCGTTGGCGAGGGCCGGCTCTGTGAAGTCGAAGTATGCCATTCTGCGCGGCATTCCGAGAATCCCGACGTAATGCCAAGGGAACGTCGTAACAATCATCCCAATAAACCAGAGCCAGAGTTGCAGACGGACCATGCCCATACTGACAAGGGGTCGACCGGTGAGATGGGGCCATAGATCGTAAGCGATCGCAAAATACATGATCACGATCGCTCCACCGAAGATCAGGTGAAAATGACCGGTGATCCACTGCGTGTTGTGGATCGTCGTGTCAAGCTGGTAGCTCATGTTGATAAGACCGCCTGCACCTCCGAACCCTAGCATCACGAAGGAGAAGGTTACGGCGAGCATCATCGGATTGCGCCAGGGAAGCGCCTTGATCCAACCGAATGGCCCGGTGCCACCGCGCGCCCGCGCCGCTATTTCGACCGAGGCGCAGATGGTGAATACCGTAAGCAAGGTCGGAAGAGCGACCAGCGCGGTGAATGCTGAGTGAATGAATTTGAAACCGGCGCCGACCTGAGGATCCGCAAAGGCATGATGGATGCCGATCGGCATCGCTACGATGAGGAAAAGGATAAACGAAATGCGGGCCATGGTGTCACTATACACGCGACCGCCGATCGCTCTCGGCACGATAGTGTAATACGCGATGTAGGTCGGCATCAGCCAGAAGTACACGATCGCGTGCAGGGTCCACGAGAAGAAGACACGTGCCAGTCCGGCATCGATCGTATTTTTGAATCCCAATGCCACTGGGAGGATTTGCAGCAGTAGCTCCAACGCGGCTCCGACCGCCGTCCAGGCCCACAGGTAGGATCCTGCGACGTTGGCGAACATCGGAAGCGGAACTGGCACGCCGGGATTCGCCTTCTTCCAGATCCGAAGATTGACTGACATCAGCGCTACCCAGATCCAAGAACCCACCACCACCATCACGACGCCGAGATAGTAGAACGGACTACCGATCAAGGGCGGATAGAAGGTGTACAAAACCGACGCCAGGCCTAGAGCGACTGGAACCATCGCGACTACCGCTCCAACTGCGATAAGCCAGAAGCCGATCCAGGCCCATCGAGCGCCGACGAGCTTCTGCTTGAGCGACGACTCGCTGATCGCATACCCGAACCCCATGGCGACCAAGGTTGGAAATACGTACCCCATAACGGTACCGTGAGCCGTTAAGGATCGGTAGTACCATTCCGGATTGCTCACCCAGTTCGCAAGCGGGCTGCGGACGTACATCTGCCAAGCCCCGAGAAGGAGCGCCGCACCAAAAGCTGCAAAGGCCAGCCAAAAGTGCGCCAGAATGAGTTTGCGGTTAAAGAGCACAGGACAATCTCCTCTTGTCGGCGACCTCGGCGAGGAATTCCTGTTTGTCTATCACCTTTACCTTACCCCACATTCCCTCGTGCCCGACGCTGCAGAATTCCTGACAGGGCATCAAATGTTCGCCCGGCGATGCAAATGAGGCCTGCAGAACAGACACGTAGCCGGGCACCAGCATAGTGTTGATGTTCGTACCTTGCACTAGCAGCCCATGCACGACGTCGGCGCTGGTAGCCCGAAATGTGATCGGTGTTCCTGCCGGAACCACGAGACAAGGTGGGGAGAAGGAGTATTGCTGACCCACCGCTCGGACCGTTACAGATCCATCGCTCTCGACCGCGCTTCCAAGATTGGATTCAATGAACTCTCCCTGGAGATGGAGCGTGGTAGGGTCGACCGTTTCGACGGTCCTCTGCGGCATCGTCGCCTGGTGGATGCCGGCGAACGCTGCCATCCCAGCAAGAAAGACGATAATGAGAATTGATATGGTCGCCCACCTGCGCTCGACGCGCTCGGCAATTTCCAAGCCCTTTTCATGAACTGTCGCCATCATCCGCTCCGAGGGACGAAAACAAGGAAGTAGAACAGAAACCACATGAACAGAACAAGCGCGGTCGCAATGCCTGCGACCCAAATGGCTCCTTTCGGACCGCGCGAGACTATCGCTTCGACGGCCGTATCATCCGGCGGAGCGCCGGGATCGGAATTCAGCATCTTACCCTCATTCCAGTGGTGCCGATCTAAGTCTGTTGGCATCGGCGGCGTTCACCGGCGTGCCCCTGTTGCCCCACGCCGTACGGATATAGGACACGACGGCAGCGACCTCGTCGTCGGAGAGCGTCACTGCAAATGGCGGCATTCCGTGTGGCATCGGGTTTTTCAAGGTCGCCGGCGGATAGCCGCCATTCAGTACCATTCGAATCCCGTTAACGGCCGATTCCATCTGGATCGACTGGTTGCCGGCCAGCGGTGGATAGTGTGGCGGTTTGCCTTCGCCTTTTCCCCCATGACAGCTTGCGCAGTCGCGGTCGTAGACGGTTTTCCCGAGGCTGATCAACAGACTGGCCTCGGAAGTATTAACCGACGAACTGGGAGCTTCCGGCTGATCCTGAGCGATGCTCTTCAGATAGACCGCCATGGCACGGGTGTCCTCGTCCGTCATGTACTGGAGGCTGTTGTAAACAACTTCAGCCATCGGTCCGTAGACTGCGCCTCGTGCCGACACTCCCTTCTGAAGTAGGTCCGAGATCTCTTCGATCGACCAATCGCCGAGACCGGCTTCCTTGTTCGACGTCAGCGACGGCGCGTACCAGTCCTGCATAGGTATAAGGCCACCTTGGAATGCCTTTGATTCCGACGTTCCGCCGAGCGCGTTGATCGGGCTGTGGCACATACCGCAGTGGCCCAGCCCTTCGACAAGATACGCACCGCGGTTCCATTCGTCGGATTGCTGCGGGTTCCGCTTGAACTCGCCTTCGTTGAAGAAGAGCGTCCGCCAGCCGAGGATGAGTGACCGATTGTTGTAGGGGAAGCTCAGATCGTGAGGTCTATTTGGCTGCCGGATCGGCGGCAAAGACTTAAGGTATTCGAATATCGCATCGCTGTCTTCGCGGGTGACCTTCGTGTAGGATGGAAACGGCATTGCGGGATAGATAAGGCCTCCGTCCGGGAAGCGCCCGCTATGCATGGCTCCGTAGAATTCATCCGCAGACCATTTCCCGATTCCCGTCTCCGCATCGGGCGTAATATTTGAGGCGAACAACGTCCCAAACGGCGTGGGCATTGCCCGTCCACCAGCGAACACCTTTCCCTCAGGCGCGGTATGACAGGCTACACAGTCGCCAGCGCGTGCAAGATACTCTCCCTTCTTAACTACATCGGAACGTTGATCGCTGGCCGGATCTTGTGCGGCCGCCGGAAGCAGGGCCAGCATAAGGGCAGCCGCCGCCCCTAGCAGGGTCGAGTTTCCGTTCAACCTCAGCTTCATTGCTGCTTCCCTCCATCAGGCTGACTTCCGCATGCGAAGGGAAGAGCGAACGATCCAGCAGGGGACGGAGCCGAGCCGGGTGGCTGTGAGAGGGTGGCCAGGTATGCGGCCACGGCACGAACGTCGTTTTCAGTGAGATGGCCAGCGACGATCTGCATGCAGTCAGGAGCCTTGGCGGTTCTGGTGCCGTAGCGCCAGCCCCCTAGCTGAGCACTGATGTAGCTCGATCGGAGACCGAGAAGTCCCGGAATTCCAGGCGCCTGCCCAGTGAGAGACCCGCCGTGACAGCCGACGCACGCGGGAATGGACCGATCCAGATCGCCCTGCGTCACTAGCGCGTGGCCGTGGTCAAGGACTTCCTTGCTGACCTCAGGTGGGTTCTGCTTTGGAAGCTCGGGACGCTGGTCGCTGAAATACTCGGCGAACTGCCTTAGGTAGTCGTCCGTCAGATACGCGAGCAAGTAATTCATGGGCGGATATTTGCGACGCCCGTTCTTGAAGGCCTCAAGCTGGTTGTACAAATAGCCGGCCGGCTTGCCCCCTAGCCGGGGAAAATACGGGTCGTTGGTTCCGCGGCCCTGAAGTCCATGACAAGGAGTGCATGCCTGCACTCGTTCCGCCATGTCGGAAGGATAGCTCTGCGCCTGTTGCGCCACCGCTGTCGTTAGACCCCAAAACAAAAGACAGAGCGACAACACGACTGTCCGCATGCGCCAGTTCCTCCTCGAACACGCCGTCGTTCCGGTTGTGATCGCTCATAGAAATGGCGCTTTGGGTTCCTCTGTCAATCGCAATGCGATGCTTTTTCTTGAGTTCGATCTGCCCTTTATGACGAAAGCAGTCTCTGGGCTAGCGCAACTAGCAGCAGGATCGCTGCCCACCCGCTTATCGCGATAAACATCGTAGCCTGGCTGTTACGCAAACCGAGGAAATCGAGCGCCACTATCCTTACCTTGCAGGCGGCTATAGCCGCGATCACGCAGGCGAGAGCGAGGCCGCCGCGTCCAAATGCCAGTGTCAAGCCGACCGTGGACGCACTTAGGGTAAGAAGGATCGCGAGCGCCCGCGTCGTCGCTCTTTTGGGAAGGGTACCGCTTTTCATATCAGGTATACGATCGGAAACATGACAAGCCAGACGATGTCGATCACATGCCACAGCGTCGTCATGAGATGGACGTTCTGGGGGGAAGGAAAGCGGGCAAGCAACGCCAGCACCAGCGAACCGAAGAGGACGTGGACGAGATGAAAACCCGTCATTAAAATATAGAGGGTCGAGAACGCGTCGTCCGAAAGCAGAGACGCACCTTCCAGGCTGTACTCGTACAGCTTCAGGGCAACGAAAAGCAGTCCGCCTGCAGAAGCCGCGCACAGCGCGATCCTCCGCTTGAGCAGTGGTACTGGCGTTGCGGCGACCGCTGCGGCCCATCCGCTTAGCAGAAGGATCGCAGTGTTGAAGGCAGGAACGACAAGCGTCATGCGAGCTCGCCCTGCTGCAACTTCTTCCGGATGAAGCCAGGAAACGACGACGAAGGCGACCAGAAGAGCGCCAAAAGCGGCAAGCTCGCTCCACGCGAGGATCCAGACGAGCAGGTCGTCGTTGGCTTCTTCGATAGCAGTCTCTTCAGATGTATCGGCAATCAATGTCATGACCGACGGAATAAAAGATGTTTTTTCGCGCTTCTTTGTCAAAAGGCAAACGCGAGCGTGGTGAGCCGGTAATCGTCCCTTAACTTCAAACTGGTAAAGCGTTAATGTCCGAAAAGTTAGACGCTTGGACTGTTGCGGGTCGGCCATTGTTCAGAGTAGTCGGCCCCCACCTCCCGCTTTGGTTCATTCCGCCCACTCTTTGACCGATCTCAAAGAAACGTGTTCGTGAGCGCTCTATGGTCTCCGTAAAAGGAGACTGTCATGACAGATGCTCAGATCGGGCTATCGATCGCTACCCCTGTAATAGTGATTTTTGCAATCACCCTCTATCGCATGGGCGTGTTGCAACGAACCGGTGTCGTCTCCGCGATTGTTGCCGCAGTTGCTATCGCTGCAAGTCTCTTTCTTCAGAGGTAGGACATGGAAAATCTCCAGATACGCCGCTTCGCGGATCTCGAAGCATGCTACGGCCAGCTCATGTCATGGTGCGATCTTCTCGAGGCGATCGCGGACTTTCTCCCGTGTCATCTCGATGAGAGGCTTTGCGACACCTTAACGAACGGTCTTATACCGTTGTTGCAGGCGACACATCGCCTGGAGGAGCAGGTACTATCTCAGGGGCTGCATTACATTCTGGCAGCAGCCGAGCGATCCGAAGCAGAAGAGCACCGACGGCGAGAGCGCATCAGCGATCTTGAGAGCGCACGGGAGGTGGTTGACGTTCTCACTTCGCTCAAGGACGGCCGCTGCCGCCTGTCTTGGGACGCAATCGGATATCTATTGCGGTCGTTTTTCTGCGCCATGCGGAAGCACATTCAGGCGGAACGCCAGTTTATTCTGTTGATTAAGAAGGCGATGAACCAGCGACAGATAGCTGTCGTTGATATTTCGGCGGCTGCGGTGGAAGCCGCATAAAGTGACGAGCATGCGCAGAAATCTTGTTCGCGTCCTTGACGGGGAAACCCTTTCGCCTCCCCCGATCTGGCTCATGAGGCAGGCTGGTCGCTATCTTCCCGAATACCTGGAAACGCGGGCGCAGGCGGGAAGCTTCTTGCAGCTATGCTACAACCCGGAACTCGCGACGGAGGTCACTCTGCAGCCGATACGTCGGTTCGGGCTCGATGCCGCCATCCTGTTTTCAGACATTCTAGTGATTCCGGATGCATTGAAGCGCAATGTCCGTTTCAATGAGGGGCATGGCCCAGTAATGGATCCGATCGACGAATACGGGATCGCGACCCTGAGCGCCGAGAGCATCTTTGCTCACCTCAGCCCGGTTATTCAGACGGTGGAATCACTCCGGATCAGACTTCCCGCCCCCACGGCCCTACTTGGTTTCTGTGGAGCTCCGTGGACGGTGGCAACGTACATGGTGGCCGGGAGGGCCACTCCCGATCAGGCCCCTGCCCGTCTCTTTGCGTATCGGCATCCAGAAGCCTTCGAACGGCTGCTCACGCTATTGGCCGACGTTTCGGTGGAGTATCTGGTCGCTCAGCTAGACGCAGGCGCCGACGCGGTGCAGATATTCGACTCCTGGGCGGGCGTTTTAGGCGAACCGGAGTTCGAGGCGTACGCCGTCCGGCCGGTCGCACGGATGATCAAAGGCATCAGGGCCAGACGCCCTTCGGCGAAGATCATAGCCTTCCCAAAGGGCGCGGGATTGATGCTGAAAGAATATCGGCGCAGAACGGGAGCGGATGCCATCGGTCTTGACTGGACCGTCCCACTCGACTTCGCGTTTGAGCTGCAGAAGGACGGCCCCGTTCAGGGCAATCTCGATCCCATGCGACTTGCGGCCGGCGGCAGCACTCTTGATGAAGGCGTAGATGCAATTTTGCAGCGCCTTGGCGACGGCCCGCTGATCTTCAACCTGGGACACGGGATCATTCCCCAGGTAGCTCCCGAAAACGTTCAGCGGCTCATCGACCGCGTCAGGGGCATATCGGAATCCTAGCGCCGTCATTTTCGGTTAATGCATTCTTCATGCTTTACCCCCAGAAATGGGGGACGAGAAGTTTCCCTCCGCTATACGGAAGACGCGCGCATGAAAAGCCAGCACAATGAAGCCGAGGCTCCCTTCGAATTTGATGAACTATTTTTTTCGCGAACCGACAAGCGTGGGAAGATTTGCTCGGGAAACAGCGTCTTTCGACGAATAAGCAGATTTGACTGGGACGAACTACTTGGGAAGCCGCACAACGTGATCCGGCACCCGGACATGCCACGCGGCGTTTTCTGGCTGATGTGGGATAGGATTCGGCGGGGGCTCCCAACCGGCGCCTACATCAAGAACCGAGCCAAGGATGGAGATCACTACTGGGTCTACGCGATCGTGACATCGATCGAGGACGGATATCTGTCCGTTCGGCTAAAACCATCCGGTCCGCTTTTTGAGGTTGTCAAATCAGCGTACGAGCGGCTGCTCAGCATAGAGGAGCGTGAGAGGGTGTCGCCGCAGCAGAGCGCCAGCTTGCTCATGCAGCATCTTCAGGAACATGACTTCGAAGACTATGACGCGTTCATGGCGAGCAGTCTTCTCGCTGAACTTGCTGCCCGCGATGACAAGATCGGGCGCTCCCGCAACGGCTTGGTCGAACTGCTTGCAGATCTCTGCGGCACATCCAGGAGGCTGTACGGCATCGCCCGCGAGATCATGGGAGCATATGCGAATCATCGATTCGTTCCTTTGAACCTGATCGTGCACTCAGGACGTCTCGGAAGTTCAGGAGCGGCGATTGGAAAGATCTCCCAGAACTACGGTACGCTCGCGACAGAAATCGAGGCTGCACTGGAAACCTTCTCGGTCTCCGCCCGAAAGGTCACCGAAGCCATCCAGCACGGCGCTTTCCTTATCGGAACGGCGCGGCTCCAAGATGAGATGTCCGCGGCCTTCCTCGAAGAAGTCCTCGACGACAGGATCGACAGGATAGAGGAGACTACGTGCCTCGACAGCCAGACCTCAAGTTTTTGGACGAGGTCGTTCGAAGGCCTTGCCAAGATCCAGGGAGAAACATCCGACTTCATAAGAGCCGCCGGAGATATGAAACGACTGTCGACGGGACTGGCGGCCATCCGAGTCATGGGAAAGGTCGAGGCCGGCAGGCTCCGCACGCGTGTCCTTTCCGATCTTGTCGCGGACCTCGCGGCCTTCCAAGAGAGGTTGAACGTTGGCCTCGTTGAGATCTCCCGCCTGAATGACACGCTGCTGAACAGTACCCGACATGTCTTGAGAGCTTTCGATACGGCCGACGGTCGGAATCGTTCTTCTGTTTGATTTGCATCAACGCTGTGCGTCCACTCCTCATGTTTGATGCCAATCGGCACAACGGAGGCTCTTACGATGGACGTAACCGACATTATCCCAATTGGCGACGACGCCCTGTCCACAGCCGTCAGGAGCCGTCTGCAGCTTGAACTCGGACTAACCCATCAGGACGTGAAGGCCACCGTCTCAGAAGGCGTCGTGACCTTGCGCGGCAAGTTGGGGAGCGCGTCCAGACGGGAAGCAGCGAAGGTGTCCGCAGAAAGCGTGAAAGGCGTACGAAGGGTCATCAATGACATCTCGATGGCCTATCACATGGCGGCCGGTCCGAGGCGGGGTTTGGCTTTTTGAGGAAACAAGCTCAACGATACTCAGAAAGCCCGAACATTTGACGAACCTCAAAAACGATCTTCAAAGGCGAGCCTCAGCGATCGATGCCGATTTGTCTGTCGCGCTCGATAGAGAAGCGGCGAACGAGCAACGCTGGTCGAGAATGCCGAGGTTCTCCGAGGGGTTACAGCTCGAAGGTGCCGAACAGATGGCCGCTATTGACGCCGCTTTGCTTCGTATCCAACGCGGCGCCTTCGGAAAATGCGTGAAGTGCCGGAGCGAGATCGGGGCCGAACGCTTCCACGCCGTCCCTACACCCCATTCTGCATAAATTGCGCTCGTTCGTTGCGCTGAAAGAGGCAGATCCATCCGAGGAGAAGACATCATGTCGATGCATCTACGCGAACTGAGCCCAAACGAATGCTACGAGATTCTGGAGCATACCCGCTTCGGACACCTTGCGTGCTGCAGAAATGGACAGCCTTACATCGCGGCCATCTACTTCGCCTTCTCCGGCAACATGGCATATAGCTTCACGATGCCAGGCAAGAAGCTCGATTGGATGAGAGAGAACGAGAAGGTCTGCCTCCATGTCGAGCATCGGTCGACCTCCGGCTGGACAAGCGTGTTGATCGACGGGGCTTTCGAGGAGTTTCCCGATAATGATCTCTGGCGGGATGAGCGCATGAGGGCCTGGTCGCTCTTACAGGCCCAGCCCGACTGGTGGGAGATTGGGTCTCTTTCGACGCACGAGATTCCCGTTCTCTCAGAACCTCCGCACGCCTTCTACGGTATCTTGGTTCATTCGGTTTCGGGACGAAGCGCCAGCAGAGCCGATTAGCGGTTCCGCGCATTTTTTTAGAATGAGTTTGCCGCTAGGCCTCAGGCTCCGGGACGATGTAGTTCAGGTACCCGTAGCCAGCGCCGTGTTCTTCAAGGTCTACCACTCTCTCAATCGTATCCAGAAGACCCTTTGCTCGCTAACGCGGTGAGAAGATGTCCCACAGCGTAGCAACATTGGTGGAAGCTAGAATCTTCCCCACAGCGAAGATTCGTGTGGGGTAAGTTCACTTGGCTAGGTGCGGACCCAGCGGTTGAGATGGAACTCAAGCTGCTTTGCTATGCGTTCTGCCAGATGCGCCGAGATACGCGTCGAAGGCTGCAGCAACAGCGCGTACCATGAACCGCGAGTCCTTGGTGACGGACACCCGACCATCGACGACGACGGCGACGCCATCTCGAATGAGCTCTTCAAGGCGTTCATTGCGGTCGAGCAGGAATTCCGCCTCGTAACCAGCCCTGCCGCTGATCTCGGCAACGTCCACCTCGAAGTCGCACATCAGGCGCTCGATAAGCTGAGCCCTCAACCTGTCTTCGTCCGTGAGCAGGTAGCCTTTGGCGGTCGGAAGAATGCCGGACGCCACCATTTCGGTATATCGTCCTATCGCCACATGATTTTGGTAGTAGCCCGAGGAAAGACGGCCGATCGACGACGCGCCTAGACCGATCAGAGTGCTGCAGTCGTCTGTGGTGTAGCCTTGGAAGTTTCTGTGGAGCCGCCCGTTAGTGGAGGCAACCGCAAGTTCATCCTCAGGCAATGCGAAGTGATCCAAGCCGATCCGCACGTAGCCTGCTGCAATGAGCTCTTGGGCTATTGCTTCCGCCTGCTCATTGCGTTCAGACGCGCCCGGAAGCGCAGTTTCGTCGATCAAGCGTTGATGCTTTTTAAAGGCAGGAACATGCGCGTAGCCGAAGACTGCGAAACGCTCTGGGCGAAGTTCGACCGCCATTTGAACCGTTTCTATGCACGAGTCGACGGTTTGAAATGGCAATCCATAGATCAGGTCGAAATTGATGCTGGTCACGCCATAGGCCCGCAAGCCCGCAACCGCTGCCTTCGTCTGGTTGAAGGTCTGAATTCGGTTAATCGCCTTCTGTACGATCGGATCGAAGCTCTGGACGCCTAGGCTGGCCCGGTTCACACCGTTTTCGCCTAACGCCACGATCATTTCGCTGTCGAGCGTCCTAGGATCGATCTCCACCGCGATGCTGGCGTGGTCCTCGAAGTAAAAGGAAGTTCTCAGCTTCTTCATAAGAGCCGCAAATTCATGCGGTTTCATGATGGTCGGCGTGCCGCCGCCAAAGTGCACGTTTCGAACGGGAATCCCTCCCTGGGCGGCATCCGCCACCAATTCGATCTCCCGGCTCATGACATCCAGGTAATCAAGGATGGGAGCGTCCTTCTGGGTAATCGTGGTGTGACAGCCACAGTACCAGCACATCGATCTGCAAAATGGCACGTGGAGATATAATGACACGGGATCGCCGCGGGCCACGTCCTTAAGCGCCGCTGCATATTGCTCGGCACCGACAGCTTCTCCGAAGGCGGGAGCTGTCGGATAGCTTGTATAACGCGGGAGGCGCGCTTCGCCGTACTTGGCCACCAGATATTTCGACATCATCTCGTCCGTTGTTTCAATCATGCCTCCTTATGAACTCGGGCGCGTCGGCGTTCCTTGTCATATGTCAATGAACGGCATCGAAGACTGAAGGAAACCTTCCTGAAGTTTGTCCGCTGTCAAAGTTCGCCAGCTCGTCGGCGGCTATCGTGTGATCCGACATCGTGGCGTGCCGCCGCCCGTCACCGAGCTTCAAGCGGCGATCAAAAGGAATTTCAGTTTCATGTCCGAGAACTTGAACCAATCTGCCGGAATCCCCCACATCGACGTTCGCATCCTACCTCCAAGCGAACGTCACCCCCGGATCTTTGGCACGCTCCACACCCTGACGCCGGGTGACATGCTGCACATTACGAGCGATCACGAACCGCGGCCGCTTCAATACCAGCTCGAGACTGCATTACCTGGCAAATTTTCCTGGGAGTATCTCGAGCAGGGGCCGGACGTTTGGCGAGTCGAAATTATTCGCCTCGACGCCGGATGCGACTGCTGCTGCGGCAGTCACTAGGATAGGAGAAGCACGATGATGCCCATGGGGACGAGCCTGTCGCGGTGGACGATGTCCTACTTCGCAGCGGCGCTCTTCTTTCTGCTGCTTGCAGAAGGACTGCTTGCGGCAGGGGGCTGGGCGCCGTCTTTCGGCGTTACAGAACCCTGTGCTCTCATCATCGTGCATTCAACCACCATCGGCTGGCTCTTGTTGCTGATGATTGGCGCACTTTTGCAATTCGGACCTGTCTTGACGGGCCTTGAGCTTCCTAAAGGCAATCTTGGCCTGATGGTGCTTTTCAGCATCGTGCTAGGTTTGGTCCTACTGCTTTCTGGCTTCGGCCTGATCGATGCCGGCTCGTCGTATGCGGGGCCGACGATGACGGTTGCGGCCGCGGTACTTGTAGCCTCGATCCTGTCGATCGCGGCGATGCTTTTTTCTTTGCTCTGGCGCGGGCGCTATGCTCACGAGGCGTCGCCATACGTCCTGCTCGGAATCGCAAGTCTCGTCGCCACAGTAGGTTTGGGCGCGCTGTTCGCAATCGTCCTTCCGGGTGTTGTAAGCGTGCCTACCGTTGTGAAATTCGTCGTTGCGGCAGTCCCACTACATGCCGGTTTCGGCTTGGTTGGATGGATGACCTTCGCCGCTGTTGGAGTCAGCTACAAGCTGCTTCCAATGTTCTTGCTTTCGGATGACATGAAACATTCGAGAACACTCCTTCGTAGTTGCATTGCTGTCGTCGGTCTTCTTGCCCTATCCGCGTGCGCGCTGACCGTCGACGAAACCTTCGCTCGCATCCTCGGATTGCTCGCCGCGGCGTTCTTTCTGCTGGCAGGCGGGGCGTACGTTGTCGAGCTGGTGCATGCCTACAGGACCCGGCGGAGGAAGGTGCTCGAAGTGAACACTTACTGGTCGCTCCCTGCCTTCGCCATATTCGGCGTCAGTGCCGCCTTCTTCCCCGTAGCCATGCTTGCAGGCGCCGATGAGAGGATATTCGTCTCGCTGACCTACCTGTTCGTCTTTGGATGGCTGACCGGGCTCGGCCTGGCCCAGCTTTTGAAGATCGTCCCTTTTCTGACATGGATCGAGGCGTTCGGGCCGCTTCTTGGAC
Source organism: Rhizobium grahamii (assembly GCF_009498215.1). Lineage (NCBI taxonomy): Bacteria > Pseudomonadati > Pseudomonadota > Alphaproteobacteria > Hyphomicrobiales > Rhizobiaceae > Rhizobium > Rhizobium grahamii. The sequence continues at coordinate 280,813 of NZ_CP043499.1, read as the reverse complement.
GTCGTCCGACACCGAAGCTGGCAGATCTTGTCCACGGCGGTCGCGCTTCGGTCTGGTTTACAATATTTTACAGCGCCGTGGTCGTGGCGGCTGCTGCGATACTCTTCTCTCAAGACGGTGCCTTCCGCGTCGCCGTCTTGGCGCAAACCCTTTCGACGGGTGCCATCGCCGTGGAACTCGCACTTTCCCGTGCGTTGGCGTGCGTCGATGCGGATACAAAGAAAAGTCCATTCAAACACCCGGCCTTTTTCTTCGCCGGCAACCACAGAGGTGATGCCAATGGTTCAGCTTCGTGAACTCGATGTACGACAGATACTCCGCGACGGAGGCATGCCCTTCCAACTGATCATGGATACGTTTGCCAGCCTGCAGCCTGGCGAAGGCGTTCGTCTCCATGCGATCTTCGAGCCACGGCCGCTAATACGCCAGCTCACGGACCGCGGCTTCGATCATACAGCCCGACGCATTGCTGACGACTATTGGGAGATAGATTTTGTCCCAAAGGACGCTGCCGAAGAGGCGTCTGCACCCGATGCGCTGTGGCCTGATCCTGTCTGGAATATGGATCTCACCGACCTTCCGCCCCCGAGCCGATGGAGCGAATACTCGCGAGGCTCGAAATGATGGACAGCGGCGAAGTGATGTTTGCGTTGCTCAACAGAGAGCCCGTTTTTCTCTTCAATGAACTGAAAGAGCGTGGTCATGAATGGATCGGCAACTTCGACGAGACGGGAAAGGTCTACCGCATCATGATCCGTTGCACGCCGCTGGAGGGAACCAATGCCAAAACCTGAGTTAACATCCGACATAGTACTCGATGCCTTGCGGGACATAGAAGACCCCGAGATCGGAACGAACATCGTAGATCTAGGCTTGATTTACGACGTCACCATCGACAAGGATCGCGCGGTCAGCGTCAAGATGACAACGACAACCCGCTTCTGTCCCGCCTCGGCCTTTCTCGCAGATGCGGTGAAGACGCGCGTAGAGTCGCTAGAAGGGGTTCCGCGGTCAACTGTGGAACTCGTCTATGAGCCTGTATGGTCACCCGAAATGGCGGAGCTGTTTTCTTTAGGCTCCGTCGCTAAGTGAGGAGCAGATGATGGCCGATCAAATTGACATCAAAGATTTCACATTAGATGCCGACTTTCTAGCCGGTCGGTTCGGTGTCGCGACCGAAATCCTCCGCCGTCAGATGCAGCAGGGGCTCGTTCGCAGCGTGATAGAACGAGGCGAAGGCGCGGATGCAGGGAAAACACGGCTCACCGTCCGAATCGGCAATCGCTCTTGGATTGCCGTCGTTGCGGAAGACGGAACCAGGATCACCGAGCGTATGGCGTTCTGCGCTATTAAGTAGTGCGTATTCGGGTTTGCGGCGGGCGGAATTCTGCCGATGGCGGAACTGTAACCGGCTCTCGATCCCACGACCTGCGGCCTATCCAGTCTGGGTGGTGGATGCGAATCAGGTTTGTGGCGTCGATCTACAGCGGGCTCAGATGAGGTGACCAGCCAACCGATTTGTCTTACATTGTCTTGCAGTTTGCCGAATTGGAGAAGTTCTATGACCAAGTCGCATGGATCGGAATCTGTAACTCTCCCTGTCCCTTCGGATGTCGTTGCGAGCATTGAGGCTATCGCTGAAGCTACCGATCGATCAAGAAACTACATCATCGTTCGCGCCCTGAAGACGTATCTCCTAAACGAAGGGGCGGATGTGTTGGCGGCGGTTCGCGGCCGCGATCAGATCGCGGACGGAGATTATGAGGACATCGACGACCTCATCGCCGATGTGGACAAAATCGTTGCCGGACAGGCTGCATGACGCGAGTGAAAGTCTCAAAAAGACGCGGCCGAATTCGTCAGGAATGAGGCTGCCTATCGAACTCGAAGAGTCCCCTGTGTTGGAAGAGTCGTATGATGACTCTTCCAACTCTTTATAAGCTGTAAATTTTGCCAGTTTTGCTTCGGTCTGCAGTCCGCGCCTTGCTGGCGTAATGGGCGATCCGAGCGGCATATGGCGCGGATACCGTTGCTGATCTCGCTCGGAGGTATTGAAAGGCGCCCCTTTTTCGTTACCACACGCTGTGCCGAACAAGGTGTCAATGCAGACGTCAAGACGAAAAAAGGCGAAATTGGGCAACCACCACCAAACATCCTTGTACTTCGAGGCCGATGAAATTTCTCACCTTTGGTGCGGTGTTTCGCCGTTGCCGTGCGTACAACCTGCCGGGCTTTCGCCGCTGGTTCGATGCCAAAGTCCTCTTCCATCCACGGATGAACGTGCTCGTGCCCATTAATGCTATACCGGCTCGAACAGCTCTTACAGCGTCGCGCCCGTCACGATCATCCATGACCACGACGATTTCCTCGGTTTAGCAAACGCACTGAGATCTTGGACGGCTGGAAAGCCCTTGGGTCCCCAGCGTGGCTCCAGTCTGAATGTTGGTCATCCGGTTTCCCCGACGTTTCCCAGAATGTCTCGCGCTTGTATCGCTGCGCTTCGACTGTCTCGAGAACTGTGATCCTTTCTCTGTTACGTCCAGCCATCGAGCTACGGTTCGAGCGTTGCGTCTTTGATCGTGGCCCTGTGCCTGGATCGCGAATGGCCTCAGCGAACACGGTACTAACGACGATGCACAGTCGATGCGGAACTTGCGAGAGTCAGAAAAGGGGGAATGGCCTAGATTTACGACCGTGAACGCTCCAGATTAGCTTCCGCGGATCGTCAGTGGTTTCCGCCCGATGCAGAGCATCCCGGCATGCTCGTACACGAAAAGCGCGAAGGCCGCGGTCCAACCGACTGCCGCGAGCAGCACAATAACGCTGCTGTAGTTCGGAAAAAGTTCGGCAACAGGCCTTATGAGAGCGACCAATGCGAGCAAGACGTAGGAAAGGTTTGTTGTCAAACCTGACTTCAGCTTTCGTCCCGTGTGACCACGGCTTGCGCGCGTCATCACCGCCAGCATCATCAACGACACGCCGCCGATCGCGAAGACATGAATGACCGCAAGCTCCGGCAGTCCCAACGCCTGAAGGGCGATCGCGGCAAAGCCAAGTGGGACAAACGCAAACGCGGCGTGCAGGATGAAGACGATTGGCTCGGGCGACGTAACCCAACCGCGCCAACGGACAAGACGCGCCACGTTAAGGCCGGCAGCTAGCAAGCCAAGCGCGCCGCTTACCATTGAATCTGGTGCGAGCGACCAGATTGCAAGCGAGAGAGCCCCAACGATGATGCTCGCAGAGTCAAAGCGATTATAGGGAACAGGAAAATCTGTTCGACCGAATTGGTTTATCCAGTTCCGAGTGAAACTGGGAAGGATTCGACCGCCCACTATCGTGACTAGCAGGATGTAGGCGCCCAGCCCGAGCCGGATCGAGACGTCCGGGCCATTGCCGGCGATAGCTTGAACGTGAAACAGGAGGTTGGCAGCCGAAAGTACGGCAAGTCCCGCGATGACTTTGAGGTCTTTCCATTTCTTACCCGCCACCACTTCTCGGGCGCACAAGACAAGCATGACAGGCAGAAAGAGCGCATCGATCGCCGCGGCTGGCGCGACCCCGATCACTCCGGATGAAAGCATCGCGATTCGGCCAGCAGACCAAAGCGCAAACAGACACATGAGCGGCCTGCCAGCGATAGGCAGCCTACCAGTCCAGTTGGGAATGGCGGTCAGGAGAAAGCCGGCCAGGATCGCAGGCGCGAAGCCAAACAGCATTTCATGGGCATGCCAGTAGAGCGTCCCATACTCTGTCGCCACCGGAAGTCCAAGAGTCAGGAAGGCGGCCCATATGTCGATGCTGACGATCGCCCAAATCGCGGCTGCCAGAAAGAACGGCCTGAAGCCGTAAGAGAAGATGACGAGGCCTTCACGAGACATTCCGCGGGGAGCGTTGGCGCTGTCATTCTTTTTGTTCTGCATGATCGTGTCTCCGAAGTTGATCATGCACAAATGCCGTTCTTTGCAGCACAGGTCGTTGACATTACGCAAACAGCCTTCCGGTCACTTTGCGCTGCAGCAAACAGCAAGTTTGCTCCAACTCAAAGAGTTCCCGCCCGGTTTTACTACTCTCTTCTTCGACCGGGCGGGGTTCGCTCGCTCTTCGACTATAGGAGATAGGGAAATGAACAATACTCTTCAGATGACCCGGCGTACAATGCTGACGGGTGCGGCCGTCGCAGGTGCTCTTACGCCCATCCTGGTGGCCGGCACTGCTCACGCGGAAGATGAGCATGCCACTCCACAAGGCGGCAAGAGCGCGCCGGTCGATATTTCGAAGCTCCCTCGCGAGAAGGTCGAGCTTGTGAAACCGCCATTCGTCCACATTCATGATCAAAAGGCCAAGGGCGGCCCCAAGATCAAGGAGTTCACGCTAACCATCAAGGAACAGAAGATGGTGCTGGACAAGGAGGGAACCGAGGTCAACGCCATGACTTTTGACGGATCGGTCCCCGGCCCACTGATGGTCGTCCACCAAGACGATTACGTCGAGCTGACCCTCGTCAATCCCGAAACAAACACCATGCAGCACAACATCGACTTCCATGCTGCCACCGGCGGCCTTGGCGGCGGCGCGCTGACAGTTGTCAACCCAGGCGAAAGCACAGTACTCCGCTTTAAGGCGACGAAGGCAGGGGTTTTCGTTTATCACTGCGCACCTCCCGGAATGGTGCCATGGCACGTTACCTCGGGCATGAACGGCGCGATCATGGTACTGCCTCGTGAAGGCCTGACAGATGGCCACGGCAAGCCGATCGTGTACGACAAGGTCTACTACGTCGGCGAACAGGATTTTTATATCCCTCGCGACGAGAAGGGTAACTTCAAAAAGTACGACAGCCCCGGCGAGGCATATGCGGACACAGTCGAGGTCATGAAGAAGCTCGTCCCCACGCACATCGTCTTCAACGGTGCGGTCGGCGCCCTGACCGGGGAAAACGCAATGACCGCCAAGGTCGGCGAAACTGTGCTGATTATCCACTCGCAGGCTAACCGCGATACCCGACCCCATCTGATTGGCGGCCATGGTGAATACGTTTGGGCGACCGGGAAATTCGCAAACGTTCCAGACGTAGACCAGGAAACTTGGTTCATTCCGGGGGGAACGGCGGGTGCTGCCGTGTACACCTTCGCGCAACCCGGCATCTACGCCTACGTCAATCATAACTTGATCGAGGCATTCGAGCTCGGTGCGGCGGCCCACTTCAAGGTCACCGGCGATTGGAACGACGACCTCATGACGTCGGTCAAAGCGCCTTCGGGAGCTTAACATTCAGTGGTGCAGTGCGCGGTAATAACCGCGCACCAACCTGTTTTTGACAAGAGGCGCGCTCTGCGTTTGAGCCATGATTGGCAAGACTGGAACTGAGAAGATTTCGGGTGTTTCGATCGCCATCCCACTGGCGCTGCTCGTGGCCCTGTCGGCAGCGGTCGCGGTCGAGACAGGATCAGTCCCCTTCGAGAACGCGGCTCCGAAGCTTGAAGAGCCAGAGTCGGTTGTGGTGGCACCGAGGACGTTCGCATATCGGGACTCGGCAGAGTACTTTCGCAAGGGTCTGGCAGTGGACGCGCCTCTCACCAAAGTCGACGTCCGAACGCCTCTGCAGATCATGAAATTCCAAACAACTCGGAGCGAATACCGTCGTTGCGTGGAAGAGGGAGAATGCATCCCCGCGGACGAGCCAGAGGGTGGAGCGACGGCTGAAATGCCTCTAACGGGAGTAAGCTATGATGACGCAGTTCGCTATGCCGTCTGGCTGTCGAAGCGAACGGGGCGAACCTGGAGGTTGCCCACTGACTTCGAGCTCGCAAATGCTGCCGACGACCGCTTCCCAGACGACGCTCTGGGAGTTGCCGACGACGAGAAGAACCCGGCGGTGCGATGGCTCGCCGACTACGAACGAGAAGCACGTCGAGCCGCGTCGGTGAACCCTCGCCCTCAGCCGCAAGGCTCGTTTGGCGTCAGCAAGACCGGGCTTGTGGATTTTGGCGGAAATATTTGGGAGTGGACGTCGACGTGCAACACTCGTGTTGATCTTGATCAAGGTAAGGCTAAAGAAAAGCCGTCAAGTTTGGACTGCGGCATCTTCATTGCTTCCGGAAAGCACCGCGCGCCAATGAGCAGTTTCGTTCGCAACCCCAAAGGAGGCGGATGCTCGGTGGGGGCGCCACCGGATAATCTGGGATTCAGGCTTGTCCGTCAGCCGACGCTCATCGAAGGCGTCACGGACTTCGCAAGAAGAGCCGCGGCCGATCTTATCGCCCGGCCGAAACAGGCGCACATGGAGACAGGCACCAATGAAGGTTGATCGCGCAGTCCTGAAGTCGCTGCCGCTGTTCGAGCGCATGACTGATCCCGATCTGGATTCGATGCTCGAACACGCAACGCCTCGCAGGGTCGCTCAAGGCGACGCAGTCTTCGAACAGGGCGGAAATGCCAAGTCGTTCTTTCTGCTCATTCATGGAAGGCTTAAGGTCACGCAGGTGACCCACGACGGACAGCAAATTATCGTGCGGATGGTTCATCCTGGCGACCTCTTCGGCTTTGCGATGGCTCTGCGCCGCAATGACTACCCCGGCACCGCCCGAGCGGCGGCCGAAAGCCTGGTCATCGGCTGGCCCACGGAAATGTGGTCCCGGTTTGTCGAGCAGAACCCCCGATTGGCTATGACTGCGATGCAGACGATCGGCCAGCGTCTCGAAGAAGCCCATACTCGCATCCGCGAGATGTCTACGGAAGAGGTGGAGAAGCGCGTCGCTCATGCCGTCTTGCGCCTATCGAAGCAGGCAGGAAAGGCCGTCGAGGCGGGGATTCGGATCGACTTTCCAATATCGCGACAAGACATCGCAGAGATGACCGGTACAACCCTTCACACAGTTTCGCGCATCCTTAGCGCCTGGGAATCCAGAGGCATAGTAGAGGGTGGCCGACAGAAGCTCACCGTAACCGACCCTCCGCGCCTCTTAAAGCTTGCGGAAGGCGAACTGGACTGATTGATATGTCCGTGCTGTTGGACCTCGGAATTCGACTTTTGGTGCTCGCAGCCGCTCGAGCTCCGGACAAGGTGACAATTCGTGAGACGGCCGCGAGCTGTGCCGCCTCTCATGCCCATCTGGCGAAGGCCGCTAACCGGCTTGTCAAAGGCGGTTTCCTCTGTAGCTTAAGGGGAAGACGTGGCGGCCTGAAACTTGCATTGCCCCCCGAGGCGATCGACCTCGGCGCCGTGGTCCAGTCCTTGCTTGGTTCCCAGCCGGCGTGTCATGTTCGCGATGAGGTCCTCGTAGGCTGGCGTCGGGTACAGGACGAGGCAGCATCAGCCTATGTCCGTCATCTCGCGAAGATGACTCTTTCTGACATCCTTTGATCAGACGGAACCGTCTGCTTTCCGGATCCTTCGACGCACTCGGCACGCGATTAGGAACGTGAACTGCCCCATTCATTCCAATCTTCCAATCTGCCCGTCTCGTGTAGAGAGTTCAGGTGCTCGCGTTCCCACCGCGGTGTACCGAGGCCTGTAATTGCTTCAGCACTGCGACGTTGGATCACCCAGACCATGCCTTGAATGACGCTTCTGCTACGAGACAAGAGCCCTTTTGCCGCCTCCCAAAAACCGCGGTCGTCTAGGACACCAACCGCACCGAGGGCCGCCTCTAACCGCACTCCACGGGGTCAGTAGCTTGTTGCCAAGTAATCAAACTTTCAACGATCCAGCCGATCCGTCTCGCGTAGGACGAAGCGTAATCCCCATAAGCCGTTCCGAAGCTTCGAACTTGATATCGCGAAAGTCGAGGATCGTGTCCCATGGATTGGTGTAGCTTCGGCGGTCGCCGTGCCTTCCGGACAGAGCCGGGGATCATTTAGCTTGCGCAGGCAGTCTGATGAGCGGATCATCGCTCATCGTGGCGATTGTTTCAAGTGTCATGTAGCGGGATCGCTGAACGGCCCACTCGTCATTCTGCTCCAGCAGCAATGCGCCGACCAGCCTGACGATGGCGTCGTCGTTGGGGAAGATACCGACGACCTCAGTGCGTTGCTTGATCTCGCCGTTGAGACGTTCGATTGGATTTGTCGAATGAAGCTTTGCCCAGTGCTGCTTGGGAAAGGTCATGTAGGCGAGCACATCCCGTTCGGCACTATCCATCAGCGTGGCGAGTTTTGGCACCTTCGGCCTGATCTGGTCAGCGACATTGCGCCATTGGGTGCTTGCCGCCTCCGGGGTGTCCTGGGCGAAGGCCGTGGCGATGAAGGCGGAGACGACACGCCTTCCGCTCTTTCCCGCATGGGCCAGCGCATTGCGCATGAAGTGAACTCTGCACCTCTGCCAGGTGGCGGAGAGCACCTTCGATTCGGCGGCCTTGATGCCCTCATGCGCATCGGAAACGACGAGCTTGACGCCGCGCAGGCCCCGTCGGTTCAGCTTTCGCAGAAACTCGGTCCGGATCGCCTCGGCCTCGGAAGTGCCAATCTCCATGCCGAGCACCTGGCGCCGACCATCAGTGTTGACGCCTACGGCGATGATGACCGCGACAGAGACGATACGACGTCGGGGATCGGGTCATATGCAATCGGGACGTCTTTATTGCAGAATTTCGGAAGGTGTGGCGGCTCGTGTTTCCTCCCTATAGTGTTACAGTCGATTGCAACAGCACGGAAATCCGACACCTGTTTTACTGTTTTGGTTTGATGCATTTATCAACTTCGATGGAACTGCTGCCCCACGAGTAGACGTAATCGCCGGCGAATCCGGTTACTGGCGGTGCATCACCGACCTTCACCAGAATATTCCAGCCGCCGTCTTCCCTCTGGCGAACTACGATAGAACCGTCGCTGCAGGTAGCGACGAGTGGCAGTCTCTTGAAGCTATCCTCCTGGGCCTTCGTTTTGTTCTTTACTTCATCGACCTGTGTCGCCTTTTTCTTCGCTTCTAGCTCCGCTTCCTTCGCAGAATAGCAAAGCTGGATGGCCGCGAAGTCGAACTTCAAGTTCTCTGCTTTGCATTGCTGATAAAGCGTCTGCAGTTCCGGATGCGCGACGTTCGGAGGGCTCATGCTTTTGAGCGCCTCCCATTGAAGGCTGATGCAGGCTGATTGGCTTGGCCAATCATCGAGAAATCGCGCTTCGCACATTTTCTCGATTCCTTCGCCGACTGTTTTTCGCTCCCAAGCCAGCGTATTGCCACTGCAAAGGCAAATGGCCGTAGCCACAATCACAATCGTTTTCATCAAATGCCCCAACTACACGACTTTAGGGCGTCAAGTTTAAACCTCTTCCTGTTGAGTCGCGACTGATGCGGAGAGCGGCGGCGCCCCTATCACGCCTCTAAAATTTACCGTGGCTCCAGAAGCTAACTCCGGTCTGTCCAGAAGGCCGCTCCGGGCAACATGTGCCATTTAAGATCTTGTCAGTTTTTCTTTGTCCCTGAAATACTTCGGTTGGCGCAGTATTTCGCCATCGCGCATGACCATGAGAGTGAACGAGAGAGCAGGAAACCCGGTAAAATTGTGCAAGCTGATGCAATCGCGTTTTAGGTGATACTCAGTATGATAGTAGGCAATGGGGGACCGCGCTTGCTGTCAGATAGCGACATCGCATATTTTCGCAGCCGTATCGATGACGTACTTTGCAGCGGTCGGTCGTCCGAATGGCAGCGTAACTTCCTATCGGACCATGCGTCGGAAAATCGAACGCTATGGGACCAAGGTGCAGTTTAGCGATAAGCAAGCAGCCACCCTCAAGCGGCTAACTGTCATACAGGATGGAGACGACCTGCGCTTGATTGAGTGGACTCGTAACTATTGACCCAACAGGGAGTCGTACCGCCGGGCGCTACCACGCGAGGGCAGCCAAATTCGCTCGGCTAGGAGTGAGCGTTGACGTCTTTAGGTGTGAAGGCGGAAAGTGTCGAAGAATACTTGTTCGCCACTTGTCGGAGAGAACAGATCGTAATCTGCTGGAGCGCGCAGCGTAATTGCCTCATCCATAGTACGGAAGGTCAATCCGGGAAAGCTGCTGGCCTTCTCGTGGAAAAAAGAATTTTCGCCAATGCATCAAATAGGGCGTGGATCTTGAGCCTGCGCCGACTCTTCCGTGTCCCGATGAGAATTTTTCAGTGCAGCTTTGCCTGTTCAACCTTCCACGCTGCGACGTCGGACGCGGAAACCGCGATCCGCGAGTGTGGAGACCGACCATCTTTGAGAATCTTTGTCGTCGCTATTTCGCAAATCGCACCAATGCTTTGTTGAAGACGGGACTCGTCGGCCCGAGGCGGGTTTGAAATCTCGCAAAGCGCCTCCCTATCGACGACGACTACCCGGTGAGCGCCGTCGTGTTCCATTACCACGACGCCTTGATCGCCCGACGATTTCAGAAAGGCGGTGACGAATCTGGGCAGCATTGCAACCTCCATCAAAAGTGATGACCCACTTTTTAAACGGATCTGCGTCGTCGTCTTTGATCAGCGTCAAAGATGAGGATGCCGTGAGGTCTTAGAGTCCACGGGAGAATGGAGATTCCGATGCGCATGCTGTGGTTGACGATTGCTTGGGCCTCGATCATCATCGGCGTGGTTGGAGTGTTCCTGCCGCTGTTGCCGACGACCCCCTTCCTGCTGCTTTCTGCAGGCATTTTCGCCCGTGTGTCGCCAAGGTTTGAATCTTGGCTTGTGGCTCACCCGACGTTGGGTCCTTCGGTCAGAGCTTGGCGAGATCGTAAGGCAATAAATCAAGGCGCAAAGGTTTCCGCGGTAGTCGCGATGATATGCAGTCTATGCGTTCTCGTCTGGCTCGATCCCGGCCCGTTGGCGCTCGCCACCGTCTCCACGGCACTGAGCGCATGTGCAGCATTCGTCATCACCCGGCCATCGGCCTAAACCTGTCTCATTTTCCGAGAGAGATCATGCAAAAGCAGAAGCCCTTCGTAGTCGAAATCAAAAAGTCGCGGCGAGTTGCGCTGCGGGAGCCGGTCACGGCTCAATCGACGGGATGCAACCAGTCTGGAGTGCGAAGATCAGTCGGAAAGCTCCGGCTGCCCTGAGTGAATCAGCCTCCCAAGAACATGAATAGCCAAGTTGCTGAGAACGCGGCAACAGCCATTGCAATAGGTGCTGTCGCTATAATGCGCCGGTTGATAGACCTGCAATAGACGCTCGAAATCCTGAAAAAGAGTCCCACCGACCAAAGCCCGGCAACAACTACTAACGCTCCACGGGCAGCATCCACGCCTGGCAGATTAATCCCGTCAGACCGGAGCTGGCTTGTCGTCAGCGCGAGAAGGCCACAAAATAGCGATGAAGTTGCGAGCGGAATCATTGCCTGGGCAAGGTGATGGACAACTTTCCTCGTCCGGCGGAGGATTGTCGTGGCCGCCACGAGCGGGAGCAGGAACAGGACAGACGACGTGAATGCTCCGAGAGCAACAAACGCTAACAGACTGACGGCATCGACTACGTTCATCACGTCGTTGACCGATGGATAGTTTGTCAGCAGCCACCAAGGAAGCCGGAGCGACAACGGCCACATCAACCCCAGCTCCACACACCGCTCGACCAACCAGGTCCTCATGGCTTGGAACGCTCCGCTGGCTGTCCAGTGAAGGGCTGCGGGGACCAGCCCGAGAAGTATCGGTATGATGAGGATGGTGTCCCATCGAGCTGCCATTCGGCCGGATCCAAACACGATGTCCGCCGCCGGCTTGCGCCATGCGAGCCGGATCGCGCCGCGATGCCCGCTGCAGCGTCCACACATGTGGCAGGCCGAACTCCCCTGCATAGTCTTGATTGGGATGAGGGGCGCGCAGTTCACGCCGGCGGCCTCCGCTGGCGACGAGCGTTTCCAGGCGTCGGACTCGACCCGAAAATGCAAGGGGGCAACTTTCGACACGGTGCCGAAGACTCCGCTTACCGGGCATAGAAACCTGCACCAGACGCGTTTTGCTTTCCCATAGCGCGCGCCGACGACCATCGCCGCTAAAGTCGATCCGCCGAGTAAGAGCGCGGCTGGTTTGGGATATTGGTAGATACTTGTGAGCTGGCCATAGATAGTTGTGGAAATAAAAGCCACCACCGGCCACCCGGACCATTTCATCCAGCTTGGTATCGCCCTGCCCGCTCCCCGTTCGCTTGCGAATTCCGAAAGAGCTCCTTCAGGGCAGAGCAGCCCGCACCAGAACCTACCAACCAGAGCTGTTCCCAAGATGACAAAAGGCCACCAGACACCCCAGAACACGAACTGGACAAAGCGCGCGAGGTTGTTCCAAATGTAATCGCTGCCTCCAGGCAGCGGAAGTGCTAGCGGGACAACAAGTAGCGCAACATAGGCCGCGATCATCATCCACTGCATTCGGCGGATCCCGGACTGGTACCTTAGAAGCAAGTCACCCAGCCCGCTGACGAACCTCCCAGCAAAACTTTGCGTCGTGCTCATGCAAGAGCCTTATTAGCAAGTGGCGAAGCATATGCCAGCAACGCCGTCGTCCAATAGCCGCCCAAAGCAAGCAGGGGAAGAAGTTCAGGTCGAGCCCGGTATCCGATTAGTCCTGATATGAACGCGCCAGGCCCGGTGGCATCGTCCAGGAACCAACTCGTATCCCATAGGGGAGAAGTCATCGTCGAGATGAAATCAAGTGAAACTGCCTTGTCCAACGCGGCCATCAGCAGGCCGCTTCCCAAAGCCAAGAGTAAAATCTGGCTGAACGTCAAAACTGCCTTTTTGGAAAAGGAAGAGGCGCCAGATCGGAACGCCACCAGGGTCATGAGCGCCGCCCCCAGCCCTAGTGTGCCGGATCCGGCGACGACACCTGCGCTTCCCAAGTCCGATCCGGAAAGCATTCCAAAAAGAAAGACCACAGTCTCGGCACCTTCTCTGGCGACCGCAAGTGCGGCGAGTAGGCCGAGTGCGGCCCAGTTGCCGGTCTTCCCAAGCCCTGCGGCCCGCGATTTCATGTCACTCGAAGCATGACGTGCAGAGCTTCGCATCCAGATGACCATACGGAGCATAAGCGCGGATGCCGTCGCGGCTAGGATGAGTTGAAGAACTTCTTCGCGGTCCCCGTCGAGGAAGTCGGAAGCTTCGCCCATCAAAAAGGCAAGTCCGACGGCGGTCAGCATTCCGACCGCCGCGCCGCCGGCGATCGATCTGGCAGCCCGCCGCCGGGTCTCCACGCTCTCGTGTACTGTCCAAGCTTGTAGGATGGCGATAACGAGCAGCGCTTCGAAGGATTCGCGCCACACGACAGTGGCGATCCTGAACGATTCGAGAAGGGTTTGAGACGTCATTTTGCGATGAGCCTGGCGGGTGGCATGTCTAGGTGGAAATCGTCGAAGAATGCGTAATCGCCAGCTTGCAACGAGCGAAACACGAGAAAGCTCGACGCTCCCGGAGCAAGTACCTTTTCCTTTCGAAGAGGAATGCTCTCGAATTCAATTGGCGTCGAGCCATCGTTGTATAGCTCGATCTTGAACCGCTTATCTGCCGGGACTTCAAGGATGGATGGAGATATCACGCCGTTGCTAAAATGCACGGCGAAAACGGGGTCTTCTTCCTCAGCAACCGTCGGCGATGCCAGGCAAGCAAAAAGCAATGGCAGGACGGTCAGTGGCTTGGCTGCGCTCATCAGTAGCCCCCCTTCTTTCCAACCCCCGCGAAAACGAAGTCATAGTTGAGGGAAAACGACTCGGGCCAGGGGCAACGCCGGTTTCCTTGTCGACGTGTCGACCAAAACTCATCATGCCGTGACCACCGGGATGCACGGTGATCTCGACCGCATAGCGACCGGGACCCGACAGCTTGACATTGTCACCGTAGTGCGGCCCATCACTCGCCACCATCGGTTCAAGAGCGCCGGCCTGCTCCGCGCCGTTGTCGAGGTTTTTCACCTTGTATTCAACGTGAAGGTTGGGAACCCAGTCTCCTTCTGCAAATCCGTTCGCGTTGTCACTCGTGGCATGAATGTCGGCTTCGAGATGAACGTCGGATTCTACTGCCGGTCGCATCATTCCGGGCGGGTCCATCTCGATCGGCTGCAGGTATACCGCGGCCACCTCCATACCACCCGCCACCTGAGGCGCGCCGATTGGAAACTCTGCGGCATTAAGAACTAGCGGCATGGCAGCAAGTGCGACGGGAGCAAAGCAGAGAGAACGAATACGCAGCATGAAAGGACCCCTAAAGATGAGTTACGGCGTCATATTTAGAGACCAAGATGAGTTCGTTCTTTGCGCTGGAGCAAAGACGCGTGGCTGCCGCCGTCGTTCCAAGGCTAGGCCTATCTGCGATCGGGTATCGTCTCGGAAGCTCTTGTTGCCATGAGGCGAACTCCTTCGCCCAAACGGAAAGGCCACTGAGTTGACATCCGGCCAGCGTCGTTGAACCTGCAGCTTAGGATTCTTGGTCGTGCAAACCTCCAATATTCCCCAAGCCCCCTCCTTTGCTTAGTTGGAAACAAAATCCATATCGGGGGGCGCAAGAACAATCGCAAGCACACGACGGTTGCTGATCCATCTCATGCAGCGCGGGATGATTGACGACGATCAAACTGCATATCTGAAGATGATGCTATTTGGAGAGCCAAGGAGTCCTCAATGATCTCATTTTTCTCTGCCTTCGCAGTCTTCCTATTATTGCATTCTATACCGGCATTACCTGCGATCCGTGCGGGTATCATTGGCTGCGTTGGACGGCCGGCGTACTTCGTCGGCTATTCTGCAGTGTCCGTCGCCGCGCTCGTGTGGTTGTTTTCAGCCGCTCTGTCCCTCGACTACATACCGCTTTGGGATCTGCATCCTTGGCAGGCGGCCGTGACTTTCGTCTTGGCACCGCTGGGCGGTTTCCTTGTAATCGCAGGGCTCTTTAGTAGGAATCCACTGTCAGTTTCCATCCGTTCTTCTGAAGAAGTCGGCGCAGTCGCACGAATTACAAGACACCCTGTCTTATGGGGTTTCGCCATCTGGGCTGTCGGGCATATCGTAGCAAACGGAGATCTTCGATCCGTGTTGTTGTTCGGCGGCTTCGCCATGTTCGCTCTCGGAGCGATCCCGATGACAGAAAAGCGTGTCCGGCGACGTCTAGGCGATCGCTGGTTCGCTCTCTCTCAAAATACTGGCATCGTACCGTTCGCCGCGATGTTTGCTGGGCACCGCCTTTCGGTTGACGGGGCCATGATCGTTGCTTTCGCTGTCACTGCCGCCTTGGCTTGCTGGCTCCTGCTCGGAGGTGGTCACGCGATGCTCTTCGGTGCTGATCCCATAGCGATCTTCGGCTGAACAAAGGACGTTTCTCCGTTCCATATCCGAGACTGAGGAGGTAGCGGCAAGCCAAGGAGATCGATCGCTCGAGCAGCCAGATGGTCGATGATATCCTCGACGGACTTCGGTCGATTGTAGAAGGCGGGTACCGGTGGCATCACGATGGCGCCCATCTCGGTCACGGTCGTCATGTTCCGGAGGTGGCCCAAATGAAGAGGTGTCTCGCGTGTCAGCAGCACGAGTCGACGACGCTCCTTTAGCTGGACGTCTGCTGCGCGCGCAAGAAGATTTTCCGAAAGGCCGGTAGCGACTGCCGCGAGCGTCTTCATGGAGCATGGAGCCACGATCATCCCAGAAACGGGAAACGACCCGCTTGCGATTGCCGCCCCGATATCCTTGTCGTCATAGCAGCGGTGAGCATTGAGCAGTAGCCGCCCGTGCGCCTCCGACCCGACCTCGTGCGCCAAGGTCCGCTTCGCGGCCTCCGTCACGACGATATGCACTCTTATCCCAGCGGCCGTTAGGCGATCCACGACTGCCACGCCGAGAGAGGCGCCGGACGCGCCGCTCACTCCGACGACGACGTCGCAACCATCACCGAGCGAAAGCATGCCTCGTCCTTTCCCAAATCTCATTGGCCCGACGCGAGAGCTCTTCAGGCATTTGTAGTTCCAGTCCCCATTCACGGTCGGTCTCCTCACCGATTTTATTCGTCGCGTCGATCCCCATCTTCGTTCCTAGTCCTGTTTTGGGAGACGCAAAGTCCAGGTAGTCGATCGGTGTGTTCTCGAGAACGACAAGATCGCGCCCGGCGTCGAAGCGAGTGGAGATCGCCCATAGTACGTCGTCCCAACTGCGGACGGAGATGCCGGAATCAACGACGATCACGAGCTTTGTGTAGTTAAACTGTGGAAGCATCGACCATAGGCCCATCATCACCCTCCGAGCCTGCCCAGGATATCGTTTGTCGATCGCAACGACCGCCGCACGATAGGAGCAGGCTTCCGGCGGGAGCCAGATGTCAGTAATTTCTGGAAACTGACGTTTCGCGATCGGAACGAAGAGTTCGGTCATCGCCTCGCCGAGTACGGACGGTTCGTCCGGGGGCCTCCCCGTGTACGTGGTCAGATAGACGGGGGAGCGCCTAGTGGTGATCGCACTCAATCGAACGACCGGAAAGGATTCGACCGAGTTGTAGTAGCCCGTGTGGTCCCCGTATGGCCCCTCGGGCGCGATCTCGTCCTTCGATACGAAGCCCTCCAACACTATCTCGGCGTTCGATGGCACGCTGAGCGGGTTCGTTCTGCACCTCGTCAGTTGCGTTCTTGAACCGCGGAGCAGGCCGGAGAAGTTAAGCTCGCTCATTCCTTCTGGAAGCGGAATGACCCCCGCTAGGATCGTCGCCGGATCTACCCCGATCACAACCGCCACGGGCATGTCCATGCCCTTCTGCTGCCACTGCCGGAAGTGCTTCGCGCCCCCTCGATGCGCCAGCCAGCGAACGATGAGTGATCGCTTGTCAAGCAACTGCATACGGTAGATCCCGACGTTTATGTCGTCGGGATCATCAGGACTGCAGGTTATGACGAGCGGCCATGTGATCAGCGGCGCAGGCTCTCCGGGCCAGCACCACTGTATAGGTAGGCGACCGAGATCGATCTCGTCTGCCTGCAAGAGGACTTCCTGGCACGGCGCCCTCCTGGAATACCGCGGCCGCATCGAGGCGGCAGCCTTTAGAAGCGGCACCTTGCCCCATGCATCGGCGAGCGACTTCGGAGGGGTCGGACGCTGGAGTTCCGCAAGCTCTTCCGCAAGTCGTGGCAACCCTCCCGGTCCCAGTCCAAACCCAAGTTCGATCCGCTCTTTCGTGCCAAAAAGGTTGGCTACCACCGGGATGTTGGAGCTGACCCCGTTCGCATCGACGGGTCTCCTCAGCAGTAGCGCGGGGCCGCCTTGGTGTAAAACCTCCCTATGAAGCGCCGTCACCTCGTGCACAAGGGAAATAGGTTCTTGCACTTCGACCAGCAGTCCTCTGTCGGTCAAATCCGACAGGAAGCTTTGGAGATCGACATGGCGTCGGATGTCTTGGGTTTCTTTCAGCATCGGGCAGCAATGGCATTGCTAAACCATCGCCGTCTTTGCTCGGGAGCAAATAGCGTTACTGCGATCGCAACTAGGATGCATCATCTAATCCAAGAGGCCCCTATGCTCGCTCCATCTCGCTTGATGGCAACTGCAAGATTCGTTCCGCTACCGATCGCGGCCCAAGTCGCCAACACTGTCCTAAAACAAACTCTCCGTATCCACCCGAAGCTGTTTGATCGCCTCGGGGAATATCGAACGGCGCGCTTCGCCTTCATCCCCAACGACTTTCCGTTCTCGTTTTCGATACGGCCCGCCGATCGCGCCATGACAGTTATGAGACGCGGGAAGCTTCCCATGGCCGACGCCACAATAAGCGGGCCTCTCGTACTCATGCTCGCACTGGCGGAAGGTCGTGTCGATGGCGACGCATTGTTCTTCTCACGGAAGCTCCTGGTGACGGGGGATATGGAAGCAGTCCTCGCTCTCAGAAACGCCCTTGACGACAATGAGGTTGATCTCGTGTCCACGATCAGCAGGCTCACGGGTCCGTTCGGTGAATGGTCCGCGAAAGCGCTGGATCTCGTGCGCCGCGATGCACTCGAAAAGCAGGGCGTACCATGGAATTGATCTGCCCCGCAGGCACGCCCGCCTCATTTCGCGAAGCCGTTGATGCCGGAGCAGACGCTGTGTATTGCGGCTTTCGTGATGAGACCAACGCACGCAATTTCCCAGGTTTGAATTTCGATCTTTCCGAGTTGAAAGAGGCTATCGCATATGCACGCGCCCGAAATGTGAAGACGTTTGTGGCCCTGAACACTTTCATGACCGCCGGTAAGGAAGAGCTTTGGTATCGGCGCGCAGGAGAGGCAAGACAGGCAGGCGCGGACGCCCTCATCGTTGCGGACTTCGGGCTTATGGCTCACGTGGCAGAACAATATCCCGATCAACGGCTTCACATCTCAGTCCAGGCTTCCGCATCAAACCCGGATGCCTTGACATTCCTTGCTGAGAGCTTCGGCGCGACGCGGGTAGTCCTTCCGCGAACGCTAACGATCCAGGACATCGCAAAGATCGCCCAACGTGTGACCTGCGAGCTTGAGGTATTCGTTTTCGGTGGCCTTTGCGTCATGGCCGAAGGCCGATGCTCGCTTTCCTCCTATGCCACCGGCAAGTCTCCGAATATGAACGGCGTCTGCTCGCCCGCTAGCCACGTTCGGTACAGACAATCGGGCAATGACATGATTTCGGATCTTGGCGGCTTCACGATCAATCGATTCCAAGCGGATGAGGCAGCGGGATACCCGACGCTCTGCAAAGGACGCTTTCAGATCTCCGACAGCAAAACATATGCCTTTGAAGATCCCGTGTCTCTCGATGTGATGGACCAGCTTGACGAGCTGCGGTCGGCCGGGGTGAAGGCATTGAAGGTGGAAGGACGCCAGCGTGGGAAGGCCTATATCGCTGAAGTCGTTTCAACGCTAAGGGCGACCCTCAAAGCGGCTCCTGCCGACCGTTCTCTCCTCATGGCCCGTCTGCGGGCTCTCAGTGAAGGGCAGCAGACGACGCACGGTGCGTACGAGAAGCGCTGGAGATAGAGGCATGATGAAACCGATTCATCTCACCCTGGGTCCGCTGCTCTATCTTTGGTCGACGGAGAAATGGCGCGATTTTTACTTTCGTATGGCAGATGAGGCTCCCGTGGAGACAGTGGTCCTCGGTGAAACCATCTGCTCAAAGAGATTGCACTTCATTGAAAGCGAGATGACTGCCGTGGTCGAGCGCTTGGAACGGGCTGGCAAGACCGTGCGCCTCTCGACTCTTGCACTGGTAACGCTGGATCGCGAATCGAAATATCAGCAGGCCGTCGCTCGCGACGAGTGCCACCTTGTAGAAGCCAATGACCTTTCAGCGCTGCACCTCCTGAAGGGCCGTTCACACGCCATCGGCCCGTTTGTGAACGTCTACAACGGCGCGACGGCCCGCTTCCTTGCTCGAAACGGAGCGACCAATATCTGCCTGCCTCCTGAAATTCCGGCGACATCGGTTGCCGAGATCACTCGAGCGTGTTCCGGCCCAGAGTTCGAGCTGTTCGCATTTGGCCGCGTTCCGCTCGCCATTTCCGCGCGGTGCGCGCATGCTCGCTCAAAAGGCAAGACCAAGGACAACTGCCAGTTTGTTTGCCAAGACGAACCTGACGGCCTTCCGGTGGGCACACTTTCGGGACAGCCATTCCTTGCTCTCAACGGGGTTCAGACCGTATCGCACTCATGCCAGGCCCTTGCCGAACCGCCGGAAAACGTCAGGTCGCTCGGCGTGTCATCCCTGAGGCTCTCGCCGCAGGACTGTGACATGGCATTGGTAGCGGTGATTTTCGCTGACCTCTGTTGCGGCAAGATCTCCACGGAGGAGGCTGTCGCGTTGCTCCGGACCGCTTTCCCCCAAGCACCGCTCTCCAATGGCTTCCACCACGGCTCGGCTGGTGCGGAGTGGGTATCCAGACAAAGAAACTCGCAAGGACACTGGTGATGATGACCAAACGAAAGCATGCATTTTCCGAGGGAGGGAGAGCCCTTTCTGCGCTCCGCCAAATCAAAGCATTTACGAGAAAACCGGAACTGGATTGTGGCTGCTCCACGGTGGTCGGCGAAGTATTGGCAAGCTTGGAGCCTTCTGAACGGGCTTCGGTGGTAAGCGAGCTATTCTCTTCGGCAATACGTCAAAGAACGAAAGTTGCGACGCTTCTCGAATTACTCCGCGAATTCGATGAACTCGGTCCAGCCACCGATATTGGCGAGCTTGAAGAGGCAGCGATGATTTTCGAAGATCTAGCCGAACAGGCCAGACTGGGCTCACAGCTACTTCGCGCATTCACCTTTAACAGACGCGACCTCCGCGGTTCTCACGGGAGCCTTGCAACCTTACCGTTAGGCGCTCGAAGATGAGATACTCAAGCGCCGTCGATATTCATGTCGACATCCTTGAACTTTTCAGCTCGGGCGCCCCCCTGAGCGGCGAGATCCAGGCCACGTTGGAAGCGCATCTCATGGAAACTCGCTCGAGCTTCCAGATTCACTCGCGTTCAGCCAGCGTCCAGCTACCTCAGCAGAAGACGGTGCACGAACCGCACGCACGGTCAGAAGGCGATCTTACACTTCAAAGCGGTCGCGCGGGGGGCTGAAAGTCAATATCCTTCTGCTTTAATTGATCTGTCACAAACGTGGACGCGCGTCCTCGTTATAACGTGGGCTTCGTTCAACAGGAGATCAACATGGGAAGCCTTAGCATATGGCATTGGGTCATGGTACTTGTCGTCGTACTGATGTTCTTTGGTAAAGGAAAGCTGCCCGAGTTAATGGGCGACCTCGCACAAGGCATAAACGCGTTCAAAAAAGGCCTGCGGGACAACGAGCCCACCGACACGGACGATCACCGCATTGAGGGGCGTTGAGACGTCGCCGCGCGAACCTTCGGGTTGATGAAAGGGATGCGTTCTGCAGCAAGGGATTAATGAGTTTGCGGGGGGAGAGGATGATATGACACCAGTTGTCGTCCGAGCACGTTTCGATCGACGTGTGCAATCTGGGCACATTCTGTTTGTTCAATCTGGACGAACACGCGAAGTGATGGTATCGCGACGCGCGCTGCTTTCAGTAGCGTCGCCGCCGTTGGCTGATGAGCCGCGGCTCCTCGAATATGCCGAGACATTCTGCAGTATCGCGCTGACTCAGACGGTGCTCGACCGCAATCCAGTTGCGGAGACCTTTCTCGTTACGGCGAACGACGTCATGAACTGGCTGCGAGGATGGCGGTCCACCCGGCCGTTGGCTGTTGACGGGGCGAAACGCAGCTCTGTTCAGAATTGAAGTGGAGTGGGCTGTTTTACTCAACATCCAGAAAAAGAGATGTGGCAAGATAGCCAATGCCCATCGTACTTGCGAAAAGATAAACGAACAGCGACTGCGCGATCCAGCGCTCCAAGTTTGGCGGATACAATTGTGATAGGTTAATCGCCCAGACCACAATACCGGTCAAAGCACCCAAGGCAAAACCGATCGCTAATCGCGTCAGCATGAACCGGATAAGCGGCGGCATAAAAACCTCCATCCCAATCCGGGAAAACGGGCGAAAGTCCACCCAGTTCCCAATTTTGTGCAGATTTATGAACGTTGAAAAGGAATCCTCAACCGAGTTGCAGTAGCACCCGGCATCCATGCCATCTGTCGGACCAACGAAGCCGTCTGGCTGGAACAGGTTCCTGCACGAGCCTACTAAACTCTTCCACCCGGAGGATAAGTGGTGTCGTCCATCCTTACACCACCGACAAGGATGATCCGGCGCAGGGCGAGCGCATCGGAAGGATCGGAAAACAGACCATCTCCGATACCGGTCCCCTCCTGGCTGTTCGAACCAATGAGCAAACTGGTAGCATCATTAAAGACCGTGGTCCCATTTCATCCGGCTCAGCGTAGCTCCTCGATTGACATGTCGAACGTCGTGGAGCAGTTCCTGGAACGATCGAAGGAATAAGGATAAGCGGTCGCAAGGTGCAGCCGCGGAGCGAAACGGACACTACGCTTCGGCAGCCGCTTCTCAAAATTGATTGGATCCTCAAGAACGCCGGTCACGGGCCTCGCCTATCCATCTTGGCCAATTGCTTCGCCTTGAATCCCATGCGAGGTCCGTCCCGCCACTGATGGCTGAATCTTGGCGGTCGAATTGACTACAGACTTTCCCGGACCTTACGCGTGTCACAGTCCCACGCGTACGCTGGCCATCGCGTCAACGGATACCATGGTCGGTGTTCTAACAGGACAGGGCTCTCACCAGGCGTGGCATATTAAAGGAAGCTTGGCGTTGTCGAGACGTTAACGAATCCTTTACCAGGGGCGGCTCTACGGCTTTTGCTTCGGCCGCAGCTTCAGCAAGGATGAAGCAACGTCGTCCTTCGAATTCTTTCCGACAGCCTTTAGAACATAGACGCCTGTCTCGTCCTGAATCTCCTGCGGTCCAGACTCCCTCGCCTGTTTTAGAACGCGCACGAGATTGCCCGCAGCCGCGTCAGCGGTCCAAACTGACTTGGAAGTCATAGAGCCTCACTACTCGAATTCTTTCGGTAAGCTTTTGTAAGCCATCTGACGCCACACTACTCCTGTTTCTTGACGGTTCACACAGGAAAGTGATGGTCCTTGGCAAAGCTGCTGCTGGACACGAACATAATCAGCAAGGCCTACCTGCCCAACGCGCCGGACTGGTTATGGGACTGGCTGGAATCCTTGCCGTCTGGTTTCCTAGCTGTCCCTTGGGTATCCCTTTACGAGACCGAATACGGCATTCGGGTCGCTCATCGTGACAATCCACCCAGAGCCCTGGAATTGCTGGGGTGGTTTGAGCAATTTGTCGCCCTCTGTGATCCCTATCCCGAAATGGATGTGAAGGCTTCACGGATACTTGGCCAGATGGCGGCCAGCCCGCCAATGCAGCACTTTTTCCTGACGGAAAGGCGGACGGACAAGAACGGAGACAAGCTCAAACCATTGCGGATTCAGTTGGGTGGGGACGCCATTCTTGCGGCGATGTCGATCGCGCACCAGATCCCGATCGCGACCTTCAACACTCGCGACTTCATTTACATCAACAGATTTTTCGCCCTGCCAGGCGTCTATAATCCCGAATTCGATCTGTGGGCGGTGCCCAAGCCGGACGGTTGGGAAGATATCGATCATGCGAATGACGACCAGTTTCGCCATCCGGCAGCCATGAAGCGCTCCGCCCTTCGCTAAGCCTGATCGATCCGCATCAAATCGGCACATCATTAAAATTTGAAGCAATCACGTAGCCCGGTTGCAACCTGAGGGATGGTAGGCCTCGCCCATGAGTACAGCCGTGGATTCGATGCAACCAGAGAACAAATCAAATAGGCTCGTCGTTCGCGACGAGAGCGCTGATGCGTTGTCGGTTGCGAGAAAGAAGCTGCTGGCATTTAGGAGAAGCCAGGCCCGCGCTTTTTTCGACGCGGCTGCAACGGTGGCAGAACTGGAAAAAGAACTCGGCGGCCTTACTTCCCAAGTCAATCTGTTTCGCTGGCTCCAGAGGGACGTCGGCTTCTCGGCAGCCGAAGCCCGATCCTGCATAGATTTCAACCACCAGTTCGCTGGTGCGGCCGCTGAAGAGGTGGGGGACGCGCTCGTAGAAGGTTGCGTTTCCCAGGAGGCAATCAGAGCGTTTGTCAAATGCGACTGGCAATCAAAATCGGAGACCCTCATCCGGCTGCGTCGCGGCGATAGGGTGCACGCGGTCGCGGTCGAAAGAATTCGCCGCGAAAACTTAACGCGAGCATTACCCCACGAAACGATCGTCCAGCGTGAGCGGCGGGCTTATTTTGGCCAAGCGGCTCGTAAGCTCGGCATGAAAACTAAGGCTTCGCTTGAACGAGAAGCCAACGATATTTTGGAACTTCTTAAGCAGCGGGACGCGCTCGCCAAAGACAGCGGAACCGACTCTATCGAAGCAGCTAAACAGTGCGATGTGACGTCTGCAATTCAGAAGAAGGCCAGGAAAACGCTGACCAGTCTGAAAACGTTATTCGGCAAATCAACTCCTCCCCGACCAAGCGTTCGCGGATTTTTCGAAGGAGGTGCGGCGGAAGCGGCGCTCGCAGGGTCTTGGCACGAGTTAGAGCGCCTTCGAGATGGGAAGCTCGACGAACTATCGTTGGTACCGGGTAGCGGCGTTGCGTACTTGGCCGGTAAGATATCATCGGCTGTGGTCCATTTAGGCGTGAGGTCTCCTGTTCCCGTCGTTCCAGAGAATATGAAGTTCGTCGATATCGACGCAGGTGTCGGTGGAATGGCGCTTGGCCTTAGAGCAGCCGGATTTCTGCCCGCTGCCGTCTTTACCGCGGGAGGACGACAAAAGATCGATTTGAAAAAGAATATGCCTTTGTGGGACATCGAGGATCGCTTCACAGTGGACGTGAAGGGCGTTTATTCCCGGCTTGCCACGCAAGACATCGATGTCCTCACGAGCGGTCGGCCCTGGCACAGCTATACTAATCGAAGGGAGTATTTGAATAACGCCCTCGACGCTGTGAGTACGATCAATCCCAAGGTTTTCGTTTTCGAAGGCCGACCTGAAGATTCGAAAGATCAGCCCTTAGCGGCAAGCTTCGAAGAGCTTGGGTACGACGTGAACTGGCACTCCATTGACCTCGGTCAGTTCGGCATCGCACAGTCGAAGCCACGCGAACTGATTGTCGGGACAAGATGGGGGTTGGACGTCGATATCAAAATGCCCATAATTGAGCCGCCGTTGCCAAGCGGTCTAGGCAGGTCCTTGGCTCGACTGATGTCCGAACATGCTCGCAACAGCAGTGAAGACCCTGTTGATCGGAAGAAGTTCAGAAAAGCAGTTGGAAAATGGCTGGGAAAGCGATGGAACGCCCCGATACCCGAATTCCCACTGCCCAAGCATAACGTCAAAAAGAGCGGGTGGGCCGCGTTGGGGATCGACATATCGGGATTCAAGCAAAGGCCTCCGACGCCAGAGGAATTTAAGAAACCTTTCAAATTGAGCGTTTCAATGCTGAAGGTGCTTCAAGGCTTTCCTGACGTATGGGAAGCTGAGAGGGAACACAGTTTCAGATCACATCCCGTCGCCGTATCCTTTCCGCCAAGCGCCGCGAGAATGGTCGGAATGGCTATCCACGCGGCAATGAAAGAAGTTGATTTCGATTATCGACGCGCCTGCGAACACCGATTAGTTCACGAAGTTACCGCACGGGATATAACAGGACTACCGATCAGGCTGCTCGAGACGATTCCTGTTAGCGAGTTTGTCGGCGATCGAAGCAGGGTCTTCCGGATCTCCGCCGAGGAAGTGGAAAAGCGTCGCCAACAGGACCTCGATCATTGGCCTGAGCTTAAAGAAGTGGATGATCCCGAGTACCGACAATCGTTTACGCTGGTTTGAGACAGGCCCTGTCTAACGACGGTGTCGAGACGCCGATTCCCTTTCGATATCTTCCAAGTACATTTCGAGATAAGACAGGATCCGCCAACGATTGCTGTTGTTTTGGGTCGCTCGAACCTGTCCGTCGATGACTATGTCGGCGTGGTACGCTGGCGGCGCGCGATAGACGATCTCGATCAGACTCTCGTGAAATTTAAACGAGAAGAACTCGGATTTATCTTTTGACCGACCAAAGTTAATCTCGTGAATTCCGGCTTGCCGGCACTGTCTCCTCAGATGGGGCCACATATCACCAGCCTCCACGTCCTCGATGACGAAAGGGACATACAGGTCCACCGGGGCGAGAGGATAGAGATGCAGTGCCACTGCAGCTCCCTTAAGCGCGGCGTTCATAGTCTTGAAGCGCTCGCCTTTACCAATTGGTTCCCCACAATTGTCGGCAGCGCCGACATACTGAATCCAGCCGTTGTCACCTATCGGCCTGATGGTGACCTTTTCCACGCCAACACGAACGTGCTCCCATGTGAGTTCCTTCTGTCCTGTGTTCTCCGCCGACGGGAACACAAAGGTTACAGGAGCTCGCCAGAGGATGCCGTCTTCGTCGGTGCGCTCAAAGCAAAGACAAAGGTCGTCGAAGTTGGCCGATCTTAGCTTGTGACGAAGTCCGAGGTCTCTCGTGATCGGCCGCAACCGGTCCTTTATGTCCAGCAGGACGTTCCTCAAATACATCGCTCGTCTCCTCGATCACTCGAAGAGAGCTTCAGACGCCTGGCCGCAAACCACAAAAGTACCGGCCTTGAGCTAACAACATTCATCAGTTGCTTATTTTCAGGATTCGAGAATCCCGCCGAAATCGCATTAACTATATTTAAGATTTTACTAAAATGCTAATTGACGTCGCGCTTGTTTGACGTCGAAATAGATGTACGAAATCTTCGCTGATCAGGGACGAATCCCATGCGAAATGCGCGAATATCATGCCCTCATGAGGCCTTTGGCATACGAGCCATATGATGCGCGCCGCGGTCCCGCGACCGCGAATCCTTCCCGCAAATCTGATGTCACAACGAGAACGGACACGGTACGCGTTAACCAATGTTCGTGCCGAAACTGCGCTCGGAGCCGGATCGTCGACCTCTTGCGGATGCAGATTTTCGGCCCGAATATCATGGCACATTCCGGTTCAACACGAGGTTTGGCATGACATTTCGCATCACAGATCTTCACGGGTTCAACCCCGTGCTCATCGAATGGATGACTCGTCGATGGGGCGAGTCCTGTACGGGAACTGAGCTTCTTATATTGCTCGGCACCATTGATCTCGCGAGGGATCTTACGGAAAGCTGGGGTGACCATCACTACAAGCTTGGGCTGAAGATCCAGGCTATTGCCAAGATGGTCCGGCGTCCGCTGCTCATTCCAAGTCTCACCGAGTTCCTTTACTTCGTGGACGACTATTGGAGCGATGAAAGAATCCGGTCGGTTCACTTCTCCTGCAGGGCGCCGGCCGCTCGCAGCATGCGCAAAGAGATAGAAATGGCGATCGTCGCCCACGAAAAGGCTGCAGCGCCAGCGCGAATAGGCGCAGGCGCCGCCTGAGGCCGCGGCCTCTACGCCCTCATTCCCCTTCCCATTGCCAAATACAGGAGAACTGCCTTGTCGCAGAACGAGAACCCGTGCGCGCTTTTCACGCCGAGCAGCTCGCGGAACCGACAGAACGGTCAAACCATCGACGCGGCGTTAGCTCAACAGCGCGGCAAAGAAGCGCGCCGAACCGCCCCGGCGACGCACCAAGGTGCCGTTCAAGAAAGCGCGAGGCACCCGCCCAGCCGGATGCTCGCTCGAGGGCCCCCGGTCTCTGCGATGGCAGACCGCTCCGAGGAGAGCGGCGACCGCAACAATGTCTACGAAGTTTGGCTTTGCATGGAGAAGAGGTTTCTCATGATTTACGAGTCTGAAGTTGCATCCCTGCTCGACAAAACGCGTGGTGTCGAAGCGCTGCTCTGCACGGGGCAACACACGACGCAGACGATCCGCGTGGCCCAGCAGAACGCTACGAACCATGTTTTCAGCCTCATGGTGGTTTTTGCCAGAAAGGCGCTCGAGGCCGGTCTAGGCGTTCAAGAGGCCTACGAGGAGTTCGAGGAACTCCTCGATGAGATGAACGAGGGCGTCGAGCAGTTCGAAAGGCTTTATTTGCCAAAATTCTCGACGTTCAAATCCGCCATGATCGGTCGACCGCGCAAACACAACTAGGCGGACGCCGACGTTCGGACGACCGGTGATGGTCGTCCGGCTCTTCCAGAAAACGGAGACTACGATGACTGCTTTTCAGAAGGCGGTAGCGCCTTTTCACGTCCCCTCACATGCTCTCACCGAAGCTGCCTCAGTGCGTGACCTGGCTATCCAGACAAGTTTCGCCAAGCTTGTCATTAGGAGAAAGCGCGTTCCGGCGGTCGATGCATACGCCGCCTACGAAAGCTCCGTAAGGCGGGAGAACACGTTCGCTGCCCTTACCGGTGCGCACGCGTCAGAGATCGTTAGCTTCGAAGAATTCCTCGCGATCGTTGAGGGCCTGCAGCACGAGATTGATGCGGGCATCTGGTATCGCATCGCCGCAAATCGGCGGCGCCTGCATTGAATGTCAGCCGCGGGCTTCGACAATCGAATGCCGAAACCCTTCCACTTCTTTTGCAGAAGGAAATCAAATGTCCAAGGTCGATTGGCATACCATTCAGGCTGCACTCGCGGCTCTCTCCAAGTTTGAGGAGATTGGCGGGCCTAGCCCAAGCTCAACACTGATCTCGGCCGCCTCTGCGATGGACCGGCAGGAGGACAGCGGCGATTTGTCGACGCTCCAACGATGCTCGGCAAGCCCGTTATGCTGCAATCCGGTGACCTGCTCGAGAGTTCGAAGGCGATCTTCAACGTCGGAATTGTCCGATCGTCCGCGATGCCTCGCCGAAGATTTCGGACAGCATCAGAGTTCCACAATCCACTGAGGAACTCGAAGAGGGCTGGACCGCCGTCCCCACCTTACTGCCAACCCTGCCAGGGCTGAGTGGAGCGCCATCAGAAAGGAATTTTGCCATGACCATTGAACTTTGGAGAATCTGCGTGCGCCCGTTGGCGTTTCTGGACAAGAGCGACGCTGATGCTGAGCCCGTCACCCAGCTAAGCCCCGCCGACGAAGCACGGCTTGCTATTGCTGTGGCCGCCCTAGCCAAGGGGCATCAAGGAAATCCTGTCCGACGTGATGCCGCGGCGGATCGATGCCTGTCTTCGCAAGCGTGGACTGTTTTGCGCGCGCCTGACAACCATTGGCGACGCGAGCGCCCTGCGGATTGGAGGCGAACCCTTCACTCCATTGCCGCCGTCATCGTCCGGAGCGTCGAAGCCATGCTTTGCAGGAGCGACGCAGACGCGTCCGCGTTCTGGCGGAACATGTTGAATGATTTCTCTTGGGCGTTTCCGACGTCGTTCGTTTTTGGACTTCTGGACGCTGATCAATTTGTGGCTTTAGTATGGAACGAACGCCGCCGACGGTGCCTGAGCATCCTGTCCCAGATGCCAATTAGCTACCGGAGTGTTCGACAGAGACACCGCTCGGGCTCGGCGGCACTTTTCACCGAAACGCGCGAGTACCGCACTCCAGTTACCTGGCGTGAAATACTCTTGACGCTTTGGCCCCCTCATCTTCGGGACTTCGTCACCGAAGGAGACGTGCGGCAGTTTACCAGCCTCGTCGAAGCGGGTCGCCGCCGACGCACGCGACATCCTATCCCCTCGTGGATGGCCGACACGAAATCGGCCTGTCCTCGACGACCTCGTCCGAGTGCGATGCATGGAGACATTAGTCGAGCCTCGGCGCCGGTTCTTCGCAGAAACGAGGCGCGAGTAGTGCGCTTTCGCTGATGGCCGCGGATCCTCCGCATATGCGTCCTCAGCGACCGGTCGTTCGGCGACCGGTGAGCGACTTCCATTTTCCAGGAGAACACACAATGACGAACATCTTGGCAGTACACACCCTTGAACTACAACTCGACGATCGGGAGGCTCGGCGTAGGATCGGACGGGAACCTAAGGAAATTCGCGTCCCGCTACGCGATGGGAAACCCGACCCAACTGACATTCGTGCTGCACTCATCGCCAAGGCTGCGGATTTTTACTTCAGCTCGCTGCGGCCCCTGCGGTGCGTGGCGCTCGCCGGACTGACTGCCAACATCGAAGACGTGAACGCAGAGCTATCCTGCGCGATGTACGCTCCCGGTCCGGCCGCCTTTCAGGACATCCTGACACAGGACCCGCGCATGCGAGACTACCACCCTCCCATGAAAGTCGATCCGGCGCGTGAGCGATTGCGTCTCGAGCGCAACGAGTTTCTGAACGAGGTGTGCCGTCTATTTCTCGAAGCGAGAGAGACCGGGCAGCTCATCGCCGGGGAGGTACCACGGTTGTCGGACAGATCCCTTCGGATCGTCCTACCTGTTTTGTGCCACGCCGCTGGCATGGAACGCAAAGGTCTCGGTGTGCCGCCTCACCAGCGCTTCGTCCGCCGCTTCAAGGCTTTCCGCCATGAGTGGGATCCTAAGTGGGTCGCCACTCCGGACGACTCCGTGATGTCAGCAACAGCACATGATTCTCAGAAGTTCTGAGGACGTAAGGAATCTAATGGCAAGCGACCCTGAAGTTGAAAAGCTAAGTCCAGACCTGCTCCGGCCGCGATCGTGCGGAGGTAAACGGTCGCACCGAGCACCCTCTTCCGCATCGTTCGCGAGCAGCGTCACTTGGTTCCATAGCCGAGGCCCACCGGGCACGAGGGCCTGCTATCAGATTGCCGGCGTCGCGATCCTGTTAAGGGCGCGCGGCGCCTGTGCCTCAATGTTTCGAGTTTTCGGATGGAGAAGTGCATGTCAGTTACCTTTGCCCGCTCGGTTTCCCGCCGCCTCTCACGCAAGAGGGTCGGACTCGACTTTCTCGATCGCCGCAACCGCGACGACCGGATCTTTGGGTTGCAGGACAAGTCCTTGCGCCGGACCTTGACCGTTCCGGAAAGACGGGTTCCCAACCCAAAGACGTTGTATCGGCTGACGCACGGGCCGGCCGCTCGCGTACCGCCCATGAAGAAGATGAAGACCGCCCGCGGATACACGATCTTCAACAATTACGTTGTCTACCACGAAAGCGAACTTGAGCACCGGGTGTCGCTACGGCTGCAGACACGAAGTGACGTCGCGCAACTCTACTCACAGTCGCCGGTATTCCACTACCACGACGACGAGAAGAAGCTCCACAGGCATGTCGCCGACTTCCTTGCGATCTACAAGAACGGCTTCCGGAGGGCCTTCGTTGTAAAAATGGAGCGCAAGCGCGAAGAGATGGAGGAACTGATTGAGCGCATCAAAGCTCATCCCTCTTCGCGCGCTGTCGACGATATCCAGCTCCTGACCGAAAGGTATGGGACCATCGAGGCGGCGGAGAATGCGGAAATGATCCGTTGGTCGCGCGAGCGTCACGATCAGGATGACGTCGACGAGTTGCTCGCACTGTTGGTCGGAAAGGAAGGTTGGTTCCGACTTGGAACATTGCTTAGGGACTGCCCGTCTTTACTTAGGCGCCGGGTCGCCATCTGGCGCCTCATCGATCTTGGTCACCTCTTCTCCGTGACCGGCGAGAAGGTGACAGAACTGACCTGGCTTGGGTTCGCCCCGTCGGGAGCTTCGACCGGACTCTGCGGCTGAAGTCGGCCCCCTGACGTCCGAATGCCACGAAAACTAGACTCAGCTCGACCGCGGTTGAGCAAGCGGAGGCCGGCGCCGTCGGCCTCCTCCCCTTCTCTCGTCCTGGAGGTTTCCTTGAGCCACAACCACCTCTCCAAGGTGCTGCGTCACCTTGCACTCACGTCGGCGGATCGCGTCTGGTTCGACGACGAGCCATACGCGCTCGTCGTCCGCACGTTGGCGGGGTGCTCTTTCGTCTATGATAGCTATCCGCGCAGGGTCTTGGTCATGACGAATGCCGAACTCGATGCCTGCCTGGCATCAGGGCGGGGACGCGTCGAATACGGATTTTACACTCCGGCGTGCGCCGAAACTCGCGCCTCTGGCTGACGTCGAACCATATCGAAGTCCGAATACCGAAAGTGACGAAACTCGACCTCGGTCGGGCAAACGGAGACCGGCAGAGTCGGCCTCCGTCCCTTCCTCGTCTTGGAGATTTGCTTGGAACACTACCCATTACCCGCGAAGGTGTTGCGGCACCCAATTCCAATCCTGACGTCGATCGATCGGGTCTGGTTTGGTAGCGAACCATACGTACCCGGCAAGCGGACGCTCACCGGGTATACGTTTGTCCATCACATTCATCCCGACAGGGTGCTGCCCTTGACGTTTGCCGAGATCAATTCACGGCTCGATACGGGCAGCGGACGTCTTGAATATGGTGCTTTCAGCGAGACCAAGCAGTTTCTGCACACGCTGTTCAACGGCAAGAATTTTCACGAATTTGACGAGGCGGTTAAAGGCATTGCCATGCAGAGAGAACGGCTCTTCCGAAAGTACGAAGAAGAAGTCCTGCGCAATGGCAAGGTCCCGCGTTCAAGCGCGACGTTCCAAGCCTGGATCGACGCAGCTTGGCTCGCCATCCGCGGGCGGACGCGCTCTGATCAAAGTTCAATCAATCCACCAAGCGTGTCAACGTTCAACCGCCGGTACAAGGAATGGGTGAAGTACGAGCGGAATATTCTGGCGATCGTGCCGAGGCACAGGGGACCGGGAAACCGCACGCTCGACTTCACTGCAGAGAGTTTGAGCTTTGCAGTCTCGATGGCCCAAGGCTACATGAGCCGCCTCAAGCCCACCCCGACCCAGGTATACGAGGACTATGAGGCGCTGCTTTCGAAGAAGAACGAACAGCTTTTGTCGGAAGGCAAGCTGACCTTTCACAAGTTC
The DNA here is from genome assembly GCF_009498215.1 of Rhizobium grahamii. Classification (NCBI taxonomy): domain Bacteria; kingdom Pseudomonadati; phylum Pseudomonadota; class Alphaproteobacteria; order Hyphomicrobiales; family Rhizobiaceae; genus Rhizobium; species Rhizobium grahamii. The sequence continues at coordinate 248,569 of NZ_CP043499.1, read as the reverse complement.
GGCAAGACGAAGTTCTTTGAGCTCATCGATGCACTTCCTGCCTTCGATGTCATGGCTGAGCGTCACGGTATCGACGCGGCGATTAAACACTTTGCTCCGGTTCTTCGAAGCTTTGATCCAACCACCCTTGGCGAGCGCGTCGAGATCGATGAGTTGAAGACCGACCTTTCTGTCGTTTTCGCATTGGCTGGGATGCTTGAAGGGCTCGATAGCGACAAAATCGAAACGCTCAAAAAAATCCGTGTGTGGTTGGTCGTCGCGATTGAGGTCACGACGCGATACGTTCTTGCGGCAAAGGTTGCTACTAGCGCGAACACCCAGGCATGTCTGGACATGGTCAGGATGATCATGACCGACAAGTCGGAGCTGTCCGAGCTGGTCGGAGCTCAGACTCCATGGCTTGGCCATATCAAGCCAACGACGCTCTACGCGGACTGGGGTTCGGCCTTCATCGGCGACGAGACGCACGAAAGTCTCAAAGCGCTTGGCATCGAGATCACGCACCCGGAACCTGGCAAAGCCAAGGGACGCCCACATATCGAAAGCCTGTTCCATACGATTGGTCCGCTTTTCACGCGGTTCTTCGATGGGAGGACCTTCCGCAGCATCAAGGAAAAGGGTGACTATGATCCGAAGCACCACGCTTCGCTCGCCGCCAGCGAATTCAGCGAAATCATCGCGTACGGCATTTCGGACATGTACAACATTCGCCCCCACGGCGCGCTGGGCGGAGACAGTCCGCACAATGTGTGGGTGGATACCGTGGAAGGAATGGGATGGCTTCGTCCGCCCCACGCCGCGGATCAGATTCTCGCCTTCGGGAAAAAAATGACCGGGACGATCGGTCGGTACGGAATTATCAAATACGGCATCCCGTACTCCAATGACTGGCTTGAAGACGAGCACATGCATCGTGGTCAAAGGCCGATCAATGTCATCTTCGACTTCGGCTATGTGAACAGCATTCTCGTCGAGACACGGGATGGCGGTTGGAGGGAAATCGAGAACAAGATCGACCTCCCTGCCAATCTCACCGAGGCGGAGTGGACCGAGGCTCGCAGAGAGGTGCTGGCAGAAAAGCGTGAGCGCACTAAGAACAGCTATCCCGCAATGCGTGACGCGATCATTCGGAACCGAGAGAATGGCAAGGCAGCGACGCTGCGGGCTGGCCTAGACCCCGTCGCCGCATCACCCGCGAGGCTTGAAAAGCAGCGCGCCGAACTCTTCCGCGGCTTTGTCGCATCGCCTCCGACGGGCACGCCCATTCCGGCCGATACGCCCGTTCTTCCGCCACCGGACAACCTGCGCGCCGGCACAGTGGCCCGTCCACGTCCGCCCGAGCTCGAGCCGACGCCGATGCCGGTTCGCAAGAGTTCGAAGTTCAATCGCAAAAGGGATGACGACCAATGACCGAAGCAAACTCGCCTGAAGTTCATCGCGCCCTCCGTGTCACCGTTCGTAGTACGTACATCGACAACCCGATGGACGAGCTGGTCAACGAGGAGCTTGCGTATTTCGTCAAGAATATCGACGACTTCAAGGCCGGGGCTCCGTCCCCACGCCGTGGAGTTTTCATCTACGGCCCGTCGGGCACGGGCAAGACCACGACTGTCAAACACGCGATCGCCAAGATGCCCGAGTTCCTGCCATATGTGAACAAGTACGGGCAGACCGTGCGTCCCGCTCTTTATGTGAAGATGCCGCATCAATGCGCGAAGCGCGACTTCGTCGTTCAAATCCTGAAGGCAATGGGACTGCCAACCGAGGGCACGCTTGCTCAATTGCGCGACACAATGATGGAGCAATTGAAAGAGCGTGAGATCAGCCTTTTGCACCTCGATGAACTCCAGCATACCGTCCGGTCAAATACGGCGAAGGCCTTCGAAGCTATCCAAGATCTTCTCAAAGAGATGCTGGACCGGGACGACTGGCATCTGCATATGGTCTTGAGTGGCATGCCTCGCATCCACAAGATGCGCCAGGATAAGCAGATCTTTCGGCGGACGCACAACATTCCGTTCCACACCATGGATTTCGAGGCCGACGAGGATTGGATCAAGACCCTCATGGCGAAGGTCGCCAAGGACGGCTGCGGCCTAACGTTTGCCGCAGATGTGAAGACACCTGAGTTTCGAGAGCGTCTCAGCCTCGCCGTACACGGGGCGTGGGGCACCATGATCGAGGTGATCCAGAATGCGTCTTTCCGGGCGTTGGATCGTGGCCGCACCCAGCTCACGAAGGTCGACTTCGCTCGGGAATACGAGAAGGCGAGCGGTCTCACTGATGAGGAGAACGTCTTCCTCGTGTCAAACTACCGCGATCTCGCAGGGTCGGAAACACTCGTATCCTTGATGGAGGACTGATCAATGGCACTGCCGGTTCCCGTTACTATTCATGGCTACGAAACCACGGAGAGCCTGGTCTCCCGACTGAGCGCCGCAAACGGCTTTCGGTCAGCCAAGGGACTCCTGAACGCTATCGGAATCAGACCCAGAAGACTCGCGGCTGGTTTGCCGCGAGACCTCGCACTTCTTTCTCAATGGTCGGGGACGGAGGTCGCCGCCTTGGCTAGGTTTCTGCACGTGAACTCTCCCGATCACCAGACATGGCGCCTAGGTGACGCCGTGTTCGGCCGGCTGGCGCGCGCAGCCATCCGGTTTCGCTATTGCCCGGCCTGCATCCTCGATGACTTGGAAAACGGCATTGGACGACCGCTAGCTAGACCCTACGTCCGGCCGGGTTGGACATGTCGGGCGTTGATCCACTGTCCTCAGCATCGCCATCCACTTGTCGAAGCGCCTTCCTGGGACAGCAATGACTTTTGCAGGTTTGTCGACGCCAACCTTTCCCTGATCAGATCGAAGGTTCAGCCGCTCCCATCACTGGAGCCTATCGAGGTTGACACCTACATCGAGGCCCGGATCAAAGGCGCCCGAACCTGCTCATACCTCGACAGGTTTGAAGTCTATGTCGTTCTCGACCTGTGCGAACATCTTGGCCGCTTCGTACACGCGCATCGCCGCGCGGTAACTCACGTTCCGGCAGAGTTGTGGACAGCGCCCGCACGTGAAATCGGATTTCATATCGCCAGCCAAGGCGAGCAGCACCTGCGCGACACGTTCGCCGAGATCATTAGGTTCAAGCGCGCCGGTACGCGTTCACGGCTTGGGTTTCTTTCCCTCGGGGATTGGTTGCGACAAAACTCAACACGCGAGGACTTCGCCGAAATCCTGAAGCTCTTTCAAGACGTCGCGGAGCGAAACTTGCCGTTCGCTCCAGGAGAGATTTGCTTCGTACCCGTTCGTCGTCGCTATCGACATACCGTCCACTCCGCAGCGGCCGAGTACGGCATCGCACGAGACAGAGTAATCAAGCTCTTGAACGAATCCGGGGTGCTCAAAAGACGCCTGACCGGCAGGAGCTGCTTCGACATCAGCGACGCGCATAGGGTATTATCTTCTGACTTGAGCGCCGCGGTGGTCAGCAGGATTAATGCGGGAAAGCAGCTCGGTGCGTCTCCTAAGCTAATGCGCCAGATTCTCCAGGCGAACCTGCTGCCGCGCGTGCGAACCTCCGATGGATCGAAAATAACTGTTGCAATTGCCGAACGAGACTTGTCCGAGTTCAAGCATCGCATCTTCCAAAATGTGACAATCGCCGAGGAAGATAACACCATGCTTACGATCGCCACAATGCGACTGGTGACGGGGGTCGATCCGTTCGATGCGCTTGTTGCTCTCCACCAAGGGGAACTTGAGAAAACCAAAGCCGGGTCCGATCACGGCTACAATTTGGGCAGCTTGCGCTTTGATCCGCAGGAGGTCGTGAACCATTGGAACGTGAAACAAAAGGCTACCCACCTCGGAATTGACGGTAACGGACTCATTCCATCGCGCGCCGCGAAATTCCTCAGAGTCACGCCTAAAACCATCCCGCTACTCCTGCAGCACAATCTTGTCGAGTTGGAGCCGACCGACGCCGAGAATGACAGCAAGGACCGGTTGATCACATTGGCATCAATGGCAACGTTCAAGGAGAAGTGGGTCTCACAGGTTGAGGCAGCGGAGATCCTTGGCGTCCGTCCGCCACTGGTCTTATTTCTGCTCGAGGAAATGCGGGGCGTGAAGCGAATTTTCAATAGCACTGCGGGGACCAGTGCTATCTTTTTGAAAAGCGATGTGACGAGATGAAGTCAGTTCGGAGAGGTTTCGTAAACGTCTGAGCCGTGGTGCTTATCTGCGTGCGGACGGTGACCCTTGCCGCCCTGCAGTGTGACCGACAACGCGCACCCAGACTTGTCGAGCACGATCCAGAGCCGTGGCGCATCCCTGTCGGCCACCGGCAGTTTGCGACCATCCTTCGTGAGGCAGTCGACATGGCGGAGCGACTGATATACCTCGCATATGCATTGACGATCCGCATGTGCGGGAGGGAAGAAGCTGCGGCTACCGCATCGTCCGAAGCAGATCAATTATTTCGGATCTTGGTTGCCGTTCATGGAGTAAGCTATCCCAATCGATTGCTTTTGCATCGAAACCAGTCGCTTGTGTTGTTTGGGGACGTGGAAAAAACGAAGCCTGCGTGATAAAATTCTCTAGTTGTTCCAGAGAGAACAGAATTTTCTTCACTACGCCCCGGCCGAGGTTTTGAAGAAGCGCACGGTGACCTCGGGGCAAGGGCAGGCACGGCTCGGCCGTGCCCGCGCCACATTACTCGGCTGCAGGTTTCAGGGAGCTGATGATCGCCTGGAGTTCAGGCCCATGCGCCTCCTGCGTTCCCTGCGAAACCCAATAGGTGATGACGAGCAGCTTGCCTGGCTTCGGAGAGAGCAGCGAGAGGCCGATGTTGACGGCGCCGTCATTGTCGGTGCCAGTCCAGTCGAAGTTGGTCATGTCCATGCCGTTGATCGGCTCGTCGGACTTCTTCTGCGTCGAGCCGTCGACCTTCACGCCGTTCTTTTGGAGAAAGGCAATGGCGTCATCGATGACCTTGTCCGTGCTCTTCTCGTCGGCAACGTCGATCGAAAGATAGATGGCCGAGTCATCCGAAGTCGCTTGAATCCCGGTTTCGGTTTCCTCGGGTTCCCAGCTATCGGGAATGGCGATCTGGGCGATGGGGCGTCGCTCGGAAATGCAAGCGTCTTGGCCTGGCTGATGCCAGGTATAAGGGCAGCGAGAAGCGCCCCGACGAAAATCGTCTTCATGTAAGGTGGTCCCTGAGGGTTAGAGAACATGTGTGCGGACCCATAGTGGCGTTGGAACGTTAAGAAGACCCGCACATAGTTGTCGCACTTTCGCTCCACCCCAGAAACGGTTCGGGTGGGCGCGCATCTCATGCCCCGTCGGCCGGTTGTTCTTGCCGGGGACAATCGCCGGGGCTGCCGGGACCCACTGCCCTCTATCGCATCGGTGTCATGCCCCAACGCAAACGCGATTGAACGAAGGCATAGGCCAGCCGATCATTTTCAGGCTGATTGAGAATTTCAAGACCTGCCGCGGTTAGGTTCAAATCTAACGCGCAAAAACCACAACCTTGTCTAATCATCCCGATCCGGCCCAACGCTATTATTCTGATATTGCTATCTTTTTTCCAATTGAGAACTACTCGCAGGTGCAAACCATCGCGGGCTTACCAGCGGACGGACAGCTATACGCGCAGCTGCGACGTTTTGCGCCTGCAGACTCGGGTCTTGGCGTTTGATACGTGCTCGCCCACATTAGATAGCATTGGACGGGTCTCAATTCGTCCACTCAACCAGTATGGTGATACGATGGTTTCATCAATCGATAGGCTGCTCAAAGGCTCCAGGTTGAAAGGACCTTCCAGCGAGCATCTCTGGTCCGGAATTACCCTCGAACGCAGGATCGTCGATCCCATCGAGCGCGAGGAAGACGATATCGACAGCCACTACGTGATGCTGTGGCGCGAGACGACCGTAGCGGAGCGCGCGTATCGCGCCGGACGATTTGAGCGAGTGGTCAAGCGACCGGGTTTCCTTTCTCTCGGCACCGCCGGCCGCCTCCCAGCTGTCCGGGCGTTGACACCTTATGACGTGACCGTCTGCACTATTGACGCGAATGCGGCGCGGACGGTGCTGGAGGAAATCGATGAACGGCGGAGCTATCGCCTTCACGATCAGCTTGGCATTCGTGATGAAGCCCTTGCCGGACTGATCGGCCTTCTTTCTTCCGAGGTGGAAAATGCCGGGGAGAGCGGTCTTCTCTACCAGCAATCCCTTGAGCAAGCGCTTATTGCAAGGTTTCTGCACGTCGCTCGCTCCGATGGGCTTGAACGCTCCGTAGTCTCTCCTCTTCCGCCCCGCGTCCTCAGGCGCATCCTCGACAAGATCGAAAGCGAGCATGAAAACGACCTCACGCTTGATGAACTTGCCCGGGGGCCGGATACAGCCGCTCGCACTTTCAAAAGATGTTTCGTTTGGCAACTGGGAAATCCGCCTTCGAATATCTCCGCGATGTTCGTCTCGAGAGAGCACGACAAGCACTCATAAGCACGGATGACGGCATCGCGGAGATCGCCGCCAGCGTGGGCCTCTCCAGCCATTCGCATCTGACGCGCCTCTTCATCAAGAAGTTTGGCATCTCGCCCAGCTGCTATCGTCGGGAAAAATCCTGATCCGGTTCGCACCGGCGCATCGAAAATCACCCTTAGATGCAAGCACCGGTCCCGAGTGAAAGCCGACGCGGCTGCGCAGCGATATACCCGGCGCGCCACGGAGGCATTTCATGGAGACCGACTATGTTCGATGTGCGTACAGAGATTTCACCAAGACTTCTGGATAGCTTTTTTATTGATGGAGATTGGGTCCGCGCGTCCGGACCGAATACGAAGAGCCTCATCAGCCCGTCGACGGGTCAGTCCATCGCGGAAGTGTCGCTCGCGACACCTCAGGAAGTGGACCTGGCAATTGTCGCGGCACGGAGCGCTTTCGAAAGCGGGCCTTGGCCGAGACTGACAGCGGCCGAACGTGCCGACTACATGCTACGTCTGGCCGAGGCGCTTGAGCGTCGGACCACCGTCTTTGTAAACCTTTGGACCGCGCAAGTCGGAGCGCCGATCTCGCTCGCAAGCAGGCTCGTCCCTCTGGCGGTGGCGCGACTGCGGTATTTCGCCGGCCTCGCAACGACCTACGCGTTCGAGAAGGACCGACCGACAGCGCGCGGACACGCGCGTATCGTCGCGGAACCAGTCGGCCCCGCTGCGCTCATCATTCCCTGGAACGCAGCCCTGCCGATCTTGATGAACAAGCTAGGCGCGGCCCTTGCTGCCGGATGCACCTGCGTCATCAAGCCATCTCCAGAAAGCCCTCTGGACGCCTACCTTGTCGCGGAGTGCGCCCGCGAAGCCAGCCTTCCACCTGGCGTGATCAACGTCGTTTTGGCTGATAATGACGGCAGTGCCCGCCTCGTGGCCTCTCCTGATATCGCCAAGGTCAGCTTTACCGGAAGCGTCGGCACCGGAAGCCAGATCGGCGCAGTGGTCTCTGCCAGAATGGGACGACTGACTCTCGAGATGGGCGGGAAGTCCGCAGCGATATTTCTTCCCGATGGCGATGTCGAGCAGGCCATGCCGACGCTCGAGCAGTTCACGATGCCGTTCTCCGGACAGTTCTGCTTTTCGCAGACTCGCATTCTCGTTCCGAAAGCGCGGGAAGCCGAGATTTCCGAAGCCTATGCGGCAAGAGTCGCGGCGTTCAAGGTTGGGGACCCGTGGGAGCCCGACACCCGGGTTGGGCCGGTCCTCAATCGCCGTCAATTCGACAAGGCGATGAGCTACATTACCCAAGGCATTCAGGATGGCGCTGAGGTCGTGACTGGCGGCCGCGCCGACACGCGGCAACCAACCGGCAACTACATCCTGCCCACGGTGTTTCGTAATGTCACGCGCGAGATGTCTATCGCCAAGGAGGAAATCTTCGGCCCGGTCGTCACGATCCAGGCCTACGAGGATGAAGACGATGCCGTCGCTATCGCTAACGATACCGACTTCGGTTTGAGCGGCTCCATCTTTGGAAATCCCGAACGGGCGTTTGCGGTCGCCCGCCGGATTCGAACCGGTCAGGTTCACATCAACGGCATGGAGCTCGCGCCGTCCGCTCCGTTCGGCGGCTTCAAGATGTCCGGTATCGGCCGCGAGGGCGGACCGGAAGGCCTCGAAGCTTTCCTGGAAACAAAAGCCATTCTGTTCCCATCCACGGCGATATAGCTGCTTACAGCGCATGAGCGCCGATTGTGAAGCCGGTGGACGACGTTCCTCCGGCTTCAATGATATCATCGACGCCCCATATCTTGGCGACACGCGCGACTGTCAAACGATCGACACTGAAGAGCCCGCTGACACGTCTTCAATGATGCTGCTCAGACCTTCGTGCACGGTGCACTGAGGATGCGCCTTCACCGGCTAACCAAACCCACCAGATCACTCAGAAAAAATAGAGGTCCTCCAGCGAAACCTTTCGCACTCGGACACGTTTATTGCGCGGCCCGAATTGAATTGGCACGGGCTATGCATGAGATTTTTGAGATGTTTATTTTGCCAGGTGGGAAAATGACGGCTTTGATGACTGATATTGCGAGTGCCGCCGTGCAGCTGGAAGCTGCCATCCGTGAGGTAACGTTTATCGAGGCTGATGCGCCAGAGGCATCCAAGCCAATGAATTTCAAAGCTAAATACCTGCCAAGAATGCTGGTTGAGCGATACCCCGAGCTGAGTTCGATCGAACGCGAGCTGCGCGGTGTGTTCGAAGTTTGCTCGGCGGCGATTGATCGAAAAACCGTCAATCCCGTGGTTGCAAAAGCGGCAATTTCGCTCGCGCGCGAATATCGCGGCGTGATCGACGGCCTGAAACACAACAGCTAGCTGCTGCTCGACACACCGTCATTGCAGCCTCTTCCAGATCAGGGAGCGGCACACGATCTTCATCGTGCATCCCCGCATCCGAACCGTATCACCCGCAACAGTGAGGACACCGTCAAAGGTCTTCTTGCTTTCGGGCTCGACGATAGTGCCGACGAAGCTGCCGTTGCGCCCCTGGAACGAGCCGATGCGTTGGCCGGCATGATCGCCGGTCTTCATGGTGATGCAGTAGCCTTCGACACACCGGTCGATTACGGCCGTGGTGCCGACCTGCGTCTTCCAGGTGCCGATGACCGGTTCTTGTGCCGAAACCATAGACGCAACAAGCGCCGCCGGCGCTGCCGCAAGAGCTAGCCAATGCATGCTTCCCCCTCATCGCAAACCAGATAGAGGGCCGCCTTCGAGGCGGTCTACGGAGTGCCATTATAATCCCGGCCGGAGACTTGTGCCAGTGCGAAAGGGTATCGAGCTGAAATCGCTAGATAAAACAAAGCAGGCGGTATCAGTGCCGCCTGCTTTCATCTCAAGATCAAGGCGATCCTACGCTTCCAACCACTTCACTTGCTCTGGCGTGAGCTTGATGTCGAGTGCCGACAGGCTGTCCTCCAGTTCCGCGATCGTGCGGGGCCCGATCAGCGGGATAACCGGGAACGGCTGGGCGATCACGTAGGCGAGTGCCACGTGGATCGGGCTGCGTCCCAGCTTGTTCGCAAGCTCGATCGCGCGGTCGCGGCGTTCGAAATTCCGATCGGAATACCAGCAACGCACGATCTCCTCGTCGTCCCGCTTGTCGCGGCCGGCGCGGTCGGTAAAGAAGCCGCGACCCTGGCTCGACCATGCAAAGTTCGGGACCTGGCGCTCGTTCAGCCAGTGCTTCCACTCGTCGGTCGAGGATGTCACGCATCCCGCCCAGATCGGATCAAGCATTTCCGCAAGCGAGAAGTTGTTGGAGAGTGCGGCAAGTGCCGTCTTGCCGTTCTTTGCGGCATAGGCCGCGGCCTCGTCCATGCGTTCACGCGTCCAGTTCGATCCACCGAAGATGCCGCGAATGCGGCCACGCTTGACCTCGTCATCCATTGCGTCGACGAATTCGCCGACCGGAACGTCGGTATTGTCGCGGTGCATGAAGTAGATGTCGACATAGTCAGTCTTCAACCGCTCAAGCGACTGATCGAGCTGCTTGGCGATGACATCAGGGTAGCAAAGAGGGGAATGCGCGCCCTTACCGATCAACACAATCTCTTCGCGCGGCACGTTTCTGCTGGTGTGCCAATCGCCAAAGATCTTTTCGGTCTTGCCGCCACCATAGACGAACGCCGTATCGAAGACATTGCCGCCGGCCTCGTAAAAGGCGTCGAGGGTGAGCGATGCTGACGCGAAGTTCGGGAAGAATTCGAAACCGAGGGTAACGACCGATGCCGGCTTCGAAATGCCTGGAATCTGGCGCTGCGGAATGCTGTTGCCGCGCTTGACGGTACCGCCTGCGAGGTTCGAGGTGCGCCGTTCGGCCTTTTCGACCCCGTATTCGAGACCGATCGAGGCGCGCCACTGATCAAGAACACGAAGGTTTCCAACCGAATCCGACCAGCTCATGCCGGGCGAGCGGAACTCATGCTCGCCGGCGCGGATCGCGTCACCGGCTGCATCGACCTCGAACGAATACAGCCAGCGGTCTTCCTTGACGTCGATGGTCTGCTGCTCGTTGCCCTTGAAGATTTCGATATGGCCGATTCCGCCCTTGTGGCCGGAGGCAAACCAGAAATCCTTGACCTCCAGGCGCCCCTCGGACCCGATCACGCGCAGCGTGTTGTCCTGGTTGGCCATGATCGAGCACGAGACTTCGGCGATGATGCCGTTGGGGAACTGCAGCACGGCAGACGCCCATTCATCGACACCGGACTGGCCGAGATGACCAACGCCGGAAACCTTCTCCGGCTCGAGGAATGGCTTGCCTTCCGTGGCGCCAGCGATCAGCCGCGCCATCGAAACCGGATAGCCGCCGACATCGAGGATGCCGCCGCCGGCGGTATCGTTCGAGAACAGGCGATGCTCCGCCTTGAACGACCCCATGTTGAAGCCGAAGCTTGTGCGGATGATACGCACCGTTCCGATGATTCCGCTCTTGATCAACTCAATGATCTTCGCCGTCTGCGGATGGACGCGATACATGAAGGCTTCGCCGGCAAAGACGCCAGCCTTTTTCGCCTCGTTGTAGATCGCATCGGCGTCGTAGGAGGAGAGCGCGATCGGCTTTTCAACGAGGACATGCTTGCCTGATCGGATTGCCTTGATTGCCCATTCGGCGTGGCCGGTATGCGGCGTCGAGATATAGACGGCATCGACCTCGCTGTCGCGCAACAAGGCTTCGTAGCCGTCGACGATCCGGGCGCCCGGGAACGCCTCCGCCAGTCCAGGCTTGGAAGGGTTGCGTGTCGCGATCGCCACGAGCTTGCCGCTGCGCGAGTGGGCCACACCGTCGGCGAATGTGCGCGCAATCGTGCCTGGGCCGATGATACCCCAGCGGATAGGTTGATCTGTAGTCATCAGAATTCCTCTTTCATTCATTTGTCTTGGGAAGTTGCGTCAACGCAAACGCTTGCCTGCGTTGTCAAAAAGGAAAATGCGCTTGGCGGACAGGCCCACCGTCAGGCTGTCGCGCGTGCCAGCGGTCCGGGACTCCGGCCGCTCGATGATCAGCTGCTCGCCGCTACCGGCACTTGCGTACACATAGCTCGTATTGCCTAGGTGCTCCGCGACATCGATGCCGACGGTAAGGTCGGCGTCCCCCTGCCCCGCATCGACGAAATGCTCCGGACGAATGCCGAGTGTAACCGGCATACCGACCTCCACGCCGTCTTTTAGCGACAGCCGCAGGCGGACGCCTCGATCGCTCGGCAGCGTGACAGTCACGCCGTCCCCCGTGACTTCGGCCACCTCGGCCTGAAGGAAGTTCATCTTCGGTGATCCGACGAAGCCCGCGACGAACTGATTGGCTGGGTCGTCGTAGAGATCGAGGGGAGCGCCGATCTGCTCGACGTTCCCGGCGCGCAGCACCACGATCTTGTCGGCGAGCGTCATCGCCTCGGTCTGATCATGGGTCACATAGATCATCGTGGTCCCGAGCTGCTTGTGCAGTCGCGAGATTTCCACGCGCATCTGCACGCGCAGTTCTGCATCGAGGTTCGACAAAGGTTCATCGAACAGGAACACCTGCGGTTCACGCACGATGGCGCGACCGATCGCAACGCGCTGGCGCTGGCCGCCCGATAACTGCTTCGGCCGGCGATGCATGAGTTCGTTGATGCGCAGGATGTTGGCGGCATGCTTGACGCGCTTGTTTGTGTCTTCCTTCGGATTGCCGTTCATGCGCAATCCGAAGCTCAGGTTTTCCTCGACGGTCATATGCGGATAGAGAGCGTAGGACTGGAACACCATCGCGATTCCGCGATCCGCCGGCTCGACGTCGTTGACGATCTTGCCGCCGATGTTGATCTCGCCATCGGAGATATCCTCGAGCCCCGCGATCATGCGAAGCAGCGTGGACTTGCCGCAGCCGGAAGGGCCGACGAAGACAACAAACTCGCCGTCCTTAACTTCCAGGTTGGCGCCGTGAATGATCTCAAGCGCGCCGAAGCGCTTCACTACGTTCTTGAGCGTTAGTTCGGACATTTGGGCGTTTCCCCGATTACTTGACAGCGCCAGCTGAAATGCCGGCAATGAAATGGCGTTGCAGGAACACGAAAACCACGAGGATCGGAGCTGTCAGCAGCATCGCGCCCGCCATGATCCCGCCCCAGGAGACCTTCGTCAGGCCGATCAGGGTTCCGAGCGCCACCGGCGCCGTCATGGTTCCGGGCTTGGAGCTGATCAGCAGTGGCCAGAGGTAGTTGTTCCAGGACTGCAGGAAGAGGATGATCGCGAGCGCTGCCATCGTCGGGCGTGCCAGTGGCAAGGCCACGCGAAGGAAGATCTGCCATTCCTTGACACCCTCGACGCGAGCCGCATCGAAAAGCTCGCCCGGCATCATCGAGAACGCCTGCCGCATGAAGAGAACGCCAAGCGAATTGAACAGCGGCGGCACGATCAGGGCTACCCAGGTGTTGGCCAGCCTGAACTCGCGCGCCACCATGATGAACTGCGGGATCACAACAACCGCGAACGGCAAAGTGATGGTGCCGAGGATAATCGCAATAATGATGGAGCGACCGAAGAACCGGTAGCGCGCCAATGCCCAGCCCGCCATCGACGTCAGGAGCACTGAAAGAACGGTGTAAATCGTCGCCACACAGACAGACGTGATCATGGCGCCGATGAAATCGGTATCGGCCTGCAAGTTGGCAAAATTCGCCAGGAAGTTCGTTGACGGCCAGAGGATGATCTCGGGACTGAAAATGCCGAAGTCCGGCATGGTCGAGAAGACCATCATCATCCACAACGGGAACAGCCAGATGATCGCGAGAGGCGTCAGGGCGAGGTGCAGGGCGATCTTACGCCAGAGGAGAGATTGAGACTTGGATGTCATTTGGGGTCCCTCCCGATCCAGAGGTTGAGCAGCGAGATGGCGACCGCTAGCGCAGCCATGGTGTAGGCCACCGCAGAGGCATAGCCGAAGTTCAACGACAGGAAGCCCTGACGATAGAGCAACAACCCCAGGGTCTCGGTTCCACCGCCCGGTCCACCGCGATTGGTGATCAGGAATGGCTCGGTGAAGAGCTGCATGGTGCCGATGACGGAAAGAATGACGCAGAAGAGGATGATCGGCTTCAGAAGCGGCAGCGTGATATGGAAAAACTGCTGCACCTTGCTGACGCGGTCGAGCGTCGCGGCCTCGTAGACGTCCTCTGGGATGGATTGCAGCCCGGCGAGGATGATGATTGCGTTATATCCGGCCCAACGCCATGTCACCGCGATAATCACCAGCGCCATCGCCGCATGAGCGTTGTCGAACCACGAGACAGGCGTGAGACCGACGGCGGCGATCAGCTTGTTGATGATCCCGAAATCGTAGCTGAACATCAGGCGGAAGACGGCTGCATAGGCAACCTCGCCAACCACGACCGGGGCGAAGAATGCGAAGCGAAACAGCGACCGCGCCTTCAGCAGCGGCGAATTCAGCAGCACCGCCATGACGGTGGCGATCGCGATCATCACCGGCACCTGAATGACGAGAATGATCAGTGTGTTGTAGAGCGCATTGTAGAAGGCCGGGTCGCTGAACAAGCGCCCCCAGTTGATCGACAGGCTGTATTTCCAGGGATTGATGCGCGTGTTTTGAAACGAGATCAAAAACGAGCTGATGATTGGCCATACCCAAAAGGCAGCAAAAACCAAAAGATAGGGCGCAAGAAACGTGTAGGCGTTCCTGGTACGGATCGGCATTCCATTCTCCTCACAGACGAAAAGAGCCACCCCTTCGGGATGGAGGCCGGGCGCCATCAGCGCCCGGCATCGTCACTCATTTCGCAAGGGGAAGACCTGTTGCGGTCGCGATCTGGTTCGCGGCGTCGTCGAGGGCCGCCTTCGCATCCGGATAGCCGCCAGCGAAGTACTTCGTCTGCGTGGCCTTGTAGATGGAGTCGGCGTCCGTCTGGAACGCAGTGCCGCGGCTCGGAACGATCTTCGGCAGGGTGGACAGAATGTCAGCCCATACCTTCTGGCCGCCCCAATAGGGCTGCGCCTCGTTGACGAACGGATCCTGGACTGCCGAGAGAAGCGAAGGTACGAGACCGAACGACTTCAGCATCGCCACCTGGCCTTCGTTGGTGCCAAGCGCATAGTTGACGTAGGTCCAGGCGGCTTCCTTGTTCTGAGAGTTGGCTGCAATCGCAAGCGACGAACCGCCGAGGTTTGCTGCATGCGGGCCGTCTGCCGTCAGGCTCGGCATCATATAGACGCCCCACTTGCCGCTAAGATCAGGCGATCCGGAACGGATGGTGCCTTCATACCAGCCGCCATACATCTGGCTGGCAACCTTGCCTGCGGTATTTGCCTGGATCTTTTCGTCCCAGATGGCGGCCGTCAGCGTGCCGGCATCCTTCATCTCCTTGACTTTCTCAAGCGTCGCGACGCAGGCCGGCTGATTGATGGTGATCGACTGGCCGTCCGTCGAGAAATATCCACATCCCTGTTCGTTGGAGATCATGCGGAACCATTCGCTGTCGCCGTTGAAGTCGGCCTGCGCCATGACGACACCGGGATTGGCAGCGGAGATCTTCTTGCCGGCGGCGATGAAGTCATCCCACGTCTTGATCGTCGACGGGTCAACACCGGCCTTCTCGTAGAAATCACGACGATAGAATACGGCAACCGGGCCGGAATCCCACGGCATTGCATATGCAACGTCACCGACCTCAAGTTCGGTGCGCTTGAACTCCGGGAATTTTGCCTGGATGTCGGCGTTGTATCCGAGGTCCTTCAGGTTGGCGAAGCAATCCGGGAAGCGGCTCCAGAAGATCTCAGCTTCGAAATTCTCGACGGTGACGATATCCGGCAGACCCTCGCCACCAGCCGCGCAAGCTGCCAGCATCTTGTCGAAAACCTGCTGGTTTCCGAGGTCTTCGACGGTGACCTTGATATCCGGATGCTGCTTGTTGAAACCTTCGAGCGTCGATTTCAGCGCCGACGCGGCGATGTTCCAGCTCCAGATCGTAAGATTGCCCGAATCCTGCGCGAATGCAGAGCCTGAAGCGAGCAGCGCAACGATTGCGGTCGTGCTTATAAGTTTGAAGCGCATTGAAAATCCTCCCTTTTCAATTGCCGTCCCTTAGCGAACGTGGCTAGACTATCTGGAAGGGAGCCGCTGTCTCCTAAAAAGGGAATATGGATTTGGCGGAAAGTAAGATCGAAAGACGGGCTGTCTATCAGCCGGGGGCGAGCAGCATCGAGGGCCTGCCGACGGCGCTACAGATGTTTCACAATCATCCGTCAGTAATGCTCATGCCGCATTGGCATGTGCAGGTCGAAGTCAACTACATCATGCAAGGCTGCGTGCATTACCTCATGAATGGTCGTGAGGTGAACATGAAAGCGGGCGACATGTGCCTGTTCTGGGGCGGTCAACCGCATCAGATGGACGAGTGCAGCGACGACGCCATTTATGCCGGCGGGCACCTGCCACTGGTTTATTTCTTCCGCATGCGCCTGCCGATCAGCGTATCGAGCCGGCTGATGAAGGGCGATATCCTTTTCACGTCAGCGACGGACACTGCCGATCAGGAGAACTTTCAGCGATGGGTGCGCTATGCCAAGTCGGGAGACCCCGCGAAGGCCCAGCATGCCGTGGAAGAAATGCTGCTGCGGGTCGAGCGCATCGTGCTTGAGCCTTACACAATGCTAGCGGCTGGCGGTCCGGACGAAATCGACGACATCGACCAGTCCTACGCTCAATCATCGCGGACGGTGGCTCGCATGTGCGATTTCGTGGCGGCAAACTTTCTCCACGAGATTGATTCGGTCGATATCGCGCGTGCCGCCGACCTGCATCCCAAATATGCGATGAACCTGTTCAAGAAGACCACGGGCATGACGCTCAGCAAATATGTCAACCTGCTGAGGCTTTCGCGTGCGCAGGCCATGCTCATGAACGATGGAGCGAACGTGCTGCAGGTGGCGATGGACAGCGGCTTCGGCTCGATCAGCGCGTTCAACAAGTCGTTCCGGCATATCGCCGGCATGTCACCGTCGGATTTCCGGCGAGATGTCAGGATGGTCGCGCAACTGGTGCCGATTGCCTGATCGCAGTCAGCTAGCAGTCGATTCGAACAGTTTGTAGAGCAACTCGGCCGAGGCAGAGAGTTCGCGGTCCTTCAGCTTGACGAGCCCAAAATCCGGGACGGAGATATCTCCCGCCACCGAAAGCGTGCGCAAAAGTCCGTGATCTTCCATCAGCCTCGCGACTGGCTCGGCGAGGATCCCGAGCCGCTCGCTCTGCAACATCAGGAGCATTGTGAGGAGAGCGTCTGATGTCGACACGACGCTCGCTGGGATGATCCCGTGGCGCCGGATGAAATCGTCGACGACCTGACGCAGAAATGAGCCGTGCGGCTGCAGCACCCAACTCTGCTGGCGCAGATCCTCCTCGTCCAGAACGGCCTTTCCCGCCAGAGGATGGTCCTTGGCCGCGACGATGCGCAGTGTCTCCTTGCCGAGTTGGATATGATCGAACCACAGCGGGTTCATGCCGCTCGGAATGCGGCAAACCGCGAAATCAAGCCTCCGGCTGAGAACGTCCTCGAGCAGGACGTCGCTGCTGCCGACGGTGATGCTGACGTCGATCGTCGGGTGCGTCTCGAACAGCCGCTTTAAGGTCGGCGCCACATAGTCCGACGCCGGCGTCATGATCGTCCCGAACGCAACGCTCCCGCCCTGCCCGGCCGCCGCGACCACCATTTCGTATTCCGCGCGCTGTGCTTCGGCCAGAAGCATCTTCGCGTGGCGGACAATCACCTCGCCCTGATTCGTCGCGATCAGTCCACGATTGTGACGCTCGAAAAGCTGATGGCCCGACATCTGTTCGAGCTCGTTCAACGTTCGCGAAAGAGCCGGCTGGGAAATGCCGAACATTTCGGCAACCACGCCCAGTTTTCCGTGTTCGCTGAGCGCTACCAGCATCTTCATATGCCGCAGCTTGAAACCGTCCAGTCCCACCTTGACCTCTCTTGATATAACAAATTTGCATATCAAAATACGAAAGACTGATTATACAATCCAGTACCGATCAGCTAAATGCATGACAACAACAGCGCCAACGCAAGGAAACTTCATCGTGGTTGAAAAAACCCCTTCCCCTCAGGGTCACAACGCCGTTCAGGAAAAGGGCGAGACGTCGCAGCTGCGCTCGCGGGCTTGGTTCGACAACATCAACAATCCTGATATGACAGCGCTCTACCTCGAACGCTACATGAACTTCGGCCTCAGCCAGGAAGAACTGCAGTCGGGACGCCCGATCATCGGCATCGCCCAGACCGGATCCGACCTGTCTCCCTGCAACCGCCATCACCTTGAGCTCGCCAAGCGCGTACGCGAAGGCATCCGCGACGCCGGCGGCATCGCGATCGAATTTCCGGTTCACCCGATCCAGGAAACCGGCAAGCGTCCGACGGCAGGCCTCGACCGCAACCTGTCCTACCTCGGCCTCGTTGAAATCCTTTACGGCTACCCGCTCGATGGCGTCGTGCTGACGATCGGCTGCGACAAGACCACGCCGGCCTGTCTTATGGCCGCAGCAACCGTGAACATCCCGGCGATCGCTTTGTCGGTCGGCCCGATGCTGAACGGCTGGTTCCGCGGCGAGCGCACCGGCTCGGGCACGATCGTCTGGAAGGCCCGCGAAATGATGGCGCGCGGCGAAATCGACTATCAGGGCTTCGTCAAGCTCGTTGCCTCGTCGGCACCATCGACCGGCTACTGCAACACGATGGGCACGGCCACGACCATGAACTCGCTTGCCGAGGCACTTGGCATGCAGCTGCCCGGCGCGGCAGCGATCCCGGCTCCTTACCGCGACCGCCAGGAAATCTCCTATGAGAGCGGCCTGCGCATCGTCGAGATGGTTCGCGAAGACCTGAAGCCGTCGGACATCCTGACCAAAGAAGCCTTCATCAACGCGATCCGCGTCAATTCGGCCATCGGCGGCTCGACCAACGCCCCGATCCACCTGAACGCGCTTGCCCGCCACGTCGGCGTCGATTTGACGGTCGATGACTGGCAGACCTACGGCGAAGAAATCCCGCTGCTCGTCAATCTGCAGCCGGCCGGCGAATACCTTGGCGAAGACTACTACCACGCCGGCGGCGTTCCCGCCGTCATGGGCGAACTCATCAAGCACGACCTCATCAACACGAGTGCGATGACGGTAAACGGCAAGACGGTCGGCGAAAACTACACGACGGCGACGATCGAAGACGACAAGGTCATCCGTCCGTTCGAGCGCCCGCTCAAGGAACGCGCCGGTTTCCGCGTTCTGAAGGGCAATCTGTTCAACTCCGCGATCATGAAGACCAGCGTGATCTCGCCTGAGTTCCGCGAGCGTTATCTTTCCAACCCGAACGATCCGGAAGCCTTCGTTGGCCGCGCCGTGGTCTTCGACGGTCCTGAGGATTACCATCACCGCATCGACGATCCGTCGCTTGCAATCGATGGTTCGACGGTACTCTTCATGCGCGGCGCCGGCCCAATCGGCTACCCGGGTGCCGCCGAAGTCGTCAACATGCGCGCTCCTGACTATCTGCTGAAGCAGGGCATCTCTTCGCTTCCCTGCATCGGTGACGGCCGTCAGTCCGGCACATCGGGATCGCCTTCCATCCTGAACGCGTCGCCGGAAGCTGCCGCAGGTGGTGGCCTTGCTGTCCTGAGAACGGGCGACACCGTGCGCGTCGACCTCAAGAAGGGCACGGCTGACATCCTGATCAGCGACGAAGAGCTTGCGGCACGCCACGCAGCGCTGGCCGAAGCCGGTGGCTACGTCTACCCGAGAGCCAGACCCCGTGGCAGGAAATCCAGCGTAACTACGTCGGCCAGATGGAGACCGGTGCCGTTCTCGAGCCCGCGATCAAGTACCAGCGCATTGCACAGACCAAGGGCATTCCGCGCGACAACCACTAACGCCAGCGCGCCTTCGGGCCGAAGCGATAGACATGATGGGTCCGTGTCGGCAAGACACGGGCCCATGATTTTATTGAGCAATATAATTCTCTTGTTCCGTCTGCGGCCTTGCCCTGCCCTTTCGAATGTGGTCGATTTCACCCGCCGTTGGGTTGGAGGGCGGCGTGATCTCCATCGATAAAAAGAGCGCGTCCATCGCTCGTTTGTGACGGAACATGATGATGTCTGATAGCCTTCTCGACAGCGCCGCATCGGGCGGCCTGTTTATCGGTCGCGCCTGGAACCCCGCAGTTCAGGGCCCGAGTGTGGTGACAATCCGGGACGGGGAACTGATAGACATCACATCGCCCGCAGTGCCGACGGTCAGCGGATTGCTCGAGCAATCGGATCCCGCCGGCGTCGTCCGCTCGGCGAAAGGCTCCTCGTTGGGAAGGCTCGAAGACGTGGCGGCCAATAGCAACGGCACGCCCTCGAATTCGACGGTCTATCTGCTCGCCCCGAGCGACCTGCAGGCGATCAAGGCATGCGGCGTCACCTTTGCTCAATCCATGATCGAGCGCGTCATCGAAGAGAAGGCCGCCGGCAATCCTGATCGAGCCGCCGCGATACGCGAGCGCGTTAGCACATTGATCGGTGGCAGCCTCAACAATCTCAAGGCAGGCTCCCCCGAGGCGGCAAACGTCAAGCAGGCGCTGATCGAAGAAGGTATGTGGTCGCAATATCTGGAGGTCGGCATCGGCCCGGATGCTGAAGTCTTTACCAAGGCCCCAGTTCTATCGTCGGTCGGATGGGGGAGCGATGTCGGTCTGCATCCGATCTCGACATGGAACAATCCCGAGCCGGAGATCGTCCTGGCCGTCAACAGCCGTGGTGAAATCAAGGGCGCGGCCCTCGGCAACGATGTCAATCTGCGCGATGTGGAGGGGCGTTCCGCACTGCTGCTAGGCAAGGCTAAGGACAACAATGCGTCCTGCGCGATCGGCCCGTTCATCCGTCTTTTCGACAGCACCTATGATCTCGACGCCGTGCGCAAGGCGGAACTTGATCTCAAGGTAACCGGCCCTGATGGTTTCGTTCTCAACGGCAAGAGCTCGATGTCAAAGATCAGCCGGGATCCGACCGATCTCGTCAAGCAGACCTGCGGTCCGCATCACCAATATCCCGATGGCTTCATGCTGTTCCTCGGCACGTTGTTTGCGCCGACGCAGGACCGGGATGCGGTCAATCAGGGCTTTACCCACAAGGTTGGCGATATCGTCGAAATCTCGTCTGCCGGCTTGGGAACATTGAAGAACACCGTGCGGCTTTCGACGGAGTGCGCGCCCTGGACCTTCGGGATTTCCGCGTTGATGGCCAATCTCGCACGGCGCGGTCTACTCTAGGCAGCAGCATCCCGAATAATTTGCGCAGGGGGCATTCGGCCCCCTGTCTGGCCGGCTTTGGCTTGCATATATGCGAAGGCAGAACGCAATCGAATCTGCGAGGGTGCAAT
This sequence comes from Rhizobium grahamii, assembly GCF_009498215.1. Lineage (NCBI taxonomy): Bacteria > Pseudomonadati > Pseudomonadota > Alphaproteobacteria > Hyphomicrobiales > Rhizobiaceae > Rhizobium > Rhizobium grahamii. The sequence continues at coordinate 227,601 of NZ_CP043499.1, read as the reverse complement.
GCGAACGAAACTTGGCGCGCTGATTTGCATTGCGGTGCTGGCCGGATGCACGACGGCGCAGAACTTTTCCGCTCCGGGGCTGGATCCGATACCTGGCAGCATCACCTACGGCGGTCAGCCGCGCACGAAATTGACGAAGTCGCCTGTCGGTTCGTCGTTCCCGCACGACTTCATCGATCAGTACGGACAGCAGGTGGAGGAGACATACGTCATCCAGCCTGACCGTTCGCTGAAGATCGCGCACCGGGAAATCCGCCCGATCCGCTTCCACGATTGATCCGTACGAGCGCCGATCCTCGGGACAAATTTATCGTCACGCTCTATCGCAACCGACGCGAATAAAGTGCTAGCCTGCGGCAAAATGAGAATGCCGGAGGTTCTAGGATGAACTCGAAAACGCTTGGCGATTGGCAGACACTTGCCGAACGGGAACTCAAGACGTCGCCAGACACGCTGGTTTGGGAGACACCTGAAGGCATTACCGTCAAACCGCTCTACACGCAGGCAGATACTGAAAGCTTGGTGCATCTCGGATCCCTCCCGGGCCTTGCGCCGTTCACCCGCGGGCCTCGCGCGACGATGTATGCCGGGCGCCCCTGGACGATCCGCCAGTATGCGGGTTTCTCAACGGCGGAAGCCTCGAATGCGTTCTACCGCAAGGCGCTCGCGGCCGGTCAGCAGGGCGTATCCGTCGCATTCGACCTTGCGACGCACCGCGGCTACGACAGTGATCATCCGCGCGTGGAAGGCGATGTCGGCAAGGCGGGCGTGGCGATCGACAGCGTCGAGGACATGAAAATCCTGTTCGACGGCATTCCGCTTGAGAAGGTCTCGGTGTCGATGACGATGAACGGAGCGGTGATCCCCATCCTGGCAAACTTTATCGTCGCGGGCGAGGAGCAGGGCGTTCCGCTCGAAGCACTCTCGGGGACCATCCAGAACGACATTCTCAAGGAGTTCATGGTCCGCAATACCTACATTTATCCCCCGGAACCATCGATGCGGATCGTTGCCGATATCATCGAGTATACGGCAAGAAAGATGCCGAAATTCAACTCGATCTCGATCTCCGGCTACCACATGCAGGAGGCCGGCGCGACGCTGGTACAGGAACTGGCCTTCACGCTTGCCGATGGACGAGAGTACGTCCGGGCCGCTCTTGCCAAGGGGCTCAATGTCGACGACTTCGCCGGTCGGTTGTCCTTCTTCTTTGCCATAGGCATGAATTTCTTCATGGAGGCCGCCAAGCTGCGGGCGGCACGTCTGCTTTGGACGCGGATCATGGAAGAATTCAAACCCATGAAGGCCTCGTCGCTGATGCTGCGCACCCATTGCCAGACGTCAGGCGTGTCCCTGCAGGAGCAGGATCCCTACAACAACATCGTGCGCACGGCATTCGAGGCGATGTCGGCCGTCCTTGGCGGTACTCAATCTTTGCACACGAATTCGTTCGACGAGGCAATCGCACTGCCGACGGAGTTTTCTGCCCGTATCGCTCGCAATACCCAGCTGATCCTCCAGCATGAAACAGGCGTCACCAAAGTCGTCGATCCGCTTGCCGGCTCCTACTATGTCGAAAGCCTCACGTCCGAACTCGCCGAGAAGGCCTGGGTGTTGATCGAAGAAGTCGAAGCGCTGGGAGGAATGACGAAGGCGGTCAACGAGGGGCTGCCGAAGAGACTGATCGAGCAGGCAGCGACCCGCCGCCAGGCTGCGGTCGACAAGGGCGACGAGATCATCGTCGGAGTCAACAAGTATAGGCTTGAAGACGAGCAAGCGATCGACATTCTCGAGATCGACAACACGGCGGTGAGAACCGCGCAGATCAAGCGACTTGAAGACACAAAGCGCCGGCGTGACAATTCGCTCGTCGCTCAAACGCTCGACCGCCTGACGAACATCGCGAAGACAGGCGAAGGCAACCTCCTGGAGGCCGCGGTAGAGGCTTCCCGCGCCCGCGCCACGGTCGGTGAGATTTCCGACGCCATGCGCAAGGCGTTCGGCGATCATGCCGCGACGCCTGATGTCATCAAGGACGTCTATGGCGAGGCCTATCGCAATGAGCCCGAGCTGGAAGCCCTGAAGGCGCGCATGACTGAAGTCAGAACGACGCTTGGGCGAAAGCCAAGGATCATGGTGGCCAAGCTTGGGCAGGACGGCCATGACCGCGGCGCCAAGGTGATTGCATCGGCCTTCGGCGACATCGGCTTCGATGTCATCGCGGGACCGCTCTTCCAGACGCCCGAGGAGGCTGCCGCGCTGGCGGTGTCAAACAAGGTTCATGTCGTCGGCATGTCGTCGCTGGCGGCCGGACACAAGACGCTTGCTCCACAGCTTGTCGACGCGCTGAAATCGCAGGGAGCCGGTGAGATCGTCGTCGTCGCCGGTGGGGTGATTCCGCGGCAGGATTATCGGTTTCTCACCGATCATGGCATCGCTGCGATCTTCGGTCCGGGGACAAATGTTCTGGAGGCCGCGAACTCCGTGCTCGACCTTCTGGAGGGGAAGAAACGCAACGCCTGAGACGGTGTTTTTTCACCTGAACGAAAAGGGTCTGCGGAGCGGGCAATGGCGATCATCTGGTGACCGGAAAAGAGGCATTGCCGGCCGTTTCAACATGAAAACGATTACGTTTTGTGAGGCTGGCAACGCTTCCTGCTTCAAACGCGGCAGAATGAAAATTAATTTCATAGTTTCAACTTTTCGCGCGATTCCAGTTGACGAGTTCGAAAATTTGTCCCAACTTGACGAAAATAAATTACGTAATTGGGAACGAGAACAGCATGAAAGTGGGAATTATCGGGCTCGGTTTCCGGCTCGGCTACCTTGGCTACGTCTTCAAGTCGGTTGATGAGAGCTTCGAGATCGTCGGATACGTCGACCCGGATCCGGCTGGCCTTCCGGGGCTCGTTGAGCAGGGCGTTTCCGCGGGCAAGGCATATGCGACGCCGGCAGACCTGATTGCCAACGAAAAGCTCGATCTTCTGATGATCGGCTCGCCAAACCACATGCATCTCGACCATATCCGCCTCGGTCTCGAAGCGGGATTGAAGGTCTTCTGCGAAAAGCCGATCGTCACCACGATCGCCGAAAGCATCGAGCTCGCCAAGCTCATGGCCAAGTTCGGTCACGAGCGCCTCATGGTCGGCCTCGTCCTGCGTTATTCGCCGCTCTACAAGGACCTGCGCGCCATTCAGGCGACCGGCAAGCTGGGGCAGATCGTTTCGATCGAAGCCTCCGAGCACATCGAGCCCTATCACGGCGCGTTCTTCATGCGCGACTGGCGTCGCTACGAGCGCTATTCCGGCAGCTTCATGCTAGAGAAGTGCTGCCACGACCTCGACCTCTATAACGGCGTCGTCGGCGCGCGTCCGGAGCGGGTCGCAAGCTTCGGCGGTCGCAAGAGCTTTACGCCGGTGAACGACCCTGCCCGCGAAGGCATCAACGATCTCGAACTGTTCCACCGCAAGCCAAGCGGCTGGATGGGCTCGGACAAGGTCTTCGACAGCGACGCCGACATCATCGACTACCAGGTGGCGATCGTTGAATATGCCAATGGCGTCGGCATGAACTTCCATACCAACCTGAACGTTCCCGACCAGTTCCGCCGCTTTGCCATCATGGGCTCGCGCGGCATGGCGGAAGGCGATTTCGTTCGTGGCTACCTCGATGTGCATGAGCAGCTGACCGGCAAGAAGGTGGTCGAGAACAAGTACGTCGCTACCGAACTCTCGCAGCACTACGGTGCCGACGAGCAGATGGCGGCCGATCTGCTCGATAGCGTCCGCACTGGCACTGAGTTGCCGGTATCGACCCTCAACGCCCTCGAAGCCGGAATCCTTGCATTGTCCATGGACGAAGCCCGGATGAAGAAGGCGGTTATCGACCTGCGCCCCGTGTGGGACAGATTCGATGAGGCGCTTCACGCAAGAGCGGCTTGAGGAGGACGGCAGGATGAATGTTCAACGAAGCAACCTCATCTTCGCCTGGATCCTTCTCTTTCCGGCTGTACTCTATGTCGCGGTGATCGTCGCGTATCCGCTGGTCGATACCTTCATCCTCTCCTTCACCGATGCGTCGCTGAAGAAGGTGACGAATTGGGTCGGCTGGGTGAACTATCAGAAGATCTTCAACGCGACCTTCGCGGAAGTCATCATCCGGACCTTCATCTGGACGTTCTTCTCCGTCTCGATCAAGATGATCATCGGCGTCTTTGGCGCGACGATGCTGAACTCGGCCGTGCCCGGTCGCGCGCTCTTCCGCGTGCTGACCATGCCGCCGTGGATCGTGCCGATGGCAATCGGCATCTTCATGTGGGGCTGGATGTATAATGGCCAGTTCGGGATGATTTCCGGGATGCTGCAGCGCTTCGGCCTGGCCGATGCCCCCGTCGCGTTTCTGGCGCAAGGATCAACGGCGTTCTGGGCGACGATCATCACCGACGTCTGGATCGGCGTCCCCATGGTGACGCTCTATATGCTCGCCGCCATGCAGGCGATCCCGCAAGATCTGTATGAAGCTGCCTGGACGGATGGGGCCGGTCGTTTGTACCGCTTCCGCCGCATCACCATGCCGCTGATCGTCCCCTCGATGATCACCATGTCGATGCTGTCGCTGATCTCGACGTTCAACTCATTCGACATCATCTGGATCCTGACGCGCGGCGGTCCGAGCGGCGAGACGACGACGATGATCATCGATACCTATAAGACGGCGATCGGATCGAACAAATATGGTGAAGGCGCTGCGCGTGCCGTGCTGATCTGCATCTTCCTGTCGATCTTCTGCGTCTGCTACTTCCGCCTGACCAGCCGTCTTTCTTCTGGAGACAAGCGATGAAACAGCCCCCAATGCTGATCAACCGGTACAAATGGTATGAGATCATCGGCATCTATGTCGGCATCGCGGTGTTCCTCACGTTCGTGCTCGCACCCTTCGTCGAAGGTTTCCTCGTCTCGCTGAAGCCGCTGAGCCAGCTGTTCTCGTCGCCTTACCGCTTCATTCCCGAGAACGGCTCCTTCGAGGCCTACCGGACGATGTGGATCAGTGTTCCGGGTTTTGCGCGCTACATCTTCAATTCCTTCTTCATCTCGACCATCGTGACCGCGGCGGTCCTGGTTCTCGTCATCCCCGCCTCCTATGCCTTCGCGCGCTTTGAATTCAAGGGTGCGGGCGTCCTGCTCGGCGCATTCCTGGCCGTGAACATGTTTTCCGGCGCTGTGCTTCTCATTCCGCTGTTCCGGCTGATGCGCACGCTTGGCCTGCTCAACACCTATTTTGCGATCATGGTCCCGGGCATCGCCTTCCTGATCCCGTCCGCGATCTGGCTGCTGAGAACCTACATGATGAGGATTCCGAGGGAATTGGACGAGGCGGCCTTCGTTGACGGCGCCAGCCATTTCTACACGCTGCGCCGCGTTATCCTGCCGATCGCCATGCCTGGCATCACGGTGGTCGCGATCACCACCTTCATCGGGTCCTATGCGCAGCAGTTCATCTTCGCACTGACGTTCAATTCCAAAACCGAATACGCGCCGTTGCCGGTTGGCCTCTTCGCCTATTTCGGCCGACAGGAAGTTGTCTGGAACGAGCTGATGGCCGCAAGCTTCGTCGGCATTGCGCCTGCCATGATCGTGATCTTCTTCCTTCAAAAGTATCTCGTCAGCGGCCTGACCGCTGGCGCGGTGAAACAGTAAGTCGAAGTCAACCACCAGAGAAAAAACGGGAGCTAACAAAGTGACAATTCAAATGAAGACCGGGCTGATTGCCCTCGCCCTGCTCGGCTCCACCGCGCTCGGCACCATGACCGCACATGCGGCTGACAAGGAGATCAGCTGGATCTATTGCGGCGACAAGATCGACCCCATCCATGAGAAGTACATCAAGGAATGGGAAGGCAAGAACACGGGCTGGAAGATTGCCGTTGAGGTTGTTGGCTGGGAACAGTGCCAGGACAAGGCAACGACGCTCGCTGCTGCCGGCACCCCGGTCGGCATGGCCTATGTCGGCTCGCGCACGCTCAAGGAATTTGCCCAGAACGACCTGATCGTTCCGGTGCCGATGACCGACGAAGAGAAGAAGAGCTACTATCCTAACATCGTCGACACGGTCACCTTCGACGGTAATCAGTGGGGCGTGCCGGTCGCTTTCTCGACCAAGGCCCTCTACTGGAACAAGGACCTCTTCAAGCAGGCTGGCCTCGACCCGGAAACCCCGCCGAAGACCTGGGCTGAGGAAATTGCCGACGCCAAGGCCATCAAGGAAAAGACCGGCATCGCAGGCTACGGCCTTCCAGCCAAGACCTTCGACAACACGATGCACCAGTTCATGCATTGGGTTTACACCAACAACGGCAAGGTCATCGACGGCGACAAGATCGTGATCGACAGCCCGGAAGTGTTGGCTGCCCTGCAGGCCTACAAGGACATCACGCCTTATTCCGTCGAAGGCGCAACCGCCTACGAACAGAACGAAATCCGCGCCATCTTCCTCGATGGCAAGGTCGGCATGATCCAGGCTGGTTCGGGCGCTGCTGCCCGCCTCAAGGACACCAAGATCAACTGGGGTGTCGCACCGCTGCCGCTCGGACCTTCGGCCAAGGGTGAAGGCACGCTGCTCATCACGGACAGCTTGGCCGTGTTCAAGGGTACGGGCGTGGAAGAGAAGGCGGCTGAATTTGCCAAGTTCATCACCTCGCCGGGCCCGCAGGGCGAATACGAACTCCAGGGCGGTGCAGGTCTGACGCCTCTGCGTCCGTCGGCCAAGGTTGACGAATTCGTCAAGGCCGATCCGTCGTGGAAGCCGTTCATCGACGGTATCGCGTTCGGTGGTCCTGAGCCTCTCTTCACCGACTACAAGGGTTTCCAGAACTCTATCATCGAGATGGTCCAGTCCGTCGTGACGGGCAAGGCCGAACCGGCTGCTGCCCTCAAGAAGGCTGCCGGCGAGATCGAAGCGTTCAAGTAAGCCTTTGTTGGGATCGCGGGCGCAACACCCGCGATCCTTTATCTATTATATGCAAGCGCCGGATGACGCGGCGACCGGAGACAGGTTTTGGGACAGCTTCTTCTCAACAAGGTTCAGAAGTTTTACGGCGACTTCGAGGTTCTCAAGGGCGTTCAGCTCGAGGTCAAGAACGGCGAGTTCGTTGTTTTCGTCGGCCCCTCCGGCTGCGGCAAGTCCACGTTGCTTCGTATGATCGCTGGTCTTGATGCGACGTCGGGCGGTGATATCGTTATCGATGGTCTGCGGGTCAACGACCTGCCGCCGGTCAAACGCGGCATCGCGATGGTCTTCCAGTCCTACGCACTCTATCCCCACATGAGCGTCTTCGAGAACATCGCCTTCCCGCTTCGCGTCGAAAAGATGGAAGAAGAGAAACTGAAGGCGAAGGTCGAGCACGCCGCGCGCATTCTTCATCTCGATCAGCGACTGCAGCAGAAGCCGGGCATGCTTTCGGGCGGCCAGCGTCAGCGCGTCGCGATCGGTCGAGCCATCGTGCGCGAACCGAAGATCTTCCTATTCGACGAGCCGTTGTCCAACCTCGATGCGGCGTTGCGCGCGGACATGCGCATCGAGCTCGCTAAGCTCCACCGGCAGCTGAAGGCCACGATGATCTACGTCACGCACGACCAGGTCGAGGCGATGACGATGGCAGACCGCATCGTGGTTCTCAACGCTGGCGAGATTGCCCAGACGGGCGCACCGCTTGAGCTCTACCACAAGCCGGCCAACATCTTCGTCGCCGGCTTCATCGGCAATCCGAAAATGAACTTCCTGAACGTCACCTGCAAGGCAGTCAGCGATGCTGGTGTCACTGTCGACTACAAGGGACAGACCGTGACGCTGCCGGTAACGCCGCGCGAGACTGCCGTCGGGAAGACGTTGACGCTCGGTGTTCGCCCGGAGCATATCCAGCTTGGGACGGGCGATATCACATTCACGGTCGTGCCGACCGTCATCGAGCGCCTTGGCGCCCAGACAGTCGCCTATGCATCGCTGGATGGTGAAGGAGAGAATTTCTGCGCGACGCTGCCGGGTAGCGCCAGCGTACGCCCCGAACAGCCTCTTACCGCGGGGATCAATCGCGTCGACTGCCATCTGTTCGACGAAAACGGTATCGCATTCGAGCGTCACGTCGAACTGACGGACATCGATGTTAACCTTCTGAGCCCAACGCCTGCTGTCTGATCTTTAACGATCAATGAAGTGATCAAAGAAGTCGTTGACCGGGTACGAATACGATCCGCGGTCAACGATGCCCTGGCGATACATGCAGCTCCTGAGAGCCGTGACGTAAAGCAGGGCGTCGTGCTGAACCGATCCTTGCCATGCGGCCTGGGGCTCGCAGTGGCGGTAGGCGCGATCAAAGCGGGCTTGTGTTTGCGGGTCTGAATCGACTCGCACCCCGCTATAGGTTTGCCATTCCGATGGCGCCTCTGCCGCTGAAATGCAGACAAAGCTCGCCGCTAAAGCAAAAGCGACAGACAATCTCATCGAAAGACCTCCCGGCACCTGCAACATGGGCCTCCGGAAGAAATGCGCTTCGCGCGTCAAACGTCAAGACGCGCGAAGTGGTGCCCCCTGGCATGCGATAAGTCTTGCTAAAGGCAGAGTTACCAGACGAGGCCGCGAGCCGCGACATCCTCTACACGCGTGACGACGCCGTCACGGTGAAACACCATGGTATCGAAGAGGTTGGACACTACGCAGGTGTGGTTCGGAACGATCCGAATCTTGTCGCCGATGGCAGGACGATCGCCAGAGCATTTCGACAGATCGATAACGCCGTGCTCTTCCGACAGGCCGGTAATAACCGCATCCGGATAGCCGACGACACTGCCGAAATCGGAAAAGCCGAGCAGATCCGATGTCAGCGCCTTTGAGCCGGCGTCGATCACGGCGCGATCGGGCGTCGGCCGTGAAACCACGGTTGCCAGAACGTGCATGGCGCACTCATCAAAGCTGCAATGGCCGGCCCGAACCATCGAGCGATCATTGTAGATGTAGGTTCCGGCCCGATGCTCGGTCGCCGCGGGCACGAGGTGCGCCTCAAACAAGCTGGGAGTGCCGCCATTGCTGACGATCGGGCAGGCAATCCCTTCGTTTTCGAGCAGTGCCAGAGCTGAACTCAGGAACGACTGCACCTCCTTGGCGGCGCCCGGCTTCGGATAGTTCAAAAGCCCGCCGAATGAGAGACCAGGCGCCTTGTCGATACGCCCGGCAAGCGAAACGGCCTCTTCCGGCGTCTGAACACCGCAGCGTCCTCCTCCGGTGTCGCATTCGACCAGCACGACAAGCGGCTTGCGCGCGCTGAACCAATCAGAAAGGCCATCGACGGTAACCGCACTGTCGGCCACCACCTTCAGGCCACCGATGCGTTCATTCAGCGCTGCCAACCGCTCGAGCTTCTGCGGGCCAAGAATATTGAACGTGATCAGGATGTCATCGAAGCCGGCAGCGGCAAAGACTTCGGCTTCGCTGATCTTCTGGCAGTTGATGCCTTTGGCACCAGCCGCGACCTGCTCGGCGGCAAGGGCGGGAATTTTATGCGTCTTGATATGGGGACGGAACGCGATGCCGTGGCTGTCCATGTAGGACTGCACTCGCGCTATGTTTGCCGCCAACCCATCTTCATCGATGATCGGCCGGGGGGTCGACAACTCGCCCAGCTTATCACCGGGCTTTGCAACAACGGCAAACGGATTGTCACTCATCAAACTGCTCCCTGCGTCAACCCGTGTGGGTCGTCTATCATCGGCCAAATATCCTTGCGAGCGCGACGGTACGGCGTCTTCGCTGGATTGTTCGGATAGGGCGTTCCCGCCGCGCAGTAAATGATCTCGGCTGCAATCTTCGAGAAAGATGCAAAGAAGTGATTGGTCGACTTGATGACCAGAATTTTCTTGGAGGTCGGCTCGATGCCCATAACCGAAAACAACGTCGGATCGAAACTCTGCGCCCGCGTCGAATTCAGGATGATGTCGATGCCATCAAGCACGATATGGGCAGAATCGCCGAAGGGCGCAAAGCTCTCGCCGAACCGCATTTCCGCGTTCGGAACGATCCTGACCACCTTCACGATACCATCGACCGGATTGCCCGTGCCCGGCGCTGACTTGGCGCCAAAGCGAAGCGGAATCTCGGCACCCTCGCCTGCAGCCATGCAGATCTGTACGGCCATAGGGTCCCAGATCGTTCCGATCGCCGCGTCTGTCACACCGCGCGCCAGTAGTTCTTCCAGGAGAACCGTCGCGTCGCCGGCCGTGCCGCCGCCCGGATTGTCCCACATATCGGCAATGACAACCGGCCAGGACGTTGCGGCGAGAGCCTCGCTGACCGCTTGCTTCTCGTCGATCTGCGGCATCATGAAGGTGCCGCGCTTCGCAAACAGCTCCATGCCCAGCTCACGCGCGAGTGCGCTTCCCTTGGCGGCGTTGTCGTTCGTCACGACGAGGAGCTTTGTGCCCATCTCCGGAACGTCGCCGGCCATGAAGCCGTGGATGACCGATATCGACAAGATGTCGGCATCCTCGCGCTCGATCTGCATGAGCTTGTCGACGAAGGACCGCATCGGATCACGCGATGTCGGGAAGACGTCGATCATCCGGCAGTCGAACACGGACATGACGGGGTTGACCCGTCCCTCCAGCGTATCGACCGCGATGCGCCAGAGATCTTCCGCCCGGTCCACAAAGTCCGTGTGCGGGAATTCCTTGAAGTAGACGAACACATCCGCAGCCGCGAAGCGTTTGGCGGTCAGATGGCTGTGCGGGTCCAACTCGGCGAAGATGCGGATGTCGGGACCGACAATCTCACGTACGCGCGATAGAATATCGCCTTCGGTATCCTCATAACCCGCCGCGACCATGGCGCCGTGGAGGCCGAGGACAACCGCATCGACGGGCATCGCAGCCTTCAGTTGCTCCAGCACCTCATCGCGAAGACCTTCATAGGCTGCGCGGTTGAGGAGGCCTGCTGGATCCGCCCATGCAGCCGTCCCCTCGATGAGTTCCCATCCCTTTTCCGCGCATACACGCCGACCGACCGTAATCGGAGCCGAACACAGGGTCGGTGTTTCCGGGTGCTGGCCGGGAGGTGCATATAGCGACGCTTCAAAGGCGCGTCGGTCGATGCAGATGGGCGAGAAGGTGTTGGTTTCGGTGGCGAGCGCTGCCGTGAATATCCGCAAGGTTTCGGCCTTTAGGTTAGATTAGCCCATCGGGTTCGGCAGATAGCCGGTAAAGCCGGAAATCTTCCAGCGACCCTCGTGCAGACGGCAGTAATAAAGTGTCTGCCACTGCATGACATCGCGCGTACCATCCGCCTTGGCGAGGCCGCCATCAAACTTCTTGCGCACGAGCGCCATGTCGCCGGAAATTTCGATGTCTTCCAATGTGGTCGTCGTGAAGATCGCCGTGCGGGTGTCTTCGGCAAAGCTCTCCTTCGCGAATTCCTTGGCCTGGCGCACCCATTCGTCGCGGTAGGCGGCAAGCGTCGGAAATGCCAGTCGCCAGTCATCGGGGCTCACCTTCTTGCGTCCGTCGATGCCGATGAAACCCTCTTCCACGAAGTCATGCTCCACCATTGACCAATCGGCGGCCAGGAATGCGTCGATATCGCGGTGAACGAGCATCTCCCAAATCGAATGACGTGCAACATCAGAAGCCGGGAAAGGATTCTTAAAAGGATCGCGCATTGGGTTCCCTATTGAAATTCTTTTCATGAATGTTGTTTTTCGCTGGTCAAATTCCGCTTTATATGGTCATTTGTCAACGCATCACGAAAATAATTTGCAAGGATCGGTCTATGTCCATCACTCGCTATGGCACGGTTCAAAAAGGCGCGGGCGGTAAGCCGCTGCCTTTTGCTCGGGCTGTCGAAGCCGACGGCTGGCTCTATGTTTCCGGTCAGGTTGCCATGGAAAATGGCGAGATTATCGACGGCAACATCGTCGCCCAGACCCATAAGACAATTCAGAACGTGCTCGCCATTCTCGAAGAGGCCGGATACGGCGTCGAGCACGTCGTGCGTTGCGGCGTGTGGCTTGATGATCCGCGCGATTTCTGGACGTTCAACAGCATCTACCAGCAATATTTCGGCGAACACCCGCCCGCGCGCGCCTGCGTTCAGTCGTCGATGATGGTCGATTGCAAGGTTGAAATCGACTGCGTTGCCTATAAGGCAAAGGAAAAGTAGCGCGAACGATCAGGGGGAGCCGGGCATGGATATTTTCTCGACATTGCAGGAAGAAAAGGCCCGGCTTTCGCCATCCGAGAACCGCATCGCGGATATTCTCCTCAATGACTTCGAGTTTGCGGTGAATGCGTCGATCATCGAACTCGCCGAGAAGGCAGACGTCTCTCCGCCGACCGTGACCCGCTTCTGTCGCCGGGTCGGTTGCGAAAGCTTTTCGGACTTCAAGGTCCAGCTCGCCCGCACGGCCTATGTCGGGATGCGCTACCTTCGCCCGGAACCGAAAAGCAGCAATCCGGCCGATGTCGCGCAGGATATCATCACCAAAGCCCAGAACGCGCTTTTCCTCTTGCACCGTTCGCTCGATCTGGCAGCTGTCGAGATGGCCGCCGAGCACCTCGCAAAGGCCGACATGATTTACGCCTTCGGTTCCGGCGGAAACTCCTCGATGATCGCAAGCGAACTGCAGAACCGGCTGTTTCGCTTCGGTCTTCGGGTAACCTCCAGCTCCGACCACGGCATGCAGCTCATGCTGGCCGCGGCCGCAAAGCCCAGCGACGTCATGATCGGCTCGTCATTTTCCGGGCGCAACGCCGAGCTCGTCCGCTCGTTTACGCTTGCACGGGAAGGCAAAGTCACAACGATCGCATTGACCCAGGCCGACAGTCCGGTGGCTCAAGTGGCCGACATAGTAGTCCCGATCGACCTCGCCGAGGGCAACAACATCTTTCGCCCGACGTCCACGCGCATTGCCTATCTTGCCGCCGTCGACATTCTCGCCAGCCTGGTGGCCTACAATATACAGCCGCAAGCGGCCGTGACTCTTCGTAAAATCAAGCAACAACTCGTCGCTCACCGCGATGGCGACGATCGCCAGCTCCTCGGTGACTGAGCGTCTCATGCCAATGAAAGGATGATGTAGAAATGACAAAAACGGTAGCGATCGTCACCGGCGCTGCGGGCGATATCGGACGGGCCATTGCCAGCCGGCTTGCCGACGACCATGACATCATCCTCCTGGTCGATATCGACATCGCTGCTGCGGAAAAGGCTGCCGCCACACTCGGGTCATCCGAGCGTTTCGTTGCAGTTGCCTGTGACGTGACGAGCATCGAAGGGACCGCCGCAATGGCAAAGCGGGCCGCAGCGCTCGGCACGGTCAAGACACTGGTCAACAATGCCGGCGCGGCGCGCGCGGTCAGCCTGCAGGCAACGACGGCGGACGATTGGCGTGCCGACAACGCATTGAACCTCGAGGCTCCGTTCCTTTGCTTCAGCGCCGTTGCGGAACTTCTGAAGGCTTCCAAGGGCTCCGTGATCAACATCGCCTCGGTTAACGGCATGAGTGTCTTCGGGCACCCCGCCTATAGCGCAGCCAAGGCAGGCCTGCTTCACCTGACAAAGCTGGTGGCAGTGGAATACGGGAAGTTCGGCATTCGCTCGAACGCCGTTGCTCCCGGCACGGTCAGAACGCAGGCCTGGGAAGCCCGTGCGGCTGCCAACCCCAACGTGTTCGAGGAAGCACGCCGGTGGTATCCGCTGCAGCGCGTTGTCGACCCGAAAGATGTGGCCAATGCCGTTGGCTTCCTTGCCGGTCCGCAGGCCGCGGCCATCACCGGCGTTTGCCTGCCGGTTGATTGCGGTCTCACAGCAGGCCAGGCGGAGCTCGCCCGGACCTTCTCGCAATCGGCAGACTACTGATACCCAATAATAAAAGAATAAGAGAGGAACGGATATGGGAACGGCTCCCTACCGCCTGGAAAGCACGTGGCAACCTGACGGCGGCCCGAACGGTCGGTTCACCTTCACGCTTTTCAACCTGTCGGATCGGCAGCTTTCAAGCTTCAAGCTCGTCTATACCTCGCTGACCCGTGTCATCGATCCGAAGGCCTGCGAGAACGCGACATTCCTGCGTCGCAACGCGAACTTCCACGAATTCGCACCGCCTTCGGGCCTGTCGCTGGATGCCGGTCAGAGCTGGACCTTTACCGTCAGCGGTCTGCATCGGCCGGCCCGCCATTGTACCGATGGTGCAAAATCGGCATACATCACGCTCGCGGACGGTAGCCATGTCGATGTGGCGGTGTCCGAGCTACTGCTGGAGGGACGCGTCAACGAGCCGCCGCCCGTGCTGCTGCCGAAAGGCGAACTGGACCTGCCGTTCGCCTTGCAGCCGTGGCCGGCTGAAATCGACGTCACGGCTGGCGAAGGCTTCCCCGTCGTTCTTTATCCCGCTGATGGCTCCTCCGTCGACGATATCCGTGCCGTATCGACCGTCCTGGCACTCTTTCATCGGCTCTTCGATAGCAGTCATGCGCCGTTCAATCTGGCGCCTTCCCCGCAGGGACGGGCACTGCGCTTCGTCACCGACACCGGGCTGGCGAAAGAAGCCTACCGGCTGGAATTCACGACAAATGCCATCACGATCCGCTATAGTGACAGCGCCGGCCGACAGTATGCGCTGACATCACTTGCGCAGTTGCTGCAAGGCGCACGCGGCACACCGGAAACATTCCGCTTCCCTGAAACCGGCACCATCGCCGACCAGCCACGCTACAGCTGGCGCGGTTGCCATCTGGACGTCTCGCGGCAGTTTTATCCGAGCGATGACATCAAGCGGCTCATCGACATTCTTGCCTGGTTCAAGCTGAACATCTTCCATTGGCATTTGACCGATGACGAGGCATGGCGCCTCGAAATCAAGGCGTACCCGGAGCTGACGACAACGGGCGTCCTTCGCGGCCCTGACGAGCCTTTGCTTCCGCAGCTCGGCAATGGCGCGCAACCGGTCGGCGGCTTCTACTCGCAGGATGACGTCCGCGACATCGTCTCGCATGCCACATCCCTTGGTGTCGAGGTCATTCCGGAGATTGATATTCCGGGCCACAGTTCCGCAACCCTCGTTGCCCTTCCGGATCTGACCGACGGGCAGGAAGCGCCGGACAGCTATCACTCCGTCCAGGGCTATCCGAACAATGCCCTCAATCCTGCAGTGCCCTTTACCTATGAGTTCCTTGAGAAGGTGCTCGACGAAATGGTCGAGCTCTTCCCCTCTTCCTACCTCCATATCGGCGGGGACGAGGTCGCGAACGGCTCGTGGCTTGCCTCCCCGCTCGCCAAGAAGCTGATGGAGCAGGAAGGAATTTCCGGTACCTTCGCGCTGCAGTCATATTTCCTCAAGCGCATCAAGGACATGCTGACGGCTCGTGGTCGCAAGCTGGCCGGGTGGAACGAAGTGTCTCACGGCGGCGGCGTTGCGGCTGAAGGCACACTGCTGATGGCCTGGGAAAATCCGCAGGTGGGGATCGATCTGGCACGTCAGGGCTACGAGGTGGTGATGACACCCGGGCAGGCCTACTATCTGGACATGGTCCAGGCGGAAGCCTTCCAGGAACCGGGCGCCAGCTGGGCCGGAACAGTTCCGCCGGCACATACCTACGCCTACGAGGCCGAGGGTGACTTCCCCGAGGACCTCAAGGACAGGATGAAGGGCGTGCAAGCATGCATCTGGTCCGAGCACTACCTGTCACGGGCCTATTTCAACCGTCTGGTATTCCCGCGCCTTCCGGCAATTGCCGAGGCGGCCTGGACGCCGAAAGCCAAAAAGAACTGGCAGCGCTTTGCCGCCATCGTTCCCCTGAGCCCCAAACTCTAGGAGAGTTTCCATGCGAATTGCCGTAGGCGGAATTCACACCGAGTGCAGCACCTACTCCCCGGTGCTGATGACGATTGAGGACTTCCGCGTCCTCCGGGGAACCGATCTGCTCGACGCCGAGTATTTCAACTTTCTCAACGCCGATGGCGTTGAGCACCTCCCGCTTCTGCACGCCCGGGCCGTGCCCGGCGGCCCCGTCTCGCACGCCGCCTACCAGGCGTTCAAGGCGGAATTCCTCGAGCGTCTCGAGGCATCCCTGCCGATCGATGGCCTCTATCTAGCCATGCATGGCGCGATGAATGTCGATGGCATGGATGACGCGGAAGGCGACTGGATTTCTGCAGCGCGCGCCGTCGTCGGGCCTGACTGCGTTGTCGCGGCGAGCTACGATCTCCACGGCAATGTCAGCCAGAAGATCATTGACCAGCTCGATATCTTCGCGGCCTATCGCACCGCGCCACATATCGATGTTCGTGAGACGATGGTGCGTGCATGGTCAATGCTGGTTGATGCCCTGAAGAGCGGCCAACGCCCCGGCGTCGCCTGGGCCCCGGTACCGGTTCTGCTGCCCGGCGAACGAACCTCCACCGAGGATCAACCCACCCGTTCTCTCTACGACATGCTGCCGCGTTTCGATGAGCGCGACGGCATACTCGATGCCAATCTCATGATCGGTTACGTCTGGGCGGACGAGCCGCGCGCGACGGCCTGCGGTGTCGTGACCGGCACCGACAAGGCTGCCGCAACTGCGGTGGCTGAAGAGATCGCCCGCTCCTATTGGGAGGCCCGCGAGGGCTTCCAGTTCGGCCCGGTGACCGGGCCGCTGCAGGCAATGCTTGATATTGCCGAGACGTGTGAGACGGCGCCGCTCATTCTCGCGGATTCCGCCGACAACCCGACGGGCGGCGGCGTCGGAGATCGTGCGGACGTCTTGAACGCCCTCCTCGCCCGCAAGTTTGAAAATGCGCTGGTTGCAGGCATCACCGACCGCCCTGCCGTCGAGGCATGCTTTGCGGCTGGCCTCGGAAAGACGCTGTCGCTGCGTATCGGCGGAAGCCTTGATCCATCGAGCACTCCGGCACTTGTGGAGGCCGAGGTGCTGTTCCTCGACAATCCAGGCCCGTTGCCGGAACGTCAGGCAGTGGTGCGCATCGGCGGCGTCACGGTCGTTCTGGCGGCACGTCGGCGCCCCTATCACAACATATCGGATTTCACCCGGCTCGGTCTTGCACCCGAAAAGGTCAGGCTGCTTGCGGTCAAGTCCGGATACCTTTCGCCGGAACTGGCCCCGATCGCCAACCCGAACCTGATGGCGCTGACGCAAGGCGTCGTAAACCAGGATATCGAGCATCTCGAAAGCAACCGCCGGCTCCGGCCCGCCTTCCCCTTCGATCGTGACTTCGATTTTCGACCGAGCGCACGTCTTTCTGCGCGTTGGCAGAGCTGAAACTCAGCTCTGGCAGGTTTGGCTCGCCCGAAACCTGCCAGAGCACGCTTGCCCGGCAACCGGGTGATTTGACCACGTTTAGACAGTACCGATGAACCGCCTCCTCCCAGCCGTTTTCCGCGCCCCCTCTATCCGGGTGAGCATGCTTGCAATTTTTGCCTTCGGCTTCGCGGGCGCTTCCACAGCGCCTTACCAGTCCATCATCGGAATCCGCGAGCTTGGCCTCAGCAACGGGCTCTACTCGGCGCTGATTTTCTGCGCAGCCGGTGTCAACGTCATCGTCAGCATCCTGCTCGGGAACCTGGCGGACAGACTGGGCGAATACCGAACCATGATGTTGACGGTCGCCGTTTTCGGTATGATCGGTTACGGCGCGGTCTATTTCGTGCCGACACAAATAACGTTCGTGATCGCCGCGCTGATTTTCCTGCCCGTCTTCTGGGCGCTCAACTCCCTGCTTTTCGGCAACGTGCGAGCAGCGACCCGCGACATGGAGCGAAACGACGTCGCCACCGTGAACTCCGGCGTCAGGGCGATGATCTCGCTCGCCTGGGTGCTGGTGCCGGGGTTGACAGCCGCCCTTCTGGCCAATTCCAACACCATGCTGCCGGCCTACCTGTTTGCGGCGCTCGCCTGTGTCGTCTGTTTTGCATTGATCGCCGGATTTCTGCCTCGGCAGCGCGGAACGGACAATGCGGCGACGCATCACCTGTCCTACCTCGCAGCGCTGGGTGAAGTCGTGTCACCGCCCGTTATGGTCCGGGTTGTGGCTGTCGCCCTGATCAGCAGCATGCTGCACGTCAATGGCACCATCTTTCCATTGATCGTCACCGGTGCGGCACATGGAACGGTGGCTGATGTCGGCGTTCTCATCGGGATCGTGGCGCTTCTCGAAGTCATCTTCATCTTCGTATGGGGTCGTGCGCAGAGAATGATGAGCCATGTGACCACCCTTGCGATCGGCACCGTAATCTATGTCGTTTACCTCGCGCTGCTGGGTCTGGCATCCGCACCCTGGCACGTCTTTGCGCTCACGATTTTCAGCGGGATCGGTGCGGCCGCGCTGATCAGCATTCCGATCACCTATCTCCAGGATCTCATCGCGGAGCGTCCCGGCCTCGGAAGCGCGCTTATCTCGGTCAACCTCTTTCTGAGCGCCGGGCTGAGCGCTCTGCTCTTCGCGCTGGGAACGGCCACAAGCAGCTATTCGGGTACCGCGCTGATAGCTGCTGCTGCCGGTTTGGTCGGTCTCGCCATGCTTCTGTTCTTCGATGGCAAGAGGCAGCGGAGATAAAGGCAAGCAACCTCTTGTCACTCATCCCGGAGTAACCGATGCTGCCGGCCACGATCGCGGCAAAGGA
Organism: Rhizobium grahamii; assembly: GCF_009498215.1. Taxonomy (NCBI): domain Bacteria; kingdom Pseudomonadati; phylum Pseudomonadota; class Alphaproteobacteria; order Hyphomicrobiales; family Rhizobiaceae; genus Rhizobium; species Rhizobium grahamii. The sequence goes on along the minus strand of NZ_CP043499.1, from coordinate 208,943 downwards.
TACTCTCGCATGTCCGACACTTCAGCCAAACCTCCACTCGACGTGACAGGCGTGCATGTCCGGATGCCGCGCATCCCGGCAGCTTTCTTCGGCATCGTGCTCGGATTGGCGGGCCTGACGAACAGCTGGCGTGCCGCGGCTCCAATCTGGAACTTGCCGCCGCAGATTGGCGAGGCCATCGGGATCGTGGCAGGCGTGGTGTGGCTGCTGCTCATTCTTCTCTACGCCGGCAAATGGCTGATCGACGCCAAAGCCGTTGCTGTCGAAGCGCAGCATCCGGTGCAATGCTGCTTCATCGGCCTCATCGGCGTTTCCACCATGCTAATAGCGATCGTGCTGCAACCTTACAGCCATGCTGCCGCGTTGGTGCTGTTTGCCGCCGGCGCGATCTTCACTCTGGTCTTCGCTCTCTGGCGGACCGGTATACTCTGGCGCGGCGATCGCGATCCAGCGGCTACAACGGCGGTGCTTTACCTGCCGACGGTTGCCGGTTCCTTCGTTATGGCGATAGCGGTATCCGCGTTCGGCTCGCCCGACTGGGGCCAGCTTGCTTTCGGCGCCGGCTTCTTTTCGTGGCTGGCGATCGAGTCCGTACTGCTGAACCGCCTGTACAACGCTCAACCTCTGGCTGAACCGTTGCGCCCGACCCTTGGCATCCAGCTTGCGCCGCCCGCAGTCGGCTGCGTTGCCTATCTCAGCGTCACGACCGGAACACCTGATATGCTCGCTCACGCCATGCTGGGCTACGCGATCCTTCAGCTTCTGCTGATGTTGCGATTGCTGCCATGGATCCGGCGGCAGCCCTTCGCGGCATCCTACTGGGCCTTCACCTTCGGCGTGACGGCGCTATCGACTGCGGCAAGCAAGATGGTAACGCGGAGCGACCCATCAGGCGCACTGCATATCCTCGCGCCGATCCTGTTTGTCGTCGCAAATGTGGTAGTGGGTGCTATAGCAATCGGAACCGCGCTGTTGCTGGTCCAAGGCAAACTCCTGCCGAGACCTGCCCCTACTCCGACCTGAGCATCGATGGCCGCAACGCGATCGTTTGAGCACGCGTTGCGGCCATAATCTACGTTCGATCAGCCGATCGACATCAGGCTTGCGTTGCCGCCGGCCGCCGCGGTGTTGATCGAGGTCGACACCTCTTCCAACAGCCAGTTGAGGCAATAGGCATCCGGATCGCGTGCAAGCTCGTCAGACGACGCCGACTGCGTCAGCAGCAATGGACCGGGCATGGCCGCGATCTTGTTCAGCATCGCTGTCAGATGCGCGCCCTCGCCCTCGATCAAGACGCCTGCGAAGCTTGCGCCGGCAGAGGCGGCATCCTTGAAGACCACCCTGTTCGACACCGTCGCCGGCAGGCCATCGAGGCTTGAGCGCAATCGGTCATCGCATTCGACGACGGCGCTGTTGCCGGTTGCGAGGACGGACGAAATCTGCCGGCGCAAGCCGATCTCCGAGATAGGAAGGCAGTAGATCGTGCCACGGGGATGCAAGGCATAGAGGTTGCGTTCGCCGACTGGGCCCGGCAATTCGCTTTCCAGGCCAAGCGCCGACTGGCTGCCCAGGTTGCGCGCCATCTCGGCGTCGTCCGCCAGGCCCTTCTGGTCGAGCCACTTGGCGAAATCCGAGAGACCCGGATCGCTATAGACAGAGCTGTACTGCGGCGGAATTGGCGGATTCTTCACCAGACGGCCGAGATAAAGCGGACCACCGGCCTTCGGCCCGGTACCCGACAATCCACGACCACCGAACGGCTGAACGCCGACAACGGCTCCGATCACGTTGCGGTTGACGTAAACATTGCCGACCTTCACCCGCGAGGTAACGTGAGCAATCGTTTCATCGAGGCGTGTATGCAGACCGAAGGTCAAGCCGTAACCGGTGTCGTTGATATCGTCGATCAACCGGTCGAGATCCTGTCGGCGCCAGCGGATGACGTGGAGCACAGGCCCGAAGACCTCCCGCTTCAAGTCGGATAGCTGGCGGAGCTCGATGATCGTCGGCGCGACGAAAGTTCCGACGTCGGTCGCTGCCGGCAGCTCGACGCGTTCGACGGGGCAACCAAGGCCATGCATCGCCTTCACATGCGTCTCGATGATATCCTTGGCCTCTGCGGTGATGACAGGGCCGATATCGGCCGAAAGCCGATTGGTATTTGCGATGTTCAGTTCACGCAGCGCGCCCTTCAGCATCGTTAGGGTGCGGTCGGCAACATCTTCCTGCAGGCACAACACGCGAAGAGCCGAGCAGCGCTGACCGGCGCTGTCGAAAGCGGACGCGATGACATCACCGACGACCTGTTCGGCAAGCGCCGAGGAGTCAACGATCATCGCGTTCTGACCGCCGGTCTCGGCGATCAACGGAATTGGCTTACCATCGGTGGAGAGCCGCTTTGCGAGCTCTGCCTGAATGATCCGGGCAACCTCCGTGGAGCCAGTAAACATCACGGCTGCCGTCTCCTGCGCAGCAACAAGCATGGCGCCCGCGCGCCCGTCACCGGGGATCAGCTGCAGTACATCGGCCGGAATGCCTGCCTCATGCAAGATGCGGACAGCCTCGGCAGCGATCAGCGGTGTTTCTTCCGCTGGTTTTGCAAGCACGGGGTTGCCGGCAACCAGAGCAGCGGCAACCTGGCCGGTGAAGATAGCCAGCGGGAAGTTCCAGGGGCTGATGCAGACGACCGGGCCGAGCGATGCATGCGAAGGACCGAGGGTGCGTCGGGCCTGCTCGCTGTAGTAGCGCAGAAAGTCGACGGCTTCGCGAACTTCGGCGATTGCGTTTTGAACCGACTTGCCTGCCTCACGCATGATCAAGCCGAGGAGGACCTCCATCCGCTCTTCCATGAGATCGGCGGCTCGTTCCAGCGCACTGGCCCGTTCGACGGGTGCGACTGCGGACCATGATGGCGCCGCCTTCAGCGCAAGAGCTGCAGCTGCAGCGACTTCCTCGGCAGTCGCTTCCCGCACGGAACCGACGATATCTCTCTCGTCTGCCGGATTGCGAACCTCACGCGCAGGACCTGCGGCTGCGGCACCGACCGATGCGGTCCAGCTTGCCGCCGCGCTGCGTTCGAGGGAAGCCGTAAGTTCGTCCAGTGTCGTCTCGTTCGAGAGATCGAGACCACTGGAGTTCTTGCGGGCGCCATAGAGGCCTGCGGAAAGCGCGATCTTTTCGTGCTTCTGGCCGACAACAGGCATCTTCGCGACAATCTCGACCGGGTCGGCAACCAGCTCGTCGATCGATACATTGGGGTCGGCGATGCGGTTGACGAAGGAGGAGTTTGCACCGTTTTCCAATAGACGCCGGACGAGGTACGCCAGCAGCGTCTCGTGAGTCCCGACGGGCGCATAGATGCGGCACGGACGGTTCAGGTTCTGGCGGCCAACGACCTCGTCGTAGAGCGGCTCGCCCATGCCGTGAAGGCATTGGAACTCGTACTTGCCGACGTAATAATCCGAGCCCGCCATCTGATAGATCGTCGCGAGCGTCTGGGCATTGTGGGTGGCGAACTGCGGGAAGACCGCATCGGTCGCAGCAAGCAGCTTCTTGGCGCAGGCGATGTAGGACACATCGGTGTAGATCTTGCGGGTGAAGACCGGAAAGTCAGCCAGACCGTCGACCTGCGCACGCTTGATTTCTGCGTCCCAGTAAGCACCCTTGACGAGACGAACCATGATACGACGCCCAGCACGACGGGCTAGGTCGATGATGTAATCAAGCACCATCGGGCAGCGCTTGCCATAGGCCTGCACGACAAAGCCCATGCCGTTCCAACCAGCCAGATCCTCGTCGAGGCAAAGGGACTCGAGAATATCCAGCGACAGCTCGAGGCGATCGGCTTCCTCGGCGTCGATGTTGAGGCCGATATCGTACGACTTGGCGATCAGGGCCAGCGCCTTCACCTTGGGCAGCAACTCACCCATGACGCGTGCGCCTTGCGCGCGGACATAGCGCGGATGCAGGGCCGAGAGCTTGATCGAGATGCCCGGCCCCTCGTAGATCCCTCTGCGGTCGGAGGCCTTGCCGATGGCATGGATCGCCGCCTCATAGTCCTTGTAATAGCGCTCGGCATCAGCAGCCGTGGTCGCGGCCTCCCCGAGCATGTCGTAGGAATAGCGGAAACCGCGCTGTTCGAGCGGGCGCGCGCGCTGGAGCGCTTCATCGATGGTTTCGCCGGTGACGAACTGCTCTCCCATCATGCGCATGGCCATATCGACGCCGCGCCGGATCACCGGCTCGCCGCAACGCGCGATCAAGCGGGTAAGCGCCGCCGAAAGGCTGCGATCATTGACGGTCGACGTGAGCTTGCCGGTCACGACAAGACCCCAGGTTGCGGCGTTGACGAAGAGAGACCTGCCGCCGCCAATATGCGCCTTCCAGTCACCTTCGGAAATCTTGTCGCGGATAAGCGCGTCGCGCGTGGCCGTATCCGGAATACGCAAAAGCGCCTCGGCCAGACACATCAGCGCCACCCCCTCCTGGCTGGAGAGCGAGTATTCGTGGACCAGTCCCTCTACACCCGTGCCCTTGTGCTTGGCACGCAACGCTTCGATCAGCTTGCGCGCCGTTGCTGCAGCAGCCTTGCTGACCTTCTCGGGAAGTGCGGCAGCCTCGACCAGGCGTGGAACGCATACGGTTTCAGGCGTACGGTAAGCCGCCGTGATTGCGCGACGCAAATCGCTCTGTTCGCGGATCGTAGGTGCAAATGCGCTGAACGGATTTTCAGCGTTGTGAGCCTGCTCTGTGGGGGCACCGGGCGCCGCTGCGCCGTCGACGATCGTCATATGTTTCTCCTGATCCGCGTAGGGCCTGAAGCTAACAGGGTTTGAGAAGTCAATTTCACTTGATTTGAATGCCTGTTGAATATAATTCGCCATTGATTGGCGGAATTTGAGGGCAATTCACGTGAATACAACCAGCCACAGTAGAGAAATCGACCAGTTCGACCACAGGATTATCGAAGCCCTGCTGTCCGATGGCCGGATGTCCGTTACCGACCTGGCGAAACGCGTCGGTCTTTCCAACACGCCATGCCAGGTCAGATTACGACGTTTGATCGAAGACGGCTATATCCTTGGCTTTCGCGCGATCGTGGACGTCAACAAACTCGGCAAGAATCACGTCGCCTTCACCGAGGTCAAGCTGTCGGATACGCGTGAGAACGCGTTGAACGCCTTCAACGTAGCAGTTCGGAAGCTGCAGGAGGTCGAGGAATGCCACATGATCGCAGGCGCCTTTGATTATCTTCTGAAAATCAGGACCTCCGATATTGCCAACTATCGCCAGGTGCTTGGAGAGAAGATTTCCAGCCTGCCTTTCGTGGCCAATACGTCGACCTTCGTGGCGATGGAGGCGATCAAGGAGAACGGTCTCTGAGCCGTCGCAGCCGTCATTTTTGAGATGACAAGGCCAGCCTTCTCTGCGAAAACATTCACGATGAGAGACAGGGGCGCACGCCGGAAGGCGGGCTGAGAAGTACCCTTTGAACCTGAACCAGATAATGCTGGCGGAGGGAGTCGCTCGGGACTTCCCGCGCTTTGCGTGTCGTCCCTCGCGTCTCGCCCCGCTGAAAGGGGCAATATGCAAGACCAGACATCACCAGGCAAACTGCTTGAAGCCTTGCGCGCGCAGCCGCCGCTCGTGCACTGCATCACCAATTTCGTCGCGATGAACATTGCAGCCAACGTGCTGCTGGCGACCGGCGCTTCGCCTGCCATGGTGCATGCCAAAGAGGAAGCGGGCGAGTTCGCCGCCATTGCCGGCGCGCTGACGATCAATATCGGAACGCTGTCCGCCGGATGGATGCGGGGCATGCGTGCCGCTGCCACCGCCGCAAGGGACAATCATAAACCCTGGGTGCTCGATCCCGTCGCCCATTACGCCACGGCTTTCCGGCGGGAAGCGGTGGCGTCACTACTCGAGCTTCAGCCCACAGTGATCCGCGGCAATGCCTCCGAGATCATCGCGCTCGCCGGTGGCGCGAGCAGGGGTCAGGGTGTCGACAGCCGCGATCCCGTCGAGCAGGCCGAAGCGTCCGCGCGGCTCCTGGCAGAGACGCACCGAGCCGTCGTTGCCGTTACTGGCGCCACGGATTTCGTCACCGACGGGACCAGGGCGGTTCGCATCGATGGTGGCTCGCCATGGATGCCTCAAGTGACGGCACTGGGTTGCTCCCTGACCTGCCTGGTCGGCGCGTTTGCGGCCATCAACCCCGATGCGCCCTTCGAAGCAACGATCGCGGCGCTTGCGGTGTTTGCTGTCGCCGGCGAGGCGGCTGCAACCGAGGCAGAAGGTCCGGGCTCGTTCTCAGTGCGCTTCCTCGACAGCCTCGCGCGCATCGACGGCGCATTCCTCGACAGACACGCAAGGGTCCGCCAAGCATGAAACAGTTCGACCTCTCGCTGTACCTTGTCCTTGATCCCGATCTCTGTGCCGGTATCGGCATGGTCGAGACGGCCCGTGCGGCGGTTGCAGGCGGTGCGACGATCGTGCAGCTGCGCGACAAGCATGCCGACACGGCGCGGATGATCGAGACCGGCCTGGCATTGAAAGCCGTGCTGTCAGGCACGGGCGCAGCACTCATCGTCAACGACGACGTCGACGCGGCGATCGCCATCGGCGCCGATGGCCTCCACATCGGCCAGGACGATCTCGGTGCGCTGGCTGCGCGCGAGCGCATCGGCCCCGATATGATCCTTGGCCTTTCGGTCGAGACCGAAGCGCTGGCAGCGGCTGTGAATCCTGACATCGTCGATTACGCCGGGATCGGACCGGTGTTTGCGACCGCCACCAAACCCGATCACAAGCAACCGATCGGCTTTGACGGCCTCGCGCGGCTCGTCGATGTCTGCCCGGTCCCTTCAGTCGCGATCGGCGGCCTCAAGGCCACGCATGTCCGCGATGTCTTCGCTGCCGGTGCCGGCGGGCTGGCCGTTGTCTCCGCGATTTGCGGCACGAGCGATCCGGAAGCCGCCGCCCGCGATATTGCCGATATTATTCGAAAGGCACGGAGATGATCCGCAACGTCTTATCCATCGCCGGCTCCGACCCTTCCGGGGGCGCAGGCATACAAGCCGATCTCAAGGCTTTCGCGGCCCGCGGCGTCTATGGCATGGCGGCACTCACGGCGCTCACCGCGCAAAACACGCAGGGCGTTTCCGGTGTGCATCTCGTGCCGGCGGCCTTTGTCGCCGACCAGATCCGGGCGGTTTTCGCAGATGTGAGGGTGAATGCCGTCAAGATCGGCATGATCGCCAATGCCGAAATTGCCGATGCCGTCGCCGAGGTGCTGCAATCCCATCGCGACATCCCAATCGTGCTCGACCCGGTAATGGTCGCAAAGGGCGGCGCCAATCTTCTCGATCCCGAGGCTGTCGATGTTCTGACGCGCCGGCTGCTGCCGCTCGCCACGCTGCTGACACCCAACCTCCCAGAGGCTGCGGCACTGCTTCATCTGCGCCCGGCGGAAAATCGCGCGGAGATGGCCGACCACGCACAAAGGCTGCGCGCGCTCGGACCTCAAGCCGTGCTCGTCAAGGGCGGCCACCTTGCCGGCCCCGACAGTCCGGATGTCCTGGCGACCGCCGATGGGCTTCGCTGGTTTGAAGCCGCCCGCGTACCAACGGCGAACACCCATGGCACCGGCTGCACGCTCTCGAGTGCGCTGGCCGCGGAACTCGCGAAGGGCAAGGCCCTGCCCGAAGCGATCGGCACAGCCAAGGCCTATCTGGCCGCAGCCGTCGCTGAGGCCGATACGCTCGACGTCGGAACGGGACATGGGCCCGTCCAGCATTTTCATGAACTTTGGAAGCTCACAGAAGGACACTCGAAATGACACTAGCGCTCAGCGAACAGACGGTCATCGTCACCGGTGGCGCCCGCGGTCTCGGTGCGGCCATCGCCACGGCCTTTGCCCGGGAAGGGGCGAAGGTTGCGATCAACTATCGCAATAGCCGCGGCGAAGCAGAAACGCTGGCTGAAAGCCTCGGTGACAGGGCCAAGGCGTTTCATGCCGATATTCGCGATTCCGAAGCCGTCAGACGCATGGTGTCTGACGTCACGAACACCCTGGGCGCACCGACCACACTTGTGCACAACGCCCTCACCGATTTCAGCTTCAATGGCGATCAGCGCCCGAAGCTCGATCAGCTTTCCTGGGAGGCGATGACGGCGCAGCTCGACACGGCCGTGAAGGGAGCATTGAACCTGATCCAGTCCGCCCGCCCGGCGATGGCCGCGGCCCGTTTCGGGCGCATCATCACGATCGGCACCAACCTCTTCCAGAACCCGGTTGTCCCCTATCACGACTATACGGCTGCCAAGGGTGCGCTTCTGTCACTGACACGCACAGCTGCAGCCGAACTTGGACCGCTCGGCATCACCGTCAACATGGTCTCGGGCGGTCTGCTGCGGACCACGCAGGCAAGCAGCGCGACACCCGATGCGGTGTTTGACCTGATCGCGGCCAGCACGCCGCTTCGCCGGGTGACGACGCCGGAGGAAGCTGCGGACGCGGTTCTCTTCTTCGCAAGCCCGTGGGCACGTGCAGTCACCGGACAAAATCTCATCGTCGACGGTGGCCTCGTCTTCGGCTAGCCGCCGTCTCCGTCATCGTGTCAGGACTTGACCGCGCCTGCGGTCAAGCCGGCGATGATGTGCTTCTGCGCCAGGAAGAAGACGATGATGGTCGGCATGATGGTCAGCGTGATGAACGCAAGTACCAGCTGCCAGGCGGTTCCGAACTCGCCACGATAGACCATGATGCCGAGCGGCCAGGGATACATCTTCTCCGAATTCAGCATGATCAGCGGCAGGATGTAGCTGTTCCAGCTGCCGACGAAGGAAATGATGCTGACGGTCGCGATGATTGGGCGCGAAAGCGGCAGGCAGATATGCCAGAAGAAGCGAATGTAGCCGCAGCCATCGACGACAGCCGCCTGGAACAATTCTTCCGGAAGGTTGCGAAAATAATTCCTGAAGAGAAGAATGCTCATCCCGAGCCCGAAGGCGACCTGCGGCAGCACCACGCCCCAATAAGTGTTCAGCAGTCCGAGATCACGGATGCGAATGAACAGTGGCAGGATGGCGGTCGCGGCCGGAAACATGAGCCCGATGAGGAAGTAGTTCAGAAGGAAATCCGCGCCGAAGAAGCGCACATGCGCGAAGCTGAAGGCCGCCATGGCTGAGACGGAGACCGTGAGAAACACTGTCAGCGCGGCGATGATCAGCGAGTTGACCATCTGCCGCCAGTAGCGATCGCCGAACAGGATATCGGTGTAGTTCTCTGCATGCCATTCGACCGGCAGGCCGAAGGGATTGGTGCGCAGATCGCCCAGATCCTTGAAGCCGCCGAGCGCCGTGGTCACCAGCGGGATCAGCACGATCGCGGAGATGATGACCAGCGAGGTGTAGAGGTAGGTTTTGGTGCCGGCGCTGAGCCGCTCGGATGTGACGACGTCAGTCATGGCGCATGAATATCCGTTTGTAACCGAAGGCAAGGGTGACGCAGATCAGGAACAGGACGACGCCGACGGCGCTTCCGAGGCCAACCTGCATGCGGGCGACACCGAAGTTGAACAGGAACGTCACCATCGTCTGGGTCGCATTGAACGGCCCGCCACCGGTCAGCGGCATGATGAGATCGAACAGTTGCAGCGAACCGACGACCGCGAAGAACACCGAGAGGCGGACCGTCGAGCCGAGCAGCGGCAGGGTGATGTAACGGAAACGCTGCCAGCCGCTGGCGCCGTCGATCTCGGCCGCCTCCAGCACGCTCTTGTCCAGCGACTGGAGCCCGGCGATGAAAAGCATCATGTGGAAACCGAAGTATTTCCAGACGATCACGCCGAGCACCGCGTACATCGCCAGGTCCTTGTCGGCCAGCACATAAGGGGTTTCGACGCCGAGAAGATGTGCGATCGATGCAAACAGGCCGTAGTCGCCGTCGTAGACGAAGCGCCAGATCAGGCCGGCTGCGACATCCGCCAGCACGTAGGGCAGGAAGAAGATCAGCCGGAACAGCACGACACCGGCGATACGATGCGCCAGCATCATCGCCAGCCAGATCGCCAGCGGAATCTGGATGATGATCGAGATGATCATGATCATCGCATTGTTCTTCAGCGCCGTCAGGAAGGCGCCGTTCTTGAACAGCAGTTCGAAGTTGCGCATGCCGACATATTGCGTCGGCAGGCCGTAGCCGTCCCATTTGTAAAGACTGTACCAGGCCGCTTCGCCCATCGGCAGGATGACGAAGACAGAAAACAGCAGCAGAGCCGGCGGCAGGAACAAGAGCAACACCGGCAAACGGCCGGACACGGCCGGATGCTTGCGCCGGGCAGACGCGGTCGCGGGAACGCGCAGGGGCCGAACGGCTGTGGCGGCGCTGACATTGGCCATGGGTGACCTCACTTCCGAATAGAAAATAGCGGCGCGAGAACTGGTCCCGCGCCGCGATGGTCATGATCAGAACTGATCCTGCTCGAAAGCGTCCTGGATCTGCTGGGCGCCATCCTCCGAGCTCATCTGTCCGGAGACGATCGCAACCGACACGTCGTTGACGACGCGACCGACCGAGGGGCCGAGGTCCTGGTCGAAGAAGTTCTGGTGCCAGGTCGAATGTGCCAACTGCTCCGCGGATTCATGCAGGAGCGGATTGGTGACGCCATCCTCCGCGCCGACCGCGACCGGAATGATCATGCCGGCCTTGGCCATGGCTCGCTCGTTTTCGGCATTGGTCAGATACGCGAGGAAGTCGAGCGTCTCAGGCGGCGCCTTCTTGGTGACGGCCCAGCCATTCAGGCCGCCGAGCGTGTCGGTAACCGCGCCTGCGCCACCCGCAACTGCCGGAAAGGCGAAGCGGCCGATGTTGTCGCCGGACAGGCCCTTCTTGTCGCCCGCGTTGGTACGCTGGTTCGCTTCGGTGTTCTGGAAGCCGAGGATCATTGCAGCCTTGCCGTCCCCGAAGACGCCCAGCGTCTGCGGCCAGGTAGCGCCGAGATAGCCCGGCTGGAACGGCTCGAGCTTGCCAAGTTCGGCCAGCTGTTCGCCGGCCTTGATGATTGACGGGTCCTTGAAGCCTTCGCCCTGGCCGTTCTTGGCCGCGTCGAAAACCTTCTGGCCGCCGTCGCGCATCACCAGATAGCTCCAGTAGAAATGGATTGGCCATTTCTCGCCACCACCGCCCGCGATCGGCACGATTCCAGCATCCTTGATCTTCTTTACGGCCGCCAGGAAGTCATCCCAGGTCTTGATCGTTGTTGCGTCAACGCCAGCCTTGGCGAACAGCGCCTTGTTGTAGAAGAAGGATACCGTGCCGACGCTGTAAGGTACGGCGCCGATCTTTCCGTCATAGCTCAGGCCCTTGACCGAGGCGGGGTTGTAGCTCTTCACCCAGGCGCCGTCCTTGGCGTTCATGGCTTCGCTTAGGTCCAGCAAGGCACCGGTTGCCAGCTGCTGCTTCAGCACGCCGCCGCCCCAGCTGTAAAACAGGTCCGGCGCGTCGCTGGACTGCAGCAATGTCGGGAGCTTTGCCTTGAAAGCTTCGTTTTCCAAGAACTGCATCTCGACCTTTACGCCGGGATGCTCGGCTTCGTATTTGCCGACGATCTTCTGCCAGACGGCGAGGTAGTTGGGATCGATTTCGAGATGCATCCACTTGATGGTGGTATCAGCCGCGGCACTGCCGGCGGCAATCAGAAGCGCCAGTCCGGTGGCAGCGGAGCGGGCAATGAAACGGCTGCGAAGCAGGGCTTTCGCCCTCAGATTGTCAAACATGGGTTCTCCTCCTGAAGGGGAAAATCGTCCTCTACAATTTTATCCCTTATGCGGATTAAATCATCGGGAGGTTTGCCGGAATGTCAACTCCCCACCGTTAATTTGCCAAATTTGCCTTGACAGAGGGCTGAGCACTCACGCTATTTAATTCGCATACCGATTAAAATAACCGCCTGTCACGATAAACGTTGCGACAGGCGCCACAGAAGAGCCACGCTAGATTTCATGAAGACCGCAGATCCGGAATTGATGCGCGCGATCAATCGCTTGAACGTGCTGGATACGGTCCGCCGGCATGGGCCGATCTCCCGCGTCGAGATCAGCGAGCGCACGCAGCTATCGACAACGACGGTTTCGGCGATCACGGCGTCGTTGCTCGATGACGGCCTCATCCTGACCCGTCATGAAGGCGATATCCGCAACGAGGCGGCACGTGGCCGGCCGCGTGTCATGCTGGAATTGAACCCGGACGCAGCTCGCGTTGTCGGCGCCAAGATCACCGCGAACAGGCTGGTGTTCGTGGTGACCAATTTTCGTGGCGATGTCCTGTCGCAACTGACGCTGCCGATACGGATCGACCGCCAGCCTATCGGCGTGATTGCCGACCTCGTGGAAGATGGCGTTCGCCGCTGCGTGGTCGATGCGGGGCTATCTCTCGAAGACGTCGAGACCGTGTGTCTCGGCTTGCCCGGCGTTATTGAACACCGAACGGGGCACATTCGCAGCAGCCCGATCTTCCGCGATACGAACGTGGATTTCGCAAGCGAGATGACTGCGCGCCTCAACACCCCCACCATCGTCGAAAGCGACGCGCATGCGATCACGCTTGCCCATCACTGGTTCGGCAAGGCGCGCGACCTCGAAGACATGGTGGTGATTTCGCTTGAGCAGACCCTCGGGCTCGGCGTCCTACATGGCAACCAGCTGTTCCGCGGCGCCGGCGGCCTCAGCCACAATCTCGGCGACCTTGTTCTCGGGATGGGGCCTCAGGGGGTGGTTCGGCTATCGAGCCAGGCCGGTGAAAACGAGATCCTCGGAGACCAGCCTGCAGGTGGCCGTTTTGCGGAAGCAATCCGGCTCGGACGAGGCATGGCGCATGCGCAGACGCTGATCAAGGCCGAGGATAACACGCTCATTACGGCGGCAATCCGGGCGGGTGAAGCCGTCGGCGTGGCGGTCGCCAATATCGTGACGATCTTCGCGCCGCCGCGCGTCATTCTGGTCGGCTCGAGTCTCGCCCTTGGCGAACCCTTTCTGGAAAGCCTGCGAAACGCCTACGCACTCGCCACACCGCCTTCGCTGAAGGGCGTTGCAGAACTCGTCTTCGACGATTCAAGCGATGACTTCTGGGCGCAGGGCGCCGCGGCGGTTGCGCTCTACGAACTCTACGAGTCACCCTGGAACACGACCGGGCCGGCTCTCTGACGCTTCCAACAACACATCATATCCATCGGGAGGAAAACATGGAAAAAGTCGGCATAGGCATCATTGGGTGCGGCAACATCTCTGGTGCCTATCTCAAGGCAATGGCCTCTTTTCCCATTCTCGACATTCGCGGCGTTGCCGACCTCAACCAGGCGCTTGCCAAAGCCAAGGCAGCCGAATTCAACGTCCCGGCGAGAAGCATCGATCAGTTGCTGGCCGACCCGGCGATCGAGATCATCGTCAATCTGACGGTGCCGAAGGCGCATGTGGCCGTTGGCCTGCAAGCACTGGCCGCCGGCAAGCACACCTATTCGGAAAAGCCCCTTGGCATCAACTTCGCCGAGGGCAAGACGCTTGCCGACGCTGCCAAGGCGAAGGGCCTTCGGATCGGCGCGGCTCCTGACACCTTCCTCGGCGGCGGGCACCAGACGGCTCGCAGCCTGATCGATCAGGGTGTCATCGGTCAGCCAGTCGGCGGAACAGCAACCTTCATGTGCCCCGGTCACGAGCGCTGGCATCCAAATCCAGCCTTCTACTATGAGGTTGGCGGTGGGCCGATGCTCGACATGGGCCCTTACTACATCACGGATCTGGTCAATCTCTTCGGCCCGGTTGCTCAGGTCGCAGGCTTCGCCATCACGCCGCGCAAGGAGCGCGTCATCACCAGCGAGCCGCGAAACGGCGAGCGGATCCCGGTTCACGTCCCGACCCACGTGGCTGGAATGATGGCGTTTGCCAATGGCGCTGTCGTGCAGATCGGCATGAGCTTCGATGTCGCTGCGCACAAGCATGTTCCGTTGGAAGTTTACGGCACGGAAGGAACGCTGATCGTTCCCGACCCGAACCACTTCGGCGGCGATGTCGAGCTTGCCAAAAAGGGCGGCAGCTTCGAGCAGCAGCCTCTCACGGCGCCTTACGCTGACGGCAACTACCGCTCGATCGGTGTTGCCGACCTTGCCCATGCGATCCGCTCGAACCGGCCGCACCGCGCCAACGGCAATCTTGCCCTCCACGTCCTCGAAGTCATGGAAGCTTTTCAAACTGCATCGGAGACCGGTCGCACCGTCTCGATTGGCACCCACACCGAACGCCCGGCGCCGCTGGCGGAATCGCTCGTCGACGGACGATTGGGCCGATAATTATCAGGAGGAAGAAATATGCGTGAAGCACTGATCGTCTGGGGCGGATGGAGCGGGCACGAGCCGCAGGAATGCGCCGTCATCATCAAGGACATATTGGAGGAAGACGGCTTCAAGGTCTATGTCGAGCACACGACCGAGGCATTTGCCGACCCCTCCGTGCATGACCTCTCGCTGGTCGTGCCGATCGTCACCATGTCCAAGATCGAGAAGGAAGAGATCAAGAATCTCGCCGAGGCGGTGGAAGGCGGCGTCGGGCTTGCTGGGTATCATGGCGGAGCTGGAGACAGCTTCCGCGAATGCGTCGAGTATCAGTTTATCGTCGGCGGCCAATGGGTTGCCCATCCCGGAAACATCATAGACTACACCGTGAACATCACCCGCCCGGACGATCCGATCATGGAAGGCATCGCCGACTTTCCTTATACGTCCGAGCAATACTACATGCATGTCGACCCTCGAATGAGGTGCTTGCCACGACCACCTTTACCGGTGATCACGCCTATTGGATCGACGGCGTCGTCATGCCGGTTGCCTGGAAGCGCAAGTATGGCAAGGGTCGGGTTTTCTACTCCTCGCTCGGGCACCAGGCGAAGGAATTTTCGGTCCCGCAGATGAAAACGATCTTCCGCCGCGGCGCCAACTGGGCTGCCCGCTGAGCCGTCAAAAAGACGTAGAGCGCGCCGCTGGAATAAGCCACGCGGCGCGCTAGTTTCCTTCTTGGGTTTTCAACTTGAAGGGGTTCGGCATGCGCAGGCTTTTCGTTATATCCTCCATCATCACTCTTGCACTTGCAGGCAGCGCCTTGGCACAAGCCAGCATGGGCATGGATAGCAGCGGTCGCTTCGACGGTTCGCCACCAATAGGCACATCGCTCGGCACCGACCAAGCCGACAGCGGCTTGTCGATCCCGCTGGACTCATTCGAAACCAACAGCACCTCCTATTCCGCACCGGTCTATGTGCCACGTTGCGGGCACTACCAGAGAAATTCGGCCAACCGGAACGCCCAGGCGTGCGACACGAACCGGTGAGGCTCACCTGACATAGGCGACGGTTTTCGTTTCCCGGACTCGCCGCTTTCGTGATAGTGGGGCCGGGCAACGAAAGGCCCCACTGCTATGCTCCCTTGGATTGAGCTCGATTCCGCCGCCATACCAGGAGAACAGGGTAACCTGCGGCTGAAGCAGCGCGGCCAGGAATTCTCGATCATGCTCGGCTCAAACGAGCTGATGAATAGTCGGCTGAGCGGATCGGAGGAAGCGCTTGCAACCCGTTCCTTCGACCTCTTCAAGGATCGCCGGCGACCGACAATGCTGATCGGTGGCCTAGGCATGGGATTCACTCTGCGAGCAGCGCTCGGCGTATTGCCCGAGGATGCCGCCATCGTCGTCGCGGAACTGATCCCTGCCGTGGTTGCCTGGGCACGGGGACCGATGGCCTCGGTTTTCAATGGCTGCCTGGACGATCCACGCGTGGCAATTCACGAGGGCGATGTCGCGGAGCTGATCAGCAGCAGCAAGCGAAAGTTCGATGCCATCCTGCTCGACGTGGATAACGGCCCTGACGGACTGACTCGCCGATCCAACGATCAGCTCTACAGTTTCAACGGGCTGAGGGCCGCAAAAAACGCGCTGCGCCCCGGCGGCATACTTGCGGTCTGGTCATCCGGCCCGGATGAGAGCTTCACACGGCGACTGCGTGATTGCGGCTTTGCCGTGGATGTTGTCAACACGCGCGCCAACGGCAAACGTGGCGGCGCCCGCCACGTTATCTGGCTGGCCAAGGCGCCCCATCATCCAGCCTGAACCTTGCGGGCAGCAGCAATCGCGCTTGCCGCGCCGCTTCGAAGCTGTTGAGTGTCGGCGCCGGCGATCACGAAATCGAAGCCCATCTTGAGAAGCTCGCCTGCGCGTTCGCCGTTGCTTCCGAAGACACACGCGAACTTTCCGTGCGCGCGGCAGCGGGCGACGAGATGCTTCAGCACGGCGTCCATCTCAGGCGTATCCGGAGCCAGCTTCGCACCATTCGAAAGCGCGATCGACAAGTCCGAAGGACCGATGAATATGCCGTCGATCCCGTCGACGCGGAGAATTTCATCCGCCGCATCAAGCGCTGGGCGCGTCTCGATCATCGCAATCGCAACGGTCTTTTCGTTTGCGCTGGCGAGGTAGTCGCTGGCCGGCAGCTTCATGTGGTTCATTGCAAGCGTCGGCCCCCAGCTTCTTTCGCCGAGTGGGGGATATTTCGCATATTTCACAAAGGCTTCGGCGTCCGCGACTGAATTGATCATTGGCGCGATGATCCCGGAGGCCCCGGCATCGAGGAGCCGCGAGGCCAGCGAGAACTCTCCAACCGGAATGCGAACCAGCACCGGCTTGCCCGCCAGCCGCCCCTGGGCGATCCCATTGGCGGCAGGTACGACGTCCCATACGCCGTGTTGCATGTCGAGGACGACCGCGTCGAATGCCTCTTGCGCCAGATGGCTGACAAACAGAGGGTCGGGCACGCCGATCCACGCCGAAATCATGCCACCGCCGTCGCCGTTTCTGATGCGCGTGGCGAAGCCATCGATCGGGGTTGAAGCGCTCATGCCATTCTCCTTTTCGCAACTCAGACGTTGCTAAGCTGCTTTTCCTGATGGAACTGTTCGATGAATTCCTTCTGCAACAGAATGCCATCCCATTCATCTGCAAAAAATGGCGAGTCGTAGATCAGGGTGTAGGGGCCTTCGTATCCCGCCGTCCGGCATGCTTCGAGAGATTTGCGATAGTCCGCGGCATCGATGCCCTGACCATCGTAGTTCGCCTTGGCGTGGCAAATCTCGGCCCGGCGCATGATGTCCGCAAGACCGTCGTATTTGGCAGGCGCGGACCAATTGCCGAGGTCGCCGTTCAGACCGACCTTGCCCTCCAGGCGGTCAAGCAGCCAGTTTGTCTGCTGCGGCGCAGGCAGGAGATCGAACCAGTTCTCGGTCACAACTCGAATGCCAAATGCCTCTGCATGATCCGCTATCTGCCGCAGGTGTCTGGCGGAGCGTCCAAGGTTTTCCTCGTTCGGCGCCTGTTTGCCTGCGATCACGCGCATCCGCTCGGCGCCAAGATGGGCTGCTGTCTCGGCCCAATCGGCAATCCAGCGGCTATCTCTTTCAGCAGTTTGCACATCGCTCGGGTCGCCGTCTTCGACCAGCAGTGTCTGCAGCAGAACACCCGAACCGGCCAGGGCGTCACGCAACTCCTCACAATAGGCTCGGCTCCGGCTCTCCAGATGGAAAGAGCAGATCTCCAGACGATTGATCCCGCGTGACGCGAGTTGACCTGGAATATCGAGAAGGTTGCCGTTGCCAGGACCATAAGGTTCGGAGCGGGCCGCGCTTTTGTCCGGATCCGGGCTGTAGCGATAAACCGGTCCCAGCAATCGGTGCAGCGACCATGTGGACACCGCGAAGCGCCCGCTTTTCAGTTGCCTATCCATCTGTTTTCTCCTCCTCGTCCTCGGCCTTATCTAGGCTGCAACGCGTTGGAATATCAAACGAAATCTCCGCGAATAACTGCTTCGGTCGATAACGCCGCACTCAGCAGCGTTTCATCTTTGCGTGCCGGCGCGGATAGAAGGAAGCCCACCGGCATCCCGGCCTCGCCTGTCCCGCAAGGAACGGAGACCCCGCACCAGTTGAGGAAATTGCCAAGCATCGTGTTGCGTAACGTCTTGCCGTTCACGGCAACGAAAAGGTCGTCATCCGCCTCGAGCGGAGCAAGCAACGGAGCCACATGGGCGACGGATGGGAACGCTACCAACCGATCACCGAGCAGACGGGTTACCTCGTTCACCAGACGATCGCGCGCCTCCAAGATCGCCACGTAGCCAGGCATGGATATCTTCTCGCCAAGGCGTGTGCGCATCACGACGCGGTGGTCCATCTCTGCCGCCTCCGGCCCGACCAACCGCTCCCGATGCAGTGCGAAGGCCTCGGCGGTCACCAACGTCCCGTGCTTCGCCATCAGTGCCAGTATCTCGTCGAATGCGGGGATCGCCATCCGCGCGAAGGAAGCGCCCGCCCGTGTCAGCCGTTCGACAGCAGTCTCAAACGCATCGATAACGCCGGCTTCCGCGCCGTCGAAAACCACATTTGTTGGAATGACGATCTCCAGCGCCGAAGCATCGCCCGCCGCAACTTGCGGAACTGAAAGGCCACGCATGGCGGCATCGATCCAGACCGCATCCTGAACGCTGCGGCAAAGGGGCCCGAGCGAATCAAGGCTTCGTGCCAGTGGAAATACACCATCCATCGGGTATCGCCCGCGGGTTGCCTTGTAGCCGACGATGCCGTTGAACGCCGCCGGGATTCGCACAGATCCTCCTGTATCGGTTCCCATCGCCACCGGCACCAACCCTGCAGCAACGGCGGCACCCGCGCCAGATGAGGAGCCACCCGGGATACGCGGCGCTCCCTTGGCGGCCGGATTGGACGGGGTGCCGTAGTGCGGGTTTATCCCGAGCCCGGAAAAAGCAAACTCGCTCATATTTGTCGAGCCGATCGCGATCATCCCGGCTCTCTGCAGGGCCGTGACAACAGTGGCGTCTTTGTCGGCCGGCGCCGCGTCGGCGAGCACCTTCGACCCCGCCCGCGTTGCACGCCCCGCGATATCAAAAAGGTCCTTCCAGGCGATTGGGATACCATCAAGGATGCCAAGCGAGCGGCCCTGGCGCAGCCGCTCGGACGAGGCGGCCGCCTCGCGGAGGGCACGATCACCGAAGACCGCAGTAAAGATCGACTGATCGTGGTGGTTTCCGATGGCCTCAAGCACCGACTCAGTCACAGCCACGGGATCCACGACACGATTTTGAATCAAGGTGGAGAGTTGCGCGAGCGACATCGCACCGAACATATCTGACATTGGACCATCCATGCATCGAGGATAGCGCGAACTAATCCGACTTTCGCCGCCGCGCCAAGCCCCCAAATATCGGATTAAACCGATTGGTTCGATTTTGTGAACAGTGAGTTTGTCCAACAGGGCTTATACTCGGGCAGTTGCGACCACAAATGCGGTTGCGTGCGCAGATTCGTCGAAAGGGCAGACCACGGCTGATGTGCGCAGCGTTGGGAGTAACCAAAAATGACTGATAGCAACACTTGGGCAGTGCAGGACGGCATGTCGCATCAACATCCAAATGACGATCACGCGAGCAGCGTAGGCGAGCATGACTATGCCGAACATGTGAGCGCACAAAGGCTCTCGCTCGGAGAGCGCTTTTTTGTCGTGGGCGTATTGGTGATGCTCGGTATCGCGGGCATGACGGCGCACCTCGGCAGCACGCCGGCAAATCTCGACCCTCAGACGGTCGGTTCCATTTCCGAATCGCTGCCTTCCCTGGACTACTGCCGGGAACACAGCCCTTATCCGGAACGCTCCTGCTAAGCCTTCGGGCTCACGAGCGATGAAATCCGGCTGGCGGCGGGACTGATATCAGCCCGCCGCAGCCGCAAGCATTAGATCGTCAACAGCTGACTCGTTTCCTGGCTATCGAAATCCGGATACTGGAAGTCACCCTGCGGCGGCTGCATCTGCCGCTTCAACGCTTCGACAAACTGATCCTCCGTCAACGAACCGCTGCTCTCGGAATCCAGGCTCTCGAAAAGAGCGTTTGCCTGATCTTCGCTAACGTCATCGGGGCGCGACGCTGCGAACTCCGCCTGGCTGATAACGCCGTCACCATCCGTATCGAGAGAGCTGAAGAGATCCGACAGCGAATCGTCGTCGGACGACGATGAGGAAGACGATGGCGGAGGCGGCGGTGGGCCGGCGCCCATCGGCGGCTGGTTACGCGACATGGCCTCGTTGAGGTCGTCGACCGACAGCGAGCCGGCATCTTCAGTGTCGAAGCTGCTGAACAGATTGCTCGCCTGGTCCTCGCTGACATCGGATGGTCTCGCCGCGACGAATTCGGCGAGGCTTACCTGGCCGTCGCCATCGCTGTCCATCGAGGTCGCGATATCGGTCTCCGACTGCTGGTTGCCGGATGATGCGCTGTCGGACGACGTCCCATTCTGCTGCATGCTCATGAGCATCGACATCAGCTGCGAAAGAAGTTTCTGCGCGCTGTCTATAAGTGCACTGTCATCCGTAGACGTCGAAGACGTATCGGACGACGACCCGGAGGACACAATATTAGAGGAAATCGATTGTGTCTCGGTGGTGTCCGAAGCCAGTTTCGTATAACGGTAGGATGTAGCGGCGGAAGTAGATGTGATCGTTGTCACAATGCGCTCCTATGCGACGGGTGATGGGTGAGGCGACGCATTACAGAACTAAGCAGTTCTTTAATTACTGGTCGCGGAGCCCGCAATAACAACCCTGGCGGCAAGAAGTCGTAGTTGACAAGCAGCCAGAACATTCTGTTGCCGATTCGGCAGCCGAAACGCTTTGGAGCGGTGGGCCGACATGGATGGATCAGCAAACAACCCGGCAACCGGTAAGTCCGCGCGACCGCGCGGCCGCCCGAAGGTGTCGAGCGACGAGGACAAGAGAGCCCAGATCGTCGACGCCGCGCGCAAGATTTTCGTCGAGTATGGCTACGCAGGCACGACGACCGCCTTGGTCGCGCGCGTCTGCAACGTTTCCAAACAGACGCTCTACAAGCTGTTTACGAGCAAAGAAGATCTGTTCACGGCCGTTGTTATCGCTCATCGCAAGATGATGCTGGACCTCCCTCGCCCGGAGGAAGAGAACCTGTCGATCAGCGAAGTGCTGCAGGCGATATTCATGACCGATATCGATGAGGCTGAGGACGACGAGCGCGCTGCGTTCATCCAGCTGGTCATGCGCGAATCCGGCCAGTTTCCGGAATTGCGCGAAGTGCTTCATAACGAGGGTATGATCAAGTCCAGACAGATGCTCGCAGACTGGCTGAGCAGCCAGCAGGAGCGCGGAAGGCTCTCGATTGATGATACAGAGAGCGGCGCGCGCATGCTCATGGACATGATCTTCGGCGGCATGGGACCACCGGAGGGGCGTTCAAAGGCATGGCCGGACCGACAGGCGCGACGGCTTCATCTTCAGCGCTGTCTGACCATATTCGCCCGAGGTGTCGGCGCAAAGTGATTCGCGGCGACCGCTAAGTCAGCGCCTAATGAGGGCACCCGCAGGTATATTTCAGAACCAAAAAGTACGCAAAATTGTTTCTGGCAACCCAAATAGGCCATAAATAAGGCCTTGGGCGGCAAAAAACCTGCAGTTTTAACGATCTGTTTAATGCTCTGGCGGATGGTCTGGCTATCCCATTCAACCAGGTGAACATGATGTCCACTCTTTATGACCAGCATGGCCGACCGCCATTGGCCCCGGTGATTCCGCTGCAGACGCGACGACCTCGACGCACTGTCTGCCCACATCCAGAACGGGCCTTAGCCCGAGCGCCGAACGTGCGACCAACCTAGGTCGTAGCATCTCCATTTCAGATCAGACCCGCATTGCGTTGCCCGGCGCTGGCGCCCGCGCATGCATCTCTTTGACTTTTGAGGACGA
Organism: Rhizobium grahamii; assembly: GCF_009498215.1. Taxonomy (NCBI): domain Bacteria; kingdom Pseudomonadati; phylum Pseudomonadota; class Alphaproteobacteria; order Hyphomicrobiales; family Rhizobiaceae; genus Rhizobium; species Rhizobium grahamii. The sequence continues at coordinate 187,070 of NZ_CP043499.1, read as the reverse complement.
CCATGAAGTATCGCCCCGGGAATCCCGATATCAAGCTCCTTGCCGACCAACTCTCCGTTCTCGGCAACGCCAACCGTTTGACCATTCTCGAACATCTCACGCACGGCGAAATGCAGGTGAACGTGCTCGCCAAGAAACTCGACCTCGGTCAATCGGCCTTGTCGCAACATCTTGCAATCATGAGAGCATGCGACTTCGTCACGACGCGACGCGCCTCGCAGGCAATTTTCTATTCGATCCAGAAGGAGCCGATCGCACTCGCCCTCGCGCGCGCGCATGCCTTGCTTGTCGATCAGCAGTACGAACCCGACATCACACGCCATGGCGCCGAGGCGGTATCGCGCGGCTGAACGACGGTCGTGACAAAACCCTAGCGCCATCGTGATGAATCATTTATAGAACCATTGGGTTCTGTAATAACTACAGGTAGGTCGCGTCGGGGGATTGCGTCTCCGATCGCTCCTTTTGGCTGAATGGTTCGCCACCCTGCATCAGACATGAGGCAAGCAAAGGCTGGAATGCCGCCTTTGCTCTTCTCGGGGGCGGGTCCATGGTTTCCACTTATCTCAGCTACCTTTCGGTCGCGAACAATCTCAACAAATCGCTGTCGGCAGTCGCATCCAAGGGCGCGGTTGCCAGCGACACGACCTACTACAAGGAGAACATAGGCAAGGTCACCACTGTCGATGAATTCATGGACGACTACCGCCTCTATTCCTATGCAATGAAGGCATATGGACTGGAGGACATGACCTACGCCAAGGCCTTCATGAAGAAGGTTTTGGAAAGCGACCTCAGCGACTCCTCGAGCTTCGCGAACACGTTGAGCGATGATCGCTATTCGCAGTTCGCGTCGGCGTTCAAGTTTGTCGGCGAGGATGCAACCGCTCAAACCAGCGTGCAGCAGTCTTCGCTCCTGGCCGAATATGAGAGCTCGTTCGATGAGGAGAGCGACTCCATTACAGAGGCGACCGACTACTACGACAGCTCGATCAACGACGTCACCTCGGTGGATGATCTTCTCGGCAGCACCAAGCTTCGGAACTATGTTCTCGAAGCTTTCGGCCTCAGCACCGATTACACCTCGACCAGCTTCCTGCGCGACGTCCTGACCAGCGACGTCGACGACCCCGACAGCTACGTCAATCAGCTCGGCGACGACGCCTACGTCAATCTGGCAAAGGCGTTCAACTTCAACACGGACGGAAGCGTCAGCGATCCGCTGCAAAGTGACGACCAGAAGTCGCTGGTAGAGAGCATGTACGCTATCTCTTCATCGACCTTTGCCTCCAGCTCCGTGGGAGAGTCCTATACGACCTACTTCCAGGAGAGAATTGGCAGTATCACGTCGGTGGACCAGCTCATGGCCGACGACAAGCTCGTCACCTATCTGCGCACGGCATACGGCTTGGCGGACTCGGATCCGGATAACTACATTTCGGCATCGTTGAAGAGTTCGTCGCTGGCGACCGCCATCGGGCTTGGCGACCTGCACGATGCCTTCAACTTCGATTCCGACGGTGCGCTTGCGGACGGAACGACCGCCCAGACAAGCGATCAGACGACGGCCACTACGACAGCCTTCACCGACAACTATAACGTCAGCGACGTCGACACCTGGATCGAAGCTTCCGTCGCCAACTATCAGACGCGCCTCGCCAGCGTCACGAGTATCGAGGACTTTCTGACCTCGAACGCCGACGATGACGACGACAGCAACGATGACGATGCCGAGCTCTGGCAGATGGCAGCGCGCTCCTTCGGCATCGGGTCGTCGGAGATCACGAAGAGCCAGTTCCGCAAGATCCTCGAAAGCGATCCCAGCGATCCGAACAGCTACGTCAACCAGCTCAATGACGACCGGTTTACGGCTTTGCGTGACGCCTACAATTTCGGTTCCGACGGCAAGACCTCCGTTCCCCTGCTGGCGATGTCACAATCGGTGATCGACGACTTCGTCGCCGACTACAAGCAGAACAAGATCCGTCACCTGTCCGGGACCGACAAGACGGAGGCGTCGACCGCGGCAGACACCGAGATGAGCTACTTCGCGACGCAGATGGCGACCTTGAAGACGGCATCGGATGTGCTTGCCGACGACCGGCTGGTGAACCTGATGCTGGAAGCAAAGGGGATCGATCCAGCCGATGTCACCGACACTGAGTTGAAGAAGATGTTTGCTTCCGATCCGGACGATCCTGACAGCTACGTCAACGGCCTCTCGGACAACCGCTTTGCCGAGATCGTCGGCTCCTTCAACTTCGACACGGAGGGCAATCTGTCCTCGGACGCGGAAGGAACCGTCCAGCAGCGCGGTGACGTCATCGAGACGGTCAACAACTACGTCCGGCAGACCCTGGAGAGTGATCAGGGCGACAGCAACACCGGGGTGCGGCTGGCGCTCTACTTCGAACGCATGGCACCCTCGGTATCGAGCGCCTACGACATCCTTGGCGATGACGCGCTGTTCGAGTTTTTCACCACGTCGTTCGGCCTGTCGAGCTACGTATCCAACATGGATGTCGAGAAGCAGGCCGAGATGGTTACGAACTTCATCGACCTGGATGATCTCAGCGACCCCGACAAGGTCACCGACCTGATCAAGCGCTTTACCGCGATGTACGACACCAGCAACGGCACGACGACCTCGAGCGCCGCAACGATCCTGAGCGGAAGCTCCACCACGATCAGCGCCGACACGCTTCTTGCGGTCGCGCAGCTAAAGAGCGGCTGAGGAGCTTGTCTGCTATGTCCGTAGATCGTCCATATCTTCCGACAACAGAGGAAGAAGAGCTCGAGCAGGCTGTCGCAATCGCTTCCGAGCTTATCGACCTCTTGCCATTTATTGGAGAGAAGCTGCATCCGCAGCAAAAGCGCGCCTGGCCACGCGTTGGCGTATATGAAGCTGGCGGCAGTGAAATCCAAGGCATTCCGCCAGAGATCGAGCTTCTGTGCGAAGCGATCGTCACCTGCCTGCTGGCCGACTGCTATTTCGATATGGAAGCGTTATCGAGCGAGGTCGCTCCCTTCCTCGCTCCGCAGGCAAAGCCTCAACTGCATTGAGGCCGCAAAGCTTAGATCACCTGTGACAAGGTCTTGGACAAACGTGCCTGAAGGCTCATCAGGTCCGCCAGAAAGTCGACATCCTCCTGGCTCAGGCGACCGCCTTTCTTGATCTGCCATAGCTCGGAAATCTGCACGGAGACGCTGTTGGCTCGCCGAAAGAGTTCCACGATCTCATCGTGGTTTTCCCAGGTGACGATGACGTCGGAGGCGCCCAGATCGTCGGTAGACATATCAGAGGGATAGGCTGCCGGCATGAACTCGCCTTTTGGCAGGGCAATGACGTTGAGCCGGGCCGCGTCGTCCAAGGGAAGCTCCTTTTCCATCAAGCTAGTTCGAATGATCCCCGCGCAAAACGAAGCAGCATCGGAGGACTCGAAATAAATGGGAATTTTTCCCATTTGTCAAGCTCATGCTAAATCGCCACGCAGCGGCGGGCATCACCCGCTCTGCCTTATTGCGGAGGCGGACCCGGAGGTGGGCCGGGAGGTGGCCCAGGAGGCCCACCCGGCGGACCACCGGGCGGTCCCATATGCCCGCCCCAAGGACCGGGATCCGGACGATTGAACCCGCCGAAATGACCGCGAGGACCGCCGGGTCCCATTCGATTGAAACGAAAGCGGCCATCGGGGCGACCAAAACCGGGCGGGCCGGGATCGAAATTGCCGCCCGCCACCGGGAGATTCAGAAACGCACGGCCGTCTCTACCAAACGGTTGCATGCCATTTTCATTCAGGTGGAATCCGAGGCCGGCACGTATGGTCGACCCGTTCCTCTCCACGAACGTCTCAATATTGACGGTTCCGCGTGTCAGCCCAGGGACGACATCGTCCGCTTTCACCTTACCGGGGCGCCACTGGCCGCCTGAGTTCAGGAAGGTTACGACGACCCGCCGACCAACGAGCTTGGCGGAAGGACGACCGACGACAAAGCCTGCGACCGCGAGGTTTCCGTCCCGACGCTCCGCAATGCCGCGCAAAATTGGGGCTGTCGATGCCGGGCGGCTCTCGATGCGGCTAGCGACAATTATGCCGTCTGGTTTCCTGATCCCGTAGACGGCAATCACCTGCCCAGCCCTCAAGCGCGGACGCGCAGTCAAGTTCGTGACATCGACGGACTGGGCAAGAACGTCTATTCGCCCCTTGCCGATCCTGGAGATGGGGCCGATGACCTCGCTGGTGACGTGAATCGATTCCGCCTGCGAGCCGCCGAGCAAGACGCGGACCACATGCCCCACACGCATCTTGTCCGTGCCCACGCGCTGGCCGTCCAGATAGACCGGGACATCCGTCGGGTACGGAATTCGCACGCCATTGACGATGATGCTGCCAAACCCGGTAATCGTCCCGACGATACCGGTTCCGCCGATACCGTGGTCGTCGCCGCCGCGCAAAGACGCACCTGTACCGCCGATGCCATGATCGTGCGGCTTCGGCTTCTCGGCTGCCTTTGCGCCAAAGGCGAACGGTAGAAGAGCGACAGCCTGCATGAAACCGCGGCGCGACGTGGCCAAGCGCTTCATTCGCCAGCCTCCGATGTCACCTGATCGTCATCGGCTCGAAAAATATAGACGCCGGCGATCCATCGGTGATCGCCACCCGGGTCGCTCTCGATGGCTTGATTGGCCAGACGATTCAGCCGCAGCAGCATCGCCATTGCTTCCTCTCGGCTGGCAGCTTCGAGGCGTTTGGCGAGGGCATCGGAAATGTTGTTGTAGTGAACCGCGCGCTCGAAGGAAGGCGGCGCGTCGGCAAGAATGTTTTCAACCGCCGCCATCGCATGATCATGCAGGTTACGGGTGAAATAGTGCTGCCGCGTCTGCATGTCGGCGCTCGATACGAGTGATTCGACACGCAGATGGACGTGATCGTTTTCGTCGAGCGCTGCAAGGCCACGATCAATCCATTCATCGAGAACGGCGCGCGCATGCAGATCTTTCGTCACCTCTCCCACGAGGGTCTCGAACGAGAACCCGCCGTCTGCTGACGACCGAGGCAACGCCTTCAGGGCACCGGTCTCATCGCAGCAGCGTGGATCGGCAAGCCATCGCGCGACAATACGACTGGTGCGGGAGGCAGGTGCCGGCAGAGAATCGACAGACAGGCTGCCCGCGCGGAGCCTGCTGACGTCTTTGCGGTGAATGCCTGTTAGCAGCGATATGCGACTGTCCGTCTGCTGCTTTTCAGGAAGCGCGAAGTCTTTCTCGGCAACATCGATAAACAGCCTGCGCATGAGCGCTGAAAACGCGACGTAGTTCAGGCCACTTGCAAGGCAAAGCCGAACCAGCGGCCTCAGGACGCGCAGGAGCGTACGCTGCAAGGCGTCTTCTGAAAACGGAGGTTTCGGCCTTTGCTTTATCATCGTCCCGCTCGTGCTGGACACAGTAGGCCGCAGCTCCCCGGATCAACATCCATTCGCATCATGCCAACCACACGTAGTACTTATCCGTACCAAAAATCAAGATGTGGAAGCGCCCCGCAGGAAAAACCGGATACAATTCCCCAGGTGTTCTTTCCTGGCGGTAGCATTGTCCCACCCGCCTCGCGGACTCATCCCCGCAAACATCATATCCATCAGCAACCGTGCGCTGCTTTCCGGATTGTCGACACGAAGTCTCCCCTTCGCTACCTCACCCCGCAGCCAGTCAATCAGGCAGCTTCTTGCCTGCTGAATTTCCCGCAGAGCCAAGGCTTCTGCCATCTCAGGGATATCTGCGGCTTCACCCGTAACGGTGCGGATCAGCGCCCCATGAGCGGGGGCGCTATCGACGCGGAAGATCCTCGCGATCACCTCGTCCATGGCGACATCCTCACCCTCGGGGCGAGGCAGATCGAGCAAATCCTGCGCCGGCGTCATCGCTGCGGCGATGAACAGATCTTCCTTGCTTGGGAACAGACGATAGAGTGTCTGCTTGGAAATTTGGCACCGCGCAGCAACTATATCTGTGGTTGTGCCCGCATATCCAAATTCCGAGAATGCTTCGCGCGCCATCTCGACAATCTGCGCCCGGCGTGTCGCTTCGTCGTGAGCCGGCGGACGACCGCGCGGGCGTTTCACCTCTGAGACGACTTTTGGGGATTCATGCACGTCCATGACTTCAAACGTTCCCTTGGCGGCACCACGAAAAGCAGCAGCAGAATGCAGAGATACTTCCGCCGGACGGCACCCTGATTTGCCGAGACAATCACAGCATGCGCTGATACGTCAACTACTTATACCTAAATAAGCACGGGACGGACGCAACTGTCCACGGCTCTTCACACACAGGCGCGATCTGTGCGCACGTCGGCGAACACCAAGAAGTGACAGGCGATTTCTAGGGTTGCGGAAGTTAGCTTTATCTTTACGGTACCAATAAGTTCTTTAATGATTCACCGCTGATCGGCCGCTGCTTGGTCGAGACCCAGCGAGCGTGCGGATGAACCGCATCGATAAAGCCAATCCTATTCTACGCCAGGCGTCACGATTCGTCACACGTTTTCCGTGCGGCTGTCGCTTGCGTGCGAATACGCGGCATGTCCCCACCAGTCTCGGCAAGGAAAACGCTATGAGCATCTTCGGCAGCATGAAAACAGCAGTATCTGGGATGGCCGCGCAGGCAAACCGCTTGAGCACGGTCGCCGACAACATCGCCAACTCCAATACGACGGGTTACAAGTCTGTTTCCACTGCGTTTTCTTCCCTCGTTCTGCCGTCCACGACCGGCAACTACAATTCGGGCGGCGTGCAGACGACGGTACGCCAGGCTGTCTCCGAGCAGGGCGACATCTCCTACACGACATCGGCCTACAATCTCGCGATCTCAGGCGACGGCTTCTTCATCGTGTCCGGTGCCGACGGCACACCGGTCCTGACGCGAGCCGGCGATTTCTCGGTCGATTCCAGCGGCAATCTGGTCAACAGCGCCGGCTTCACGCTGATGGGCTACTCCTACGACTCCGGCGCTCCGGCTGTCGTCGTGAACGGTTTTGACGGCCTTGTTCCTGTGAATGTCACCCAGTCCGGGCTCAGCGCCGTCGCCTCGACGTCGGCCTACTTCAGCGGCAATCTGGATTCCGGCGCCGAAGTCGTTTCTGATACCAGCGCGCTGCCGAGCGCCAACGATGCATCAACGGTCACCGACGATACGAAGAAGATGTCGCTGGTTGCCTACGACAGCCTCGGCAACACGATCCAGTACGACTACTATTTCACCAAGACCGGCGAAACGACGGACGCAAGTGGCGCCATCACCGGTTCGACCTGGGAAGTGGCTGTCTACCGCAACGCCGATGCCACGACGGGCGGTACGACGTCCTTCCCCTATTCCTCGAGCGCCGTCAGCGTGGCGAGCTTGAGCTTCGATGCGAATGGCCAGCTTACTTCGGCGACCGATACCGACATCGTCGATCCGGTCACAGCCAAGACAATCACGATGGATTATTCCGACTTCACGCAGCTCGCCTCCGATTTCTCGGCGACGGGATCGGCCGACGGCCAGGCGGCAAGCACGGTCAGCTCCGTCAGCATCGGAACGGATGGCGTCGTTTCCGTATCCTATTCGAATGGCACGACAAAATCGCTCTACCAGATTCCGCTTGCGACCGTCGCCAGCCCCGACAATCTCACCTTGCTGAGCGGCAACGTCTATAGCGCCAACGGCGCCTCGGGCGTCACGGTCACGGGCTTTCCGCAATCGAACGGCCTCGGTTCGATCCAATCGGGCGCGCTTGAGAGCTCCAACGTCGATCTCGCGGGCGAACTGACCGAGATGATCGAGGCGCAGCGCTCCTACACAGCAAACTCGAAGGTCTTCCAGACCGGCTCGGACATCATGGACGTTCTCGTCAACCTGAAGCGATAAGGACAGCCATCCATGTCATTGTCCGCCGCGCTCAATACGACAAAAAGCATATTCAGCACGACGAGCTACCAAAGCAGCATCGTTGCCAACAACATCGCCAACTCCAGCAACACCGACTATGTGCGCCGGGAAGCAGCGGTCACGACCTCGCTCGATGGAGCACAGGTCGTCGCCGTTTCCCGCGCCCAGGAAGATGCGCTGCTGACGCAGTATCTGCAGGCGAATGCGAGCGATAGCGGGCAACAGACCTTGCTCGACGGACTGGAGCAATTGAGATCGATCCTTGGGGGCAACGACTATGAAACGTCCCCAAGCACATACCTTGCCTCCTTTCAGGAGGCGTTACAAACATTCGCGACGTCGCCAAGCAGCACGATTGCCGCCCAATCGGCTGTGACGGCGGCGCAGGATCTAGCGAACTCGCTGAATGAAGCCAGCGACGGCGTTCAATCCGTTCGGCAGGACGCCGATGCGGAGATCGCCACCCAGGTCGATACGCTGAACACGCTTCTCTCGCAGTTTCAAACGGCGAACGATGCCGTGAAGGTCGCGACCGCGACCGGAGCGGATACGTCGAGTGCACTTGATGAGCGCGACAAGCTGCTGAAGCAGATTTCGTCGATCATCGGCGTCACCTCGGTGACGCGTGATAACAACGACATGGCGCTCTATACGAGCGATGGGACGACGCTCTTCGAGACCACCGCGCGTAGCGTCACGTTCAAGGCAACATCCACCTATGTTACCGGCACGGAAGGGAACGCGGTCTATGTCGACGGCGTCGCGCTGAAGGCCGGGGAGGGTTCGACGACGTCAGCGGACGGAAGCCTGCAAGCCCTGCTTCAGCTCCGCGACGAAGTCGCTCCGACGTTTCAAGCTCAGCTCGACGAAATCGCCAAATCTCTTGTCTCGGCTTTTTCGGAAACAGACGGCACGACGACGGTTCCGGGCTTGTTCGTGTGGACGACCTCAACGGGCGCCGACGGTGAAACGCCGACGTCGAGCGATGTCATCAACGGCATTGCCGCGACCATCTCGGTGAACTCCAGCGTCGTCACCAGCGAAGGCGGCGACCCGATGAACCTTCGCGACGGATCCGTCAGCGGAATCACGGACCTGAACAGCGATGGCAACAGCGGCTTTTCCGATAACCTGAACGCGCTCTATTCCGCGCTCGACACGTCCCGCAGCTTCTCGTCCGATGCCGGTCTTTCATCCAGCGTCAGCATCATGTCCTACGCATCGGCATCGATCGGCTGGCTCGAAGAGTACAGAAGCGGTGCGACATCGGCAGCCGAGAACACATCTGCAGCCCTGTCCCGCAGCGACGAGGCCTATTCGAACGAGACGGGTGTCAATCTGGACGAGGAACTGACGCTGCTCCTCGACATTGAGCAATCCTACAAGGCCGCGACCAAGCTGCTCAACACGATCAACGAAATGCTGCAATCGCTGCTCGACCTGGGGACCTGAACCATGAAATTGTCTTTCGTCTCGAGCACTGCGCTCGCCACCAGTCTTCGCCAGACCATCAATCAATCCCAAACACGTCTGATCACCGCATCGACCGAAGCGACAACCGGCACTTATGCCGATCTCGGCGCATCGCTGGGATCGGGTGCGGCCACAAGCATCAATCTGCGCACCGCGATTGACCAGGCCGCATCGCTGAAGGCGAACAACTCAGTCGTCAGCGTCCGTCTTGACGCCTCCCAGTCGGCACTCTCGAGCCTTCAGGATGTCGCGGACTCGCTCGTCTCCAATCTGACCGCCCTGCAAGGTAGCCAGGATTCGACGAGCCTAACCGTTGCGCAACAGTCGGCGAGCGACACGATCTCTCAGCTGATCTCGAGCGCCAATACGATGGTGAACGGCGAGTACCTGTTTGCCGGCACCAATGTGGATGTCGCTCCGCTTACTGACCAAAGTGCATCGGTCACATCTGCGATTTCGGACGCGCTTCAAAGCTATGCGGCCGGGCTCGGCAAGTCGGTGAACGAACTGACGGGCGATGAGATGACGACATTCATCTCTGATACCGTCGAGCCGATGTTCTCCGAAGCCGCCTGGACAGATTCGTCAAGCGGATGGTCGAGCGCCTCCAGCACCAACATGACCAGCCGGATCAGCACATCCGAAACGGTGACATCCTCAACAAATGCCAATTCGGAAGGAATGCGGTATCTGGCTCTGGCCGCGACCGTCATCTCGGCCATCGGATCGCAGGACATCAGCGCGGATGCGTTGAGCGCAGTGACATCATCGGCAATAAGCTACGCTTCGCAGGCTAGCTCGGCGTTGGTGACCCAACAGAGTGTACTCGGCCTTTCACAGGAGCGTGTCGAAAAGGCCAACGACGCGTTGGATGCGCAGTCCTCGCTGCTGACGACACGGCTCACAGATCTCCAGGGCGTGGATACCTATGAAGCATCGACACTGGTCAATACGCTTCAAACACAGCTCGAGACCGCCTATACGCTGGTCTCGAAGCTGCAAAGCCTGAGCCTCGTCAACTACCTCTGATCGAGGTTTCCCACCTGTTGGCTGACATCAAGAACAGACGCGGGCGAATGCCCGCTTCTCAGTCCGGTTGAAACCGGCTGACCTCTATTCCAGCCCCGACAGGCAACAGCACGCTTGTGATCCCGGGCTTTGCGCGGACGGTCCTTCCGTAATGCGCGATATGGTCGTCTCCCGGACGAAGCATGTTATCCGCCACGATGATCGCGCCGGCATTGAGCTTCGGATAAAAGGCCTCCAGGCACGGCACGTAGAGGTCCTTCCACAGGTCGAGGAGAACGAAGTCGATCGTCTCCAGGTCGGCGATCATTGAAACGGCATCACCGATCCTGAAATCGATGTAATCGGCAAGATTTGCTTTCGCCGCCATCTCCTTCGCATACTCCGCCTTATAGGCGTGCAGCTCCATCGTAATCACCCGCCCTCCGGACGCGCGTGCCGCATCGGCAAGCCAGATCCCGGAGTATCCGAACGACGTCCCAAGCTCCAGAATTGTGGGCGCCTTGAGGCTGCGCGCGAGGATATTCAGAAGCTGACCAGTCTCCGGCCCGACCGCGCGCAACCTTCTGTCATTGCCGCCCTCGCGGCCGCCGGGCGGCGTTTCGCGGGGAGTATTTTGCTCCTGCCGAATAAGCTCGTGATAGGCCTCGAGCACTGCCAACATTTTCTCGTCCACGGTATTCTCCTGCCAACATACCCCCGGCAGATACTTACGTCTGTTCCAGCTCGTTTGTCGCTGCGTCAATAAGCTCGGCGATCTTCCTCGCGGTCATTTCATCGAGCGGCCCCCTGCGTGTGCGCAGCCTGATGGCCCGGCTCAGTTTCTCCATCGGCTGGACCAAAGTATCCGGGATCGACTCGCCGTTGTTTTCCGAAGGGGCTGAACGGGAAAGAAGCTCCTCGGCCGCAGACCGATTGGCCGTGAAAAATGCTTCTCCCTCGGGCGTCAGGTGATAGCGCTTGCGCCCGCCGATCGCCTCCTCAACGAGCGCATATCCCATGTCGTCGAGCCAAGCGAGCGTCGGATATATGACACCAGGGCTCGGCGAATAGCGGCCTTGCATCCGTTCTTCGATTGCCTTGATCAACTCGTATCCGTGCGAAGGCCGCTGCGCCAGCATAGCGACGAGGAGGATCTTGAGCTCTCCGTAGTCGAACAGTCGCTTACCCGAGCGGCCGTGATGATGCTTCACCTTCCATACCCCTGTGTTGACGAAGTCGTGACTTCGCCGCTGTTTGTGCGTCGATATAATTTCGATATAACGATAATCAAGATATATCGAAATTTACCGATAGGATTGGCTGTTTGTTCCAACGGATGCGCATGACGCTCAAGCTTTCCTCCCTCACCGGCGCCGCCCTGATGGCGTCGCTCGGCCTTCTGGACACTCACCTTCTGCGGGATGCGGAACAACGCGAAGCCGCCAAGCCTCAACAAAGAGAGCGATAAGCCGCGTTTAGCGTCAGTTGCCCCTCGGATTGAACTTTGTGATCGATCACCACAATTAACCTCCCGGAGGTGCACCATGACGATAGACTTCGACCTAGACCGCTTTATCGACGCGCAGAATGAAGTTTACGACAAGGCCTTGCGCGAACTCCAGACGGGGAGAAAGCGGTCACACTGGATGTGGTTCATCTTTCCGCAGATTGCCGGGCTGGGATCCTCCCTCATGGCGGAGAAATATGCGATCCGTTCGATCGAGGAGGCTGGCGCGTTCCTGGCCGACCCTATCTTGGGACCCAGGCTACATCGATGCGTCGATGCCGTTCTGGCGATAAAGGGACAATCGGCTCACGACATCTTCGGCTCGCCTGATGACGTCAAATTGCGCTCATCGATGACGCTGTTTGCGGCCATTAGCGATCATGGCTCTGCGTTTCACAAGGTCATTGAGCAATTCTACGATGGCGCCTTCGACACGAGGACTATCGAGTTGCTGGATGCGCGCGGTTAACCGGCCGACGAATGCTCGAGCTGCTCGATCTCGTCGTACACCTCGCTTAGCCGGTCACGCAACTCGTCACCGGTACCATCGTTCATGTCGTCGTCTCCGAAGCAGTCGCGTGCATCGTAGAGCTCAAGCTTTGCCTCTAGTTCCGCTCGCTTTGCGTAGAGGCGATGGAGGTAGCTATAGTTCATCGCTGCCCGGCGTCCCATGGTTTCACTTATCGTGAAAACGCATGGGATTGGCTCAGGTTCCGGTGAAGTGCCAGCTAGGCAAAAGCGGCCATGGCAGCGTTGCAGGCCTTGGAGAAATGATTGCAACATGTGTCGTTGCCCATCGCCTGGCGCGTGACGCGAGCGCCTTCCAGAAGGAGCGTCAATGTATCTGCCAATAGTTTGGGTTCGCGCGCGCCGGCTGCAAGACAGAGCGCCTCGAGTCTGTCGCGCTGTTCGGCCTTGTGGCGCTCGATCACGCCATAGGCGGGGTGCCCCTCACCTTTCAGCTCGATCGCTGCATTCGCAAGATCACAACCGACGTGTTCGCCGCAAAGACTTTGCGTTCGCGCTTCGACCCAAGCCCTGAGTTGCCCCTTGGGGTCATCAGGGTGAGCGGTTTCAAGATCGCGCCAGATCGCTTCGGCTTTTTCCGAGGCACGACGAAGCGTTTCGCAGACCAACTCATCCTTGGAGCCGAAGTGGCGATAGAGCGTCATCTTGTTGGTCAAAGCGGCGTCTGCGATTGCGTCCACGCCGATCCCGCGGATGCCATGCTCTCGAAAAAGCTCGGCGGCGGTCGAGACGATACGCTCCCTGGGCGGGATTTTCTCGTCGGTATTTGCGGGAGACAGCAGGCTCAAAGTTTCAGATTTTTTTGCGGACAAGGTCCTTGACATCCATGTGACCGATCGGTAACAAATGCATTGTTACTTACCGGTAACACCACCCTTCGCAAAAGTCAATGTCGATGAATATGCGACTGAAGTGGAACACGGGCTACAGCCCACGAAAGGAGGCAAACCATGAGCAAGACCAGAGACGACCTGACCATTACCGAAGCCCTTCGTGATCCCCTGATCGCCATGGTGCTCCGCGCCGACGGCGTGAAACTCGACGATTTCAAGCGCCTTCTCGAGACGGCCGCCAGGAAGCGCGAGCAGCGAACCTCTCCGGTGGGCAAATTTCTGAACGTGATTTCCAACAATCCGGCTGCCATGTGCAGCTTTTGCTGAAGTTTCGGGCGTTTCCCTGCCCCAGTAAGAGTCGCCGCTGACCAAGCGGCGGCTCTTTCCATTTGGGCGATACTCTCAGATCAACTCGTAGCGCAGCTTTCCGAGATATTCCGGATCGGCAACGGCATCGATTCCGGCGATTTTCTCGCCGTCGAACGTGAGGAGCAGTACGACGTGCAATCGTCCTCCCACCACGACCACAAGCCCGAACTCGCCATCGATGAGCGCCGGCTGCGCCCCCTGGGCGCGGCCCTTGAAGGTATCGGCAACGGCGGTCGCGCCGCGAAGCTCGCCTTGAGAGGCCCCATAGCGCATCGCAGTCGCATCCGGCGTGAAGACCACCTGCGGATCGAGGATCGAGAGGAGCGCGCCGATATCGCCGAGCCGCGAGGCTGTGAGGAACGCGTTGACGATTTGTTTCTTGCGGGACGTGTCCGCCTCCGGAGCATCGGTCCGCCCCTGAACGCGCCGGCGGGCGCGACTGGCGAGCTGGCGCGTTGCCATCGATGAGCGATTGATGATCGGCGCGATATCGTCGAACGGCAGATCGAACATATCGTGCAGGACGAATGCTATGCGTTCCGCCGGCGCCAACGTCTCCAGGACGATCAGAAGCGCCACGCCGACGGAGTCGGCAAGGACAACTTCGCGTTCCGGATCTGTCGTTCTCGACGTATCGGCAACATGCTCGTGCGCCGGCGGATCGAACGGATCCTCTCGCAGTGCCTTTCGTGAGCGCAGCATGTCGAGGCAGATGCGCGCCACAACGGTCGTCAGCCAACCACCGACATTGTCGATCGCTTGCGAGTCCGACCGGCCGAGCCGCAACCACGCCTCCTGAACCGCGTCGTCGGCCTCCGTCCGGGAGCCGAGCATGCGAAAGGCGACAGCGCCAAGATGCGCCCGGTTCGCCTCGAATTCCCCCGCCAACCAATTTTTCTCATTCATTGTCACATTCCTCCCGCCTGTTCCGTCAACTCCATGACGAACGAAACACGGCCGATGTGACAAGGCACGGCCGGCGGCGTCATTGGAAAACACATCAAGGAGAGACATCATGCAAGCAAGAATGGGAAACCCAGCCGTCGTCGTTCCGGAAACGATGCAGGCGTTGCACGCGCTCGGATCGATACCGGCAAAATCAGGCCTGTCGCCGATCCTGCTGGAACTGGTCAATCTGCGCGCCAGCCAGATCAACGGATGCAGTGTCTGCATCGATGGACATCCGCGGATCGCGAAGAAGGCGGGCGAGACCGACGAGCGGCTGTTTGCCGTCAGCGCCTGGCGGGACACACCCTATTTCACAGATGCGGAACGGGCCGCCCTTGCGTTGACGGAAGCCGTCACCCGCGTCAGCGATCGCGCCGACCCCGTGCCCGACGACATCTGGGACGAAGCCGCGCGGCACTTCGACGGAAAAAGCCTCGGAGCGCTGGTAATCGCGATTGCCAACATCAACGTCTGGAACCGGCTCAATATCGCGACCCGGCAGATCGCCGGCCAGTGGAAGCCGTAAAAGCAACAGGGCCGCTGTCTCGTCGACAGCGGCCCTGTAAAATGCCTTGGGAGGCTGAGGCTTAGATGATGCCGCCGCCGCCGGCAGCGGAAGCCGGGCGCTCTGCGGAGACCTTCTTACGGTAGCCGCTGGCGCGGTAGGTCGCGACCGGATCGATCGCGCCACCGGCACGGCGACGGGCTTCGGCCAGGATCGGCTCGACGTCGGTGCGGTAACCGCGCTTCAGCGTTTCGGTTGCCATCAGCGCGTCGTTCTCATCCTGGAAGCCGGCGAGCGCCTTGCGGTCGACGATCAGCGCCTGCGCGTAGGCGCGGCGGATTTCGTTGGCGCTGTTGATCAGGCTCTCGATCGGGTCGGTCACGTTGTGCGACTGGTCGATCATGTGGGCCGGGTTGAAGTCGTTGACGCCGCGCTGCTCGGCCTCGACCAGCTCGTTGAAGACGAGGAACAGGCGGTACGGCTCGATCGCGCCAGCATCGAGGTCGTCGTCGCCATACTTCGAGTCGTTGAAATGGAAGCCGCCGAGCTTGCCGAACTGGATCAGGCGGGCAACGATCATCTCGATGTTGGTGTTCGGCGCATGATGGCCGAGGTCGACAAGGCAATGCGCCTTCGGGCCAAGCGTCTGGGCGATCAGGTAGTTGGTGCCCCAGTCCTGTACGACCGTCGAGTAGAAGGCCGGCTCATACATCTTGTGCTCGGAGAACAGCTTCCAATCGTCAGGCAGTGCCTTGTAGATGTCGGCCATCGAGGCGAGGTAGCGTTCGAAGGCCTTCGTGAAGTTGCTCTGGCCCGGGAAGTTCGAGCCATCGCCGACCCAGACGGTCAGCGCCTTGGAGCCGATCGCCTTGCCGATCTCGATGCATTCGATGTTGTGCTCGACGGCCTGCGCGCGCGTTGCCGCGTCGGTGTGGCTGAGTGAACCATACTTGTAGGAATGGGCCTGGCCGGGCGCGTCGGAGAAGGTGTTGGAGTTCATCGCGTCGAAGCCGAGGCCGAGCTGATCGCCCTTTGCCTTCAGGTCCTTGACGTCGGTCTTGTCCCACGGAATGTGGAGCGAGACATTCGGCGTGGCGCGTGTCAGCTCGTTGATGACGGAGCAGTCGTCCAGCTTGTCGAAGATGCCGCGCGGTTCGCCGGTGCCGGGGAAGCGGGCAAAGCGCGTGCCGCCCGTGCCGACGCCCCAGGACGGAACGGCGACGAAGAATTCGGATACGCGGCGCGTGATGTTCTCAATGTCGACGCCACGGCGCGAAAGATTGGCGCCCAGCGCTTCGTAATCGGATTTGAGCGCGGATGCGCGCTTGTCGTTTTCCTGCGCAATCACATCCTGCGCGATTTTGGACTCGGCCATGAGTTCCTCCCGAGATATTTGGATGAGACACGGCGGGCATGACGCCCGCCGCAGCAATTTGACTTAGCGCGGGAAGCTCTGCGCGTTGCCGGCATCGACGTTGATGATGTTGCCGGTGGACTTTGCCGACAGATCGGACGCCAGGAAGTAGATCGCTTCGGCGATGTCTTCAGGGAAGACGTTGAGCTTCAGCATGGAGCGCTTGCGGTAGTGCTCCTCCAGCTCGTTGATCTCGATCTTCGACGATGCCGCACGCTGTTCGCGCCACTCGCCGTTCCAGATCTTCGATCCGCGAAGAACCGCATCCGGATTAACGGTGTTCACGCGAATACCGGCTTCTGCGCCTTCCAGCGCCAGGCAACGGGCGAGATGGATCTCGGCAGCCTTGGCCGTGCAATATGCAGCGGCATTCGGCGACGATGCCAGGCCGTTCTTGGAAGCGACGAACACAACGTTCCCGCCGAGGTTCTGCTTGCGGAACAGGCGGAAGGCTTCGCGCGAAACGAGAAAGTAGCCAGTCGCCAGGATGTCGATGTTCTTGTTCCACATCGAAAGCTCGGTGCTTTCGATCGGCGCGGACGAAGCGATACCAGCGTTCGAGACGAGGATATCGACACCACCGAACTCGACGCAGGCTTCCGCGAAGGACGAGATCACGCCGTCTTCCTTGGTCACGTCGAGCTTGACGCCACGAACGGCATCGGCGCCGAACTGCTTGGCGAAATCGGCCTTGGTGTTGTCGAGGGCTTCCTGGTCGATATCGGCCAGAACCACGCAGGCGCCCTCGCCGATCAGGCGCGCAGCCGTTGCGCGACCGATGCCGCCGGCGCCGCCGGTGACGAAGGCAACCTTGCCGGCCAGGCTCTTCGGCTTCGGCATGCGCTGAAGCTTGGCTTCCTCAAGCAGCCAGTATTCGATATCGAAGGCTTCCTGTTCAGGCAGGCCCTGATACTCGGAGACGGTCGACGCGCCACGCATGACGTTGATGGCGTTGACGTAGAATTCGCTGGCGATACGGGCGGTTGCCTTGTCGCGGGCAAAGGACAGCATGCCGACGCCGGGAACGAGGAAGATGACCGGGTTCGCGTCGCGGATGGCGGGCGAGTTGTCATGCTTGCAATCGTTGTAGTAGCGCGCGTAGTCGGCGCGGTAGTCTTCGAGCGCCTTGTCGAGACCGGCAACGATCGCATCGACATCCGGCTTCGCCGGGTCGAAGTCGACGATCAGCGGGCGGATCTTGGTGCGCAGGAAGTGGTCCGGGCAGCTGGTGCCGAGCGCGCCGAGCGGTGCCAAGTTCTTCGAGTTGACGAATTCGAGAACGGCGTCCTGATCGTCGAAGTGGCCGAGCTTGCGCTCCGCCTTGCCGATGCGGCCGCGGATTTCGGGCATCAGGCGGGCTGCGATGGCGCGACGCTCTTCGACCGGAAGGCTCTTGGCGACGGCGCCGCCGAAGATCGTCTTGCCTTCGGTCTTTTCGGCAAACCAGACGATCGCCTTGTTGATGATGTCGAGCGTCAGCTCGTAGCAAGCCTTGGCATCGTTGGCCCAGGTGAAGAGACCGTGGCTTTCGAGCACAACACCCTTGGAATTCGGGTTTGCCTTGACGAAGGCTTCGAGGTCGAGGCCGAGCTGGAAGCCCGGGCGGCGCCATGGCAGCCAACCGATGTCGGCGCCGAAGATCTGCTGCGTCAGTTCCTTGGAATTCTTCGAAGCGGCGATCGCGATGATCGCATCCGGATGCATGTGGTCAACATGCGTGAACGGTACGAAACCATGCAGCGGCGTATCGATGGAAGCAGCGCGGCTGTTCAGGTTGTAGGTGCAATGCGGGAGGAAGCCGACCATGCGGTCTTCGTCTTCAACGCCCTTGTAGATACCCTTCAGAGCGTCGAGCTTGTCCTGATAGAGGGTCGCAAAGCCGTCGAGCTTGATGGTGCCGACGTCACCGCCAGAACCCTTGACCCAGAGAACCTTGACCTTCTCGCCGGTCAGCGGGTCGGTTTCCATGACCTTTGCAGAGGTGTTGCCGCCGCCATAGTTGGTGATGCGCTTGTCAGCACCGAGCAGGTTCGAGCGATAAAGCAGCTTTCCAGGCTCATCGAGGCCTGCTGCATATGAATCGTCCCAACGATTATCAAGAAGCCGGACGGTTGCCGCCATGTCATCCTCCCATGTAAAATTTCTTGGAAGCACGAACGAACTCCGCGCCCCTTTTCGGTGACGGTATCGCTCATGGAAATAGCCATTGTCAATCGAAAACGATCAAATTCGATTATTGTGCAGCGCAATATGAAATTTCTTGATCGTTTTTGATTGACACATTGTCACAACTGCGAAATAAGCAAGCTAGGAGGAACCCCATGCACGAACGCGAACGCCATCGCATCATATTGAGCGCCGTTCAGGAAAAGTCTGTCGTCACGATTCAGGATATTTCCGAATTGACAGAGGCTTCCGAGGCGACGATCCGGCGTGACATCGCGGCCCTCCATGTGCAGGGAAAGATCCGGCGCGTGCGGGGTGGGGCCGAGGCCGTGCATCCGCCACAGCTCGGAAATCTCGCCGGACGCCCCTTTAGGGTTTCAGAATCAGTCAACATCGACAAAAAACGCTCAATTGCGCGAGCAGCCGTTGATCTCTGCGATCCGGGCGATGCGATCATCATCAATGGTGGCACGACCACCTTCCAGATGGTGCATTTCATGGCCGCGCACCGCATGCAGGTCATGACCAATTCGTTCGCGATCGCCGAGCACCTGGTCAAGCACTCGAAGAACACCGTCACCGTTCCCGGTGGCGTGATCTATCGCGAGCAGAGCCTGATCCTGTCGCCATTCGACAACGACGCTATTCGCAATTTCTACGCCCGCCGTTTCTTCATCGGTGCTCAGGGCGTCGGTCCGCTCGGCATCATGGAAGCCGACGCGCAGATCATTCAGAGCGAACAGAAGCTGATGCACCAGGCCGACGAACTCGTCGTCATGGTCGATTCCAGCAAGTTTAACCGCCGGTCGAGCCTCATTCTGTGCCCGCTCGACCGTGTTTCAACTGTTATCACCGATGACGGCATTTCCGAGGAAGCCGGCCGGATGATCGAAGATGCGGGCATCAAGCTCGTCGTTGCGAGCACGATCTCGCAAGTGAAGGAGGATTCCTCGTCGGTCGCTTGAGTGGCGCCGGCAGGATGTAGTCAAGTCTTAACAACGTGGGAGGATAAGGCATGAAACTCGCAAAAACACTGGCAGTGGGCGTCGCCTTTGCCGTCGCCTTGATGGCAGGTGCCGCAAGCGCCAAGGACATCAAGATCGGCCTGGTGGTGAAGTCTCTCGGCAACGGCTTCTTTGAAGCCGCCAACAAGGGCGCACAGGAAGCAGCCAAGGAACTCGGCGGCGTAGAAGTCATCTACACCGGCCCGACCTCGACGACGGCCGAAGGCCAGATCGAAGTCATCAACTCGCTGATCGCTCAGGGCGTTGACGCCATCGCGATCTCCGCCAACGATCCTGATGCTGTCATCCCGGCCCTCAAGAAGGCCAAGCAGCGCGGCATCAAGGTCATCTCCTGGGATTCCGGCGTCAACAAGGACGGCCGCATCCTGCAGCTGAACCCGTCGTCGAACGAACTGATCGGCAAGATGTGCCTGACGCTCGTCAAGGACCACCTGGAAGGCGGCAAGGGCGATTTCGCCATCCTGTCGGCAACCACCACCTCGACGAACCAGAACATCTGGATCGACCAGATGAAGAAGCAGCTCAAGGACTTCGCTGGCCTGAACCTCGTCACCACCGTTTACGGCGACGACCTTTCGGACAAGTCCTATCGTGAAGCCGAAGGCCTGCTGAAGTCCAACCCGAACGTCAAGGTCATCGTCGCTCCGACGACGGTCGGTGTTCTGGCCGCTTCCAAGGTTGTCGAAGACAAGGGTCTCGTCGGCAAGGTCTACGTAACGGGTCTTGGCCTGCCGTCCGAAATGGCCGGTGCGATCAAGTCAGGTGCTACGAAGGAATTCGCGATCTGGAACCCGATCGACCTCGGCTACTCCGCAACGCAGATCGCCTATCACCTCGTAAAGGGTGACGCGACCGGCAAGCCGGGCACCGAAATCGAAGCTGGCCGCATGGGCAAGATCAAGGTTGATGAAAAGGGCGAAGCCGCAATGGCCGATCCGTTCATCTACAACGCTTCGAACATCGACCAGTTCTCGAAGGTTTTCTAAGCCTCGCTTAGACGAACCAAACCCGGCGGTTCAGGCCGCCGGGACTTTCCCATTGAACACTGGTAAACGCTGATGAACACTGCCCTTCAACAACCTGTCGCGGACGTCAACGCCGCTGATGCACCCGCCATCCTGGAGATGCGCGGCATCTCGCAGATCTTCCCCGGCGTGAAGGCGCTCGACAACGTCAGCATCGCGCTCTATCCCGGCAAGGTCACCGCCCTGATCGGCGAAAACGGTGCCGGCAAGTCGACCCTCGTCAAGATCCTGACCGGCATCTACCGGCCGAACGAAGGCGAGATCATCGTCGACGGCAAGCCGACGACGTTTGCCAACGCACAGGCTGCGATCGACGCGGGCGTGACCGCCATCCATCAGGAGACCGTGCTCTTCGACGAGCTGACGGTTGCCGAAAACATCTTCCTCGGCCACGCACCGAGAACGAAATTCCGCACGATCGACTGGAAGCTGATGAACAGCCGCGCCAAAGCGCTGCTCACCTCGCTTGAAAGCAATATCGATCCGACGATCCGCCTGAAGGACCTCTCGATTGCGCAGCGCCATCTCGTGGCGATCTCCCGCGCGCTCTCGATCGAGGCCCGCATCGTCATCATGGACGAGCCGACCGCGGCCCTGTCTCGCAAGGAAATCGACGATCTGTTCCGCATCGTCGAAGGCCTGAAGGCGCAGGGCAAGGCGATCCTCTTCATCAGCCACAAGTTCGACGAGCTCTATGAAATCGCCGATAATTTCGTCGTCTTCCGTGACGGCAAGGCTGTCGGTCACGGCAAGCTGAAGACCACGCCGCAGGACGACATCGTCCGCCTGATGGTCGGCCGCGACGTCGAGAATGCCTTCCCGAAGATCGACGTCGCCATCGGCGCCCCGGTCCTGCAGGTCGAGAAATACTGTCACCAGACGGAGTTCCGCGACATTTCGCTGACGCTGCGCAAAGGCGAGATCCTCGGCATCTATGGCCTGATTGGCGCCGGCCGCTCCGAGCTTTGCCAGTCGCTGTTCGGCATCACCAAGCCTCTATCCGGCAAGCTGACGCTCGACGGCCGCGAGATTAGCATCAACTCGCCGCTCGATGCGATCAAGGCGGGCATCGTCTATGTACCGGAAGAGCGCGGTCGCCATGGCCTGGCGCTGCCGATGCCGATCTACCAGAACATGACCTTGCCTTCGCTCGGGCGCACCTCGCGCAAGGGCTTCCTGAAGGCCGCCAACGAATTCGCGCTTGCCCGCAAATATGCCGAGCGCCTCGATCTGCGCGCGGCGGCTCTCTCCGTCCCTGTCGGAACGCTGTCGGGTGGCAACCAGCAGAAGGTGGTCATCGGAAAGTGGCTGGCAACGCTGCCGAAGGTCATCATTCTCGACGAGCCGACCAAGGGTATCGACATCGGCTCGAAGGCTGCCGTCCACGGCTTCATCAGCGAGCTCGCCGCCGAAGGCCTGTCCATCATCATGATCTCGTCCGAACTGCCGGAGATCATCGGAATGTCCGACCGGGTTCTTGTCATGAAGGAGGGCCTGTCTGCCGGCCTCTTCGAGCGCAAGGACCTGACGCCGGAAACGCTGGTGCGCGCTGCCACCGGTAACGCTTGAGGGTACCAGCATGTCCAGACTCCTGAAAAAACGCGAAACGCTGCTCTTCATCATCATCGCGGTGATGATCGCGGTCTTCTCGACGCGAGCCCAGGGCTTCGCGACGCCTGCTAACCTCGCCGGCATCTTCAACGACACGTCGATCCTGATCATCCTGGCGCTTGCGCAGATGACGGTCATCCTGACGAAGTCGATCGACCTTTCGGTTGCCGCCAACCTCGCCTTCACCGGCATGGCGATCGCGATGCTGAATGCGGCCCATCCCGATCTGCCGCTGATCGTCCTGATCCTTGCCGCCATCCTGATCGGTGCCTTTCTCGGTGCGATCAACGGCTTCCTGGTGTGGGCACTCGAAATTCCGCCCATCGTCGTGACGCTCGGCACACTGACCATCTATCGCGGCATGGCCTTCGTGCTATCGGGCGGTGAATGGGTCAACGCGCACCAGATGACGCCGACGTTCCTCAACGTTCCGCGCACGGTCGTCCTCGGTATGCCGGTTCTCAGCTGGGCTGCAATCATCATCGTCGCCTTGATCTACGTGGTGCTGAAATACACCCAGTTCGGCCGCTCGACCTATGCGGCAGGCGGCAATCCGACGGCGGCGGTCTATGCCGGTATCGATGTTGGCTGGACGAAGTTCCTCGCCTTCGTTCTCTCAGGCGCATTGGCAGGTCTTGCAAGCTATCTCTGGGTGTCGCGCTACGCGGTTGCCTACGTCGATATCGCCAACGGCTTCGAGCTCGACAGCGTTGCGGCCTGCGTCATCGGCGGCATCTCGATCGCCGGCGGCGTGGGTTCGGTCATCGGCACGGTGCTCGGCGCCCTCTTCCTCGGCGTCATCAAGAACGCGCTGCCCGTCATCGGCATCTCGCCGTTCACGCAGATGGCGATCTCCGGCACCGTGATCATCCTCGCCGTCGTCTTCAACGCAAGGCGCGAGCGCAATCGCGGCCGCATCATCCTGCGTGACAAGGCCGCGGCAGAGACCCCAGCAGAGGTGGCAGCATGAGCACCGTCGTTTCCACGCCCGCCGAAAAGCGCGTCATCCCGGATCGTTTGGGAACGCCGTTCAAGCGCATCATGTCGAGCTGGGAAGTCCTGCTCTTCGGTGTCGCGGTCCTGATCTTCATCTTCAATTCGCTGGCATCGCCTTACTTCCTGGATGCCTGGAACCTGTCCGACGCGACTTTCAACTTCACCGAAAAGGCGATGATCGCCTTTGCGATGGCGTTGCTCGTCATCTCAGGTGAGATCGACCTGTCGGTCGCGGCCATCATTGCGCTTGCTTCGACAGCCATGGGTGCTGCCGCCCAGGCTGGCGTCGGAGCGCCCGGTCTCGTTGCCATCGGCGTTGGCGTCGGCCTGCTTTGTGGCATGTTCAATGGCTTCCTGGTCTCGGTGCTGAAGCTGCCGTCGATCGTCGTGACCATTGGCACGATGAGCCTGTTTCGTGGCATTTCCTACATCGTTCTCGGCGACCAGGCTTATGGTGGCTACCCTGAGGACTTCGCCTTCTTCGGCCAGGGTTACGTCGTCTGGGTCTTTTCCTTCGAGTTCGTGCTGTTCATCGTGCTGGCGATCGCATTCGCCATCCTCCTGCACGCGACGAACTTCGGCCGTCAGGTCTACACGATCGGCAACAATGATTTCGCTGCTCGCTTCTCCGGCATCCCGGTCGAACGCGTGAAGTTCATTCTCTTCGTGTTGACCGGCGTAATGAGCGGCATCGCCTCGGTCTGCCTGACCTCGCGTCTCGGCTCGACCCGTCCGTCGATCGCGCAGGGCTGGGAGCTTGAAGTCGTGACCATGGTCGTTCTCGGCGGCGTCTCGATCCTCGGCGGTTCCGGCAAGATCGGCGGCGTCGTCATCGCGGCCTTCGTCATGGGCCTCGTCACCTTCGGCCTCGGTCTCCTCAACGTGCCCGGCATCGTCATGTCGATCTTCATCGGCCTGCTGCTGATCATCACCATCGCGATCCCGATCATCGCCCGCCGCATCAAAGCCATGAGCTCCAAATGACCTTGGAAAAGCACGCCTTCAAGATGACGCTCAATCCCGGCATGGAAGCCGAGTACAAGAAGCGTCATGACGAAATCTGGCCAGAGCTGGTCGATCTGCTGCACCAGTCGGGCGCCAGCGACTACTCGATCCACCTGGACCGCGAGACCAACACGCTCTTCGGCGTTCTGACGCGCACGAGCGACAACACCATGGCGAGCCTGCCCGAGCACCCCGTCATGAAGAAGTGGTGGGCGCATATGGGGGACATCATGGCGACCAACCCGGACAATTCTCCCGTCCAGAGCGATCTCGTCACCGTCTTCCACATGCCATGACAACGCAGACAAATCCGCGCATCGCCGTTCTTGATATCGGCAAGACAAACGCCAAGGTCGTCGTTCTCGACAGCGCCACCGGCACCGAGATCGCCCAGGCGAAGACACCAAATGCGGTCCTCAAGGACGGGATTTATCCGCACTACGCTACCGACCGCCTGTGGGCCTTTGCGATTGACGCTCTCCGCTCCTTTGCCAAGGAGCCCGGGTTCGACGCGATTTCGGTGACGACGCACGGAGCATCTGCGGCACTGCTGGATGCATCGGGAAATCTGGCAATGCCCGTTCTCGACTATGAGCACGAGTATCCCGAGGAAATCCGAAGCGCCTATGGAAAGCTTCGCCCGTCCTTCGAGGAAACCTTCTCGCCGCACCAGGCGATGGGTCTCAATATCGGCGCACAGCTGCACTACCAGAAGAAGGCGTTTCCCGACCTTTTCGCGGAGGTCGCCACCATCGTAACCTACCCGCAATACTGGACCGCTCGGTTGACCGGAGTCTTGTCGAATGAGGTTACCTCGCTCGGTTGCCACACCGACCTGTGGAACCCGCGTGAAGGTCGCTATTCCTCGCTCGTCGACACGCTTGGTATTCGCGATTTGATGGCGCCGATCCGCTCGGCTTTCGACGCCCTAGGGCCAGTCCTGCCGGAAGTTGCCGAGACAATTGGCTTGACCGTTGAGGTGCCGGTCTATTGCGGTATTCACGATTCGAATGCATCGCTCTTGCCGCATCTTGTCGACCGGGCAGCCCCCTTTGCCGTCGTCTCGACCGGCACCTGGGTGATCAATTTCGGTGTCGGCGGCGATCTCGATCATCTCGACCCGAGCCGCGATACGCTCGCCAACGTCGACGCCTACGGCAGAGCAGTGCCCTCCTCCCGCTTCATGGGTGGGCGTGAGTTCGAACTGCTTTCCGCTGAAATCGGGCCTGTTAGTTCCGACGATGCCGGCGGCGCGGTTGCCACAGCGATCGGCAAAGGCATCATGCTGCTTCCCAACGTCGCCTCAGGATCGGGTCCCTTTCCCGGACAGCAAAGCCGCTGGATCGACGCCGAAGGCGCGTCAGTGGAAGAGCGCCATGCAGGTGTGTGCCTCTATCTGGCGTTGATGACCGAGGCCTGCCTTGGTCTGATCGGTGCCGATGGTCCAATTGTTGTTGAAGGCCCATTCTCGCTGAATACGACCTATCTGGAGCTGCTCGCCAGCCTGACCGGTCGCGAGGTGATCGCCATCCCAGGGTCGACGGGCACGAGCGCCGGTGCTGCGCTTCTCGCGGGCGTCAAACCGGTACCGGGCGCCAAGAAGGTCGTTACGCCCCGTGAAATTCCGGGCCTGCGAGCCTATCGGCAAGGCTGGTGTTCGGCTGTCGCATAGCGGTGCCTGCAGAAGGACTTTGCGGGCAAACCGAATGCCGATAAGGTCGTGCTTCCATTCTAGGTGAGGAAGCAAACAAAATGACAAGTTCATCGACCGAGGGTTTCGATCCGAGGGCCCTGGCATCGCGACTGTACGATCTGCAGAAGAATGCCCGGAAGGCACGAACCGCAGAGTTCACGCTGCCGGCGACCCTGCAAGAGGCGATGGACGCGCAGAATTTCCTCGCCGCGCAGGAGCGAATTTCGTCGAGAGCCTGGAAAGTCGCGATGTCGCCAGATGGCCAACCGGTAACGGCGCCGCTGCATCCCTATTCCGAAGCCAACTCCGGCGCCACGATTGCCTGGGTCGGTGGCATCAAGTTTGAGGCCGAGATCGCTGTTAGACTCAGCAAGGACCTGCCGGTGCGCAAGGACGGCAGCTATTCTCGCTCCGACATCCTTGCCGCGATCGGTGACGCTTACCTCGGAGCCGAACTGCTCGCGAGCAGCATTGAGGAGAACGGCCAGATTTCCTTCCTGCTCTACCTCGCCGACCGCATCGGCAACCGTGGCTACGTTTTGGGCCCGTCGGTACCGAAGGACGTGATCGACTCTGTCGGAGAGACGCCGCTTCGCGTCACCCATAACGGTCAGACGATCTACGACGGCAACGCCAGACATCCGAAGGGCGACGTGCTCACCTGGCTGCTCGACTATGCCAACGACCGACTCCGGCCCGGAACCTCGTTGAAAAGCGGCGATCTCATCACGACTGGCACGCTTTGCGGTGCAATTGAACTGACAGCGCCGGGAACAATCGATATTGTGCTTGGCGAAGCAGCACGTCTAAGCCTTTCCATAGCTTAACGACGAACGAGACGCGGCGGCTGATCACGCCGCCGCAGAGGGAACCAAGTACGATCTACTGCATTTCTGGCCTTATCTGGGGAGAATCAGATGAAGCACGTTTTGCCAATTTCCGTGGCCTGGCTGGCGCTCTGCTGCAGCGCCAGCCTCGGCGCTGCCAATGAAGAGCCCTTTCTGAAAACCCTGGCTGGAGACTGGACCGGCCACGGGAGCATGAAACGGACCACATCGTCGTCCCCCATCAATCTTGACTGCAGTTTCAAGTCTCGCGCAACCGGCCAGGAACTGTCGATGAACGGCACCTGCCGAGGACTGATCGTTGTCTCGAAGGCCGTGTCGGCCGAGATCAAGACAACAGGCAGCCGCTACGCCGGGCGCTACATCGGTCCGTCGGGTGGCGTTTCGGCGCTCAGCGGCAGCCGCGCGGGCAATGCGATCAAGCTCGATGTTCGCTGGTCCAAAATCATCAATGGTGATCGCAACGCCAACATGACGATCCAGCGCGTCGACGACAACTCGATCCGCATCACGACGGTCGACCGCGATCCCCAATCGGGAAAGCAGGTCGTCACGAGCCAGATCGACCTCGATCGACGGTGAACAAGAAACGCTAAGCTAGAACCGAGCACCAACCACGCGCATCCGCGGCGGTGGCACGACCACTGGCGCCTTGCGGATGAGTGCGACCGCAAGCCCGGCAACTGTCCAGTAGATGTAGGGGATGACGGTGACGCTGCTTGTCGTCGCGATGGTGAACAGTATCGCCAGGAGCAGCGCTGCAACGCCGAGATGATTGATCTCCAGCGTGGGCGTCCGCAGCGACATGATCGCCAGCTTGGCCGTGACCAGGCCAAAGAACGCGACGAAGAGCGCAAGCGCTATCAGCCCGAATTCGAGGGAAATCTGCAGGTAGGTGTTCACGATGTCGATGATGCCCTGCCCTTGTATCATCGCCTGCAGCTCGTGGGCTTTCATGAAGTTGACAGATCCGAACAGCGGATTGCGCTGGATGACCATCAGTGATCGCTCAAATAGCTCGGATCGGTAGGATTCGCTGCCCTTGTCCGCTGAACCGACGAAAGGCAGGAGGTTCACGAAGCGCCCCATGAGCGAAGGCGACGACAGTAGCACGACCACGACCGCCGCGGCTCCGAGAGCCACATATTTGAACGATGCCTTGAGATTGGCGCCGAACAGGATCGCCAGGAAGAGTGCGAAGCCAAGCCAGGGTCCGCGCGACAGGCTTGAAAGCAAACCGCAGAGCATTATGCCGATGGCGGCTTTGCGCCAGATATCGGAGCGACCGGTATTCAGGAGGAATAGGCATGCGGTTCCGGTCATGCAGAGAAAGCCGAAGGCTATGGACTCGATCGCGCTCGTGGACGCGCGCAGCATGCCGTCGCGAAACAGGTAGGCCGTCAGCATCGGAATTTCCCACCTGTCGAGAATGGTCACGTAGACGCGCCAACCCTTCAGAACTTCGAAAACTCCGAGCGTCGCAAGAGGCATGGACGCAACGACAAAAGCAAGGAGCAGCCGATTGACATCCTCCTTCGACCGTATTGCCCGACTGAACACAAAATACGGGATCACCATCGTCAAGACGTTGGAGGCCAACTGACGAAGAAGATCGTTCATGCCGACCAGACGCGTCGCAAGCAAGGCGGTCAGCACGACATAGCCGACGAGCAGCAGATCCATGAGGCTCAAGCGACGATTGTCGCGGTCACCCAGCAGCGAAAGCGCTACAGGCAGCAGGACAAGAATGACGAGAAGTCTTGGCGGGTCCAGATAGACGATGCTGTGCATCAGGCCGGGGATACCGAAGAGGACCGAGCAGCACGGCGCCGCAAACATCAGTACGACAAACAGATAGAGCGGCTGTTTTGCGCTGATATTGCCATATATGCAGATCGGGACGAGCAGCAGTGAGAACACCATGAAGCTCGGCGCGAGAAACGCCGCGACCATGGTTGCGACCCAACACACACTCCAGACGCGGAATTCGCGAGCGTCGATCGTCGGGACGGCGACGCGTCGGGCGACAAAAAGGGCCGGCAGCGTGACGATCAGCGTGTAGATGAGCGCCCTGAGATAATCAGGCATTCCGCGGCCCTTTCAACTGCAACGACTCTATACGACCTTACCCGCGGGAAGCCAGAACTCAGCCGCGACGTGCGCGATCGGTTCTGATCCAGAAACGTGGGTGGCCTGCCCACAGCATACGCGGATACAGCATGAACTTCGCGGCGGCGTAGCGGGGAATGGCAAAAAGGTTGCGCGCCGGAAGCACATCCCGACCGTGCGCGTACCAGGTCGCGACAAGGGCTGCCAGCAACAGGGCGATGTCAGCGATCGCCATGAAGAGCGCGAAATACCCAAGCCCGGCCATCGCAAGCGCAGCCCCGGCGATCAGCAATCCGGTGACGATGGTAAAGAGCAAGGTGAGCGGCGGCACGGCGATGTCGAGCACGAGCGTCAGGTAGCCGCCATTCATCCATGTCGATGGGCGCAGCAGTTCACGCAGCGACTTGCGCAGCATCCGGAGATGGCCGCCTTCCCAACGGCGACGCTGCGACAGCTCGCCCGAGGCCGTGTAGGGAAACAGGCTGGCGATCAACGCGTCTTCGCAGAAGGTCGGGCTGTGCCCTACCTTGGCGAGATCCAGGCCAAGCTTGGTATCTTCCGAAAGGTGGCCCGTTGCGAGATCTACCTTTTCCAGGAGCGCCCACGGGAAGGCCATGCCCGAGCCGGTCAGCAGGCAGGGAAGCCCGAGCCGCGTTAGACCACGAAGCCGAACATGGTTCTTGAGATGGAAGGAAAACTGCGCGACCGCCAGATGAATTCCCGATCCCGGAGGCGCAAACAGGACATAGCGGCCCTGGATCGGTCGCTGCTTCGCAAAGGCATCAGCCACCAGACGATCGAGCGCGCCTTCGCCCAGTTTGCAGTCCGCGTCGATGATGACCATCACCGGCAGCGGTGACTGGCGCAAGTAGGACACGCCGAAATCCACGGCATATCCCTTGGCGCGCCGTTCATTGTCGAATCGCTCGACAACCTCCGCGCCGATCCCGCGTGCAATTTCGGCGGTATCGTCGGTGCAATTGTCGGCAACAACGACGAGGCGATCGCCTTCGCGCATCTGCGCCTTGATACTTTTCAGCGCCTCGGCAATTTCAAGGCTCTCGTTGTGGGCTGCCATCAGCACGGCCACGGGCGGGCGTATGGTAATCCCACGGCTTGGCCGCGGCTTTGACGGCAAGCTCCCTACAATACATTCAATAGCGAAGATTAGAACGGGAATTGAAACAATTACAGCCAGTATTGCTGAAACGTACAGTACTGCCATTCCAATCATAGTATTGCCCCTCTCAACTCACAACGCGCGGAAGCATCTACCGCCTTCATAGCATAGAGTGCGCAAATATCGCCAACGCTGTCACGTAATGCTTTGTGATGATATCGGACGATATGCGCCCTCGTGAACACAGCAACTGCCACCACATTTACTTCCAATTGCTGACGCTCGGACAATTGCACTGTCGGCACAATTCAATAGTCTGGAATCGCCAAATAAAACAGAAGCTTGCCATCTCGCCGCGTAGCCGCGCGCGTGGAGGCTGGCGTGTGTTCATCTGCAAGGGATTTTCATGCCAGCAACGCAAATGCCCTCGGGCGGCAAGGATTACTCCGGGCTTCATGCGCGCCACTACTTCCTTGGGGCGCCGTTCGACGGCCTGGCTCAGGATGCGGCGATCGACCTTGTTGAAACCAGCGAGGTTCGAACGAAGTTTCGCTATGTGGTCACCCCGAATGTCGATCATGTTGTACGCCTGAGCGGCGATCGCCTGCTGGCACAATGCTACGACGACGCCTGGATTTCGCTCTGCGACAGCCGGCCGATCTCCACGCTAGCGCACGCGCTTTCACTCGATTTGCCGCTGGTGACGGGATCGGACCTGACGGCCCGGCTTTTCAAGAGCGTGATAAAGGATGGCGATCTCATTACGTTGATCGCGGCTGACACCGCCATCGTAGAGCAATTGGAAGTCGCCTATCCGAATATCCGTTTTCGCGCCCACGTACCGCCGAAAGGCGTCATCAACAATCCGGTGGCCCTGCAGGCGTGTGTCGACTTCATTGCGGCGGAACCCGCCCGTTTCGTCTTCATAGCAATCGGATCGCCGCAGTCGGAAAAGATCGCGCACGCACTTGCCCAGCGGCCAGACGCATCAGGCATCGGCCTGTGCATCGGCGCATCGCTCGAGTTCCTGATCGGAACCAAGAAGCGTGCACCGCTCTGGATGCGCCATGCCGGCCTTGAATGGGCTCACCGGCTTGGATCGGATCCGAAGCGTCTGTGGCGGCGCTATCTCTTTGCGGTACCGCCGCTGGCGCATCTTTTTATCAGGGAATTGTTGAGCCGGATGCA
Source organism: Rhizobium grahamii (assembly GCF_009498215.1). NCBI lineage: Bacteria > Pseudomonadati > Pseudomonadota > Alphaproteobacteria > Hyphomicrobiales > Rhizobiaceae > Rhizobium > Rhizobium grahamii. The sequence continues at coordinate 155,775 of NZ_CP043499.1, read as the reverse complement.
GCGGCACGCCTGAAGGCAATGGTCACCGCTGAACGACGACAGCTGTCGTAATATGCTCCGCGCCGAACCTGATAGCGCCGGGCAAAGTGTCTCCGACCTTATAGGGCAAAACGTCGATCTCGAATCGAGCCTGAAAGCGGCTGTCTTCCAGGTCGAACTCTATGGATAGAGCCTGGAAGTCGATCAGCTTGCCGGTCAAGGCGTACTGGCATTTGTAGGTGGCTTCCTTGGCGCTGAATATGGCCGCCAGCAACAGTCCGCGCTTGGCCTCCGGCATCGCCGCCAACCATTCCCGTTCGCCGTTGGTGCAAATCTCCTTGGCAAGGTCGATCTCAAGCGGTCCTGCCGCTTCGATATCGATGCCGATTGCGGCGAACCCATCAGCTATACGGGCCACAGCGGCTGCGCACCATGATCCGCAATGGCTGATGCTTCCCACCAGCCCATCGGGCCAAATCGGCGCGCGATCGCCGCCCATGGCGACGGCCAGACCATGTCTACCGAGCTCTGCCATTGCAACACGGGCGCAATGACGTCCCGCCGCGAACTCGTTTTGGCGCGAAAGAACGGCGCCACGCATGGCGACCGTCTCTTCCGGCATAAGAACAAAGGTCGCGGAGCCGATCGAAGACTCCGCGACTGCTATCCTGGCATCCAGCAGGCCATCGAAAAGCATTCCGACGCCCTTCAGCTTCGCTGGAACTCGCGACGTCTGTCACCCATAGCGTTGCGTCGCATCGCGGCGCGATCGGCGACCTTCGCCAGATGCTGTTCGCTCTTGCCACGATCGGCAATGAATTCCGCAAGCTGCCCGACGGTTGGGAACCGGAACAGGTCGGTGATCGCCAGATCCGGTGCGATCGATGCCTTGAGATCGCGATGAACCTGAACGGCAAGAAGCGAGTGGCCGCCAAGCGCAAAGAAATTGTCGGCAATACCGACCCGCTCTACCCCAAGCACACGTTTGAAGGCATCGGCAATCGATGTCTGCAAAGCGTCCGCCGGAGCAACGAAGGCCGCTTCCGAAACGCGTACGACCTGCGCATTCGGCGCGGGAAGCTTGCCCCGATCGACTTTTGCATTTGGTGTCAGCGGGAATGCATCCATGTGGACGATATGGCTCGGGACCATATAATCCGGCAGCTTGGTCGCGAGATATGCGGTCAGTTTCTTTTCATCGACTCCGACAGCGGTCGTGCGGATGTAGGCAACAATCCTGATGTCCCCCGGCTGATCTTCGCGAGCGAGGACAACTGTTTCCTCGACGCCGGCAAATGCGTTTGCGCAGGCCTCGATCTCGCCGAGCTCGATGCGATAGCCGCGGACCTTCACCTGGTGATCAACCCGTCCGAGGAACAACAGCTGTCGCTGCGCCGTCATGGAAACGACGTCGCCCGTCCGATAGATCCGCCCTTCGGCAAAGGGGTTCGGCAGGAACCGCTCGGCTGTCAGTTCAGGCCTGTTCAGATAGCCCCGGGTTACACCATCGCCCCCGATAAAGAGCTCGCCATCGGCGCCAAGCGGAACCGGAGAGAGGTTCGCGTCGAGCACATAGAGCTGGGTGTTCGCGATCGGCTCACCCAACGGAACGATGCCGTCCGTCGGCTGCGCACGGCAGGTCGCCGACCAGATCGTCGTCTCGGTCGGGCCATACATATTCGTCACCGACGCGGTTGTCTCGCGAGCGATCTCTTCGAGAAGCGAACCATGCAATGCTTCGCCGCCGATAAAGATCTGCGATAGACCGGCGAACGCCCGGCGATCTTCGTCTGAAATCATGAACATGCGGGCCATGGACGGCGTGCATTGGAAATGCGTTACGCCATGACGGCGGACTTCCTCGGCAAAGCCGATCGCCGCGAGTGGTTCGACAACCGGGTGGCGGTTTTCCTCCACCAGCCGAGCAAGCGGTTGCAACCGGTCGAGAACGATACCGTCCTCCACTCCGAAGTCGATCAGGCAGGCAATTTCGTCGACGCCGGCAGCTGCCGCCTGTGCAAGCCTGACATGGGCGTCTTCGATGGTGCCAAACAGACCGCTGTCCTCGAAGTAACGCAGGAACGCGAATTCCAGGATCGCATCGAGCTCCTCCGCCGATAGCGACTGCAGGTCGATATCGGCTGGCGTCGCCAGACCTTGAGGTTTCTTGAACGCCGGGAATGCCCAGGCATATTGCTTGATCAGGGCCGCTGCACTCTTGAGGTACTCCTTCATCGGCCCACGCGCGAGGTTGCGAACTTCCTCGCGATCCTCGCCCAGCAGCGTATGCAGCATCAGCGTGACCTTGTGGTCATCAGGATTGCGGCCGCACTCCACGAGCGTCTCGCGATAGATGCGGATCTTTTCTGCCAGTTCGTCGATCGACTGACCGAGCAGGTGCGTCAGCACGTTGGCTCCAAGACGCGCCGCCTCCCGGTAGGTGTCGGGATTGCCGGCTGTCGTCAACCAGACGGGCAGCTCTTTCTGAACCGGTCGCGGCTGCGTGAGAACGGCAGCCGAGCCGGAGCCGAACGAGTATTCGACACTCTCCCCGCGCCACAGCTTCCGCACGACCTCGATGTCGTTGACCATGCTCGCCTTGTTGCGCGGCGGCGCGTTCTCCGGCCGGAGAACGAAATCCTCCGGCATCCAGCCGGAAGCGAAGGCGACAGCAACGCGGCCACCGCTCAGATTGTCGACGACAGCCCACTCCTCCGCCACGCGTAGCGGATGGTGCAACGGCAGAACGCAGCTACCGGCGCGGATCGAGACATTTTCGGTTACGGCGGCAACCGCAGCGCCGGTGACGGCGGGGTTCGGATAAGGCCCACCGAACGCGTGGAAATGCCGCTCCGGCGTCCAGACAGCCTGGAAGCCATGCTGGTCCGCGAACTTTGCGCCGCGCAGAAGCAGATCATACTTGCCGGCCTGGGAACCGCTGTCGTTGCCCCAATAAAACAGGCCGAAGTCCAATGCCTTGGACGATTTCGCGGCGCGACCGGTCTTTTTGCCGGCACTGACTTCGCTGGCGTGAATAACGACCTTGAAGCCTCGGGACAATGTCCAGAAGAGCTCCAGCACCGAGATATCGAACGAGAGGCTGGTCACGGCAAGCCAGACGTTCTGCCGTTCGCTGTCGCAGGATATGCGATCATCCATTCCGGCAAAGAAATTCACGACGTTTCCGTGTTCGACCATCACCCCCTTCGGGTTTCCGGTCGAACCCGACGTGTAGATGACGTAGGCGAGATTTTCCGGTCGAACCTTGCGATCCCGGACCACCTCCGCTGGGCTTGCCGGCGCTATGTCCTCGATAAAGAGAACGCGGCAATCCTGCAGCAGGGTGTCGTTGACGGCACCCCGAAGACCAATCACGAGCTTCACGCCGCTATCGCGAACCATGTAGGCGAGGCGCTCGGCGGGAAAGGCCGGATCGAGCGGAACATAGGCGCCGCCTGCCTTGTGAATGGCATAGGCAGCAACGACCAGTTCCACCGAACGCGGCATGTGGAGACCGACCAGAACATCCGGTCCAACACCCTCAGCAACAAGAACCGCGGCGACGGCCTCGGCCCAGCGATCCATCTCAGCATAGGTCAGGCTGTGTGATTGGAATGCAAGGGCCACGGCATTTGGAGTCAGACGCACCTGTCTCTCGATAAGGTCATGCACGCAGGCGTCGCGATCATAAGGACGCGTAGTGTCGTTCCATCCGAACAGAACCTCGTGACGCTCCTGCTCCGACATGATCGGCAGTTCGGCGAGGTTGCGCGCGTTGTCAAACGCGGCGGCGAATACCGCGAAGCGATCTGCCAGCTGGCGAGCCTGGTCATAGCCGATGCGGTTTTGGTCGTAGATTAACCGCGCGTTGCCTTCGCCAACGGCAAACGTCAGGGCGCATCCATCAATCCCCGTGGGCGACGGTTGGCTGGAGAGGTCGATGCCGAATGTCAGAGATGGGCGCTTCAAACCCGGATAGCGCCGCGTCAGATCGAGGGAGTAGGCACCACGGCGCGACACCTGCTTGACGGCATCCTCAATACCGTCGATGAATTCCGACTTGGAAACCGTCGCAGATGCCGAAACGGTAACCGGGACGGCGTCGGCGAAGTAACCTGCAAAGCTATCGCAAAGGGCTCGAACTCCATCGTCGACGAATGCCAGGCTGAACTCCTCGCGCTTCGAAAGACGGCCGATGAACGCTGAGACGATCGCGGCAGCGCGTGTAGAAGTCAGCTGCTCCGGCAGCGCAAGATCAAGGCTGGCGGCCGCAGTGGCACGCGCCGGCATATAACCGCTGATCTGCGGCAGGGTGACATCGACGGCGGATGCGATCGCTTTGCGGAACCAGTTCTCGTGACGAGCGGCGGTCTCGACAGCGTGCGACAACGTCGACGCAAATGCGGCATCCAGTTCTTCGAGCACCATCCCGCTCCAGAGGAGCACACGAAGATCCAGATCCTCATCGGCGAATTCAATGCGCACCGCCCTGTCGGCGGCAGCAATGACCGCGCTTATCGCGTCACATGAAATTACGGTGCCAGGCGCATCCAGAACGGGCGTATCGAGAACCTCGAGACGCGCAACCGAAAGCAGGCGCCCTGCGGCGCGAACCTTTGCGGTCACCAGCGTATTGTCGCGATCGGCACCGAAATCGAGCGCACGAACAAGCCGATCGAGGTCGGCAGCGGGGCGATTGAACGAGAGCGTGCCGGCCGCGTGGGGCCGTTTTTCACGGCCATAATATATCCGTGTAGAGAAATCCTGCGGAACCGGTCGGAGAGCAGCCGTCTCGATATCACGAACCAAGCCCTGGAAGGCTGTCATGCCCGCTTCGAAGCACTTGGCATTGAGAGACAGCGCCGTCTCGTCTTCAGCCAGATCGAAGAACTCCTGGGCGTAGATCGCGCCTTCGTCGATACCGGCGGTAATTTCGTGCCACGTCACGGCATGGCGCGTTTCGCCGGCCATGATCGCCCATGACGGCGTGTTGAGACCGGCATAGGCCGGAAGCGGGCCGTCGTGGAAGTTGACGGCACCGGCCTTGGCGCGGCGCCATGCGGCTTCAGGAACAATCTTGAGGTTGCTGATACTGAAGAGCCAATCGAAGTCGAGGTCGGCCACGCGCGCGTCGTAGTCCTTGTCATGATCGACAACAGGCATGGCCCGGGTGCTTGCCCAGTTGCGAACCGCAGGGTTTGCCGTGACGACCGCCAGTATTTCGTGGCCGGCATTGGCAAGAATTTCCCCACATTGCGCGAGTAACAATCCATCCCCAATCAAAATACACTTGAAATTGGCCATGGCCCTCTCACTTTTACTATGAACACAAACAATGCTTGGACGCCGGTGGCGGCTCAATTCGAGCAACAGTTTTAGTGAAGCCGTAAATATTGCGCCGCTGCAGAAAGTATTGCTTCGCACATTTCAGCGATCAATCTACTCTTTCTTTGTACGATCAGAGGCGAGCAATACCCTAAAGACGTAATTGAGCTGAGATACCTGGGTGGGCACAATAAATCCCGACAGCGTGCGCACTGCTGCGCGCAAAAACGGCGGAACGGCCGTCGGCCGTGACGAGCATTTCGATTAGTAACAGATTGGTTCGAGATGTTGGATAAATTCGGAGACGTCGGTAGCAACGACATTGCCATCGTGGGCATGGCACTGAGGGTGCCGGGTGCGCGCAATATCAACGATTTCTGGTCGAACCTCCGGCAAGGCGTAGAGTCGATCCGCGATGTTTCCGCGGAGGAGCTTGCGCAGGCCGGCGAAAAGCCCGACCGCATTCATTCCAAGAACTACGTTCGGCGCACCGCCGACTTGCCGGACATGGAAATGTTCGACGCGGAATTCTTCGGCCTCAGCCCGAAGGAAGCAGCGGTGATGGATCCGCAGCACCGCCACTTCCTTGAATGCGCCTGGGAAGCCCTTGAAGACGCCGGCATCAATCCGGACAAATCCGAAGGGCCGGTCGGTGTCTTTGCCGGCTGCGGCATGGGCAGCTATTTTTATTTCAATGTCTGCAGCAATCGCCAGCTCGTCGACCAGGTCGGCATGTTCCTGCTGCGCCATACCGGCAACGACAAGGACTTCCTCGCCACGCGGACGTCGTTCTCGCTGAACCTGCATGGGCCGAGCGTCAATATCCAGACAGCCTGCTCGACCTCGCTCGTTGCCATCCATTACGCTTGCCAAAGTCTGTTGAACGGCGAATGCGATGCAGCGTTGGCCGGTGGCGTGACCATCGAGTTCCCGCATCGGCGCGGCTATCTCTATCAACAGGGCGAAATCCTGTCTCCGGACGGACATTGCCGTCCATTCGATCATCGTGCCGCCGGCACGGTCTTTGGAAGCGGTGCCGGCGTCGTGGCCCTGCGCAGAGCGACGGACGCCATCCGCGACAACGACGTCATCCATGCCATCATCAAGGCAACAGCCGTCAACAATGACGGGGCCAGCAAGGCGAGTTATCTCGCGCCGAGCGTGACCGGCCAGGCGGAAGCGATCATCGAGGCACAGGGACTTGCCGGCATTTCCGCGGACTCTGTACAGTACGTTGAATGCCATGGGACCGGCACGCCGCTCGGCGATCCGATCGAAATCAAGGCGTTGACCGAGGCATTCCGCCAAAGCTCGGCGCGCACGGGCTTCTGCCATATCGGTTCCGTCAAATCGAACATCGGACATCTCGATACCGCCGCAGGTGTTGTCGGGCTTATCAAGGCAGCGCTCGCCTTGAAGCACGGCGAGATCCCGCCGACCGTCGGCTTCGAGCGACAGAACGAGGCTCTTGAACTCGACAAGACGCCGTTTGTCGTAGCCGACCGTCTTGTCGACTGGCCAGAACAGGAGACACCACGCCGCGCGGCCATCAATTCACTCGGCGTCGGCGGCACCAATGCCCACGCCATTCTGCAGGAAGCGCCGCGCCGCCTCGGCGGAACAGACAAGCAAGCGGCGGCTGCGCAGCCATTGCTCCTGCTGTTGTCGTCCCGGCAGAAGAAGGGCCTGGGAGCCGCTGCAGAAAAGCTCGCGACGGCAATCTCGCAGGACCCGACGCTCTCTCTTGCTGACGTCGGACACACGCTGCTGACAGCGCGCAAGCACTTCGAGCATCGTCTCATTCTGTCGGTATCCGGCCGGGAAGATGCGATCGCCGCCCTGTCCAATATCGAAGGCGGGCGAGCTTTCATCCATTCTCCGGTCGGTACCAGCCCTCAGGCGACCTTCCTCTTCTCCGGCGGCGGCGTTCAGCACCCCGGGATGGCCGCCGATCTCTATCGCGGCGATGCGCACTTCCGTGCGAGCGTCGACGAAGGCCTCTCCTACCTGCCGAAAGCTGCTGCCGACGACATCCGTTCTGTGTGGTTTGCCACGGCGGAAGATCATGGCACGGCGTCCAAGCTTTTCCTGCGGCCGTCTTTGCAACTGCCTGCGATCCTGATCGTGGAAGTGGCGATGGCCCGCTTGTGGATGCGGCGCGGCGTTCGTCCTGCGGCGATGATCGGCCACTCCATGGGCGAGAACGCGGCTGCCTGCATTGCGGGTGTCTTCAGCTTCTCGGATGCCGTCAAGCTGGTCCGGCTGCGCGGCGAGCTTTTCGACAGCGTCGAACCCGGCGGCATGCTCAGCGTCTCGCTCGATGCCGTCAGGTTGCGTTCCATGCTGCCGGCCGATCTCGACGTGGCCTCGATCAACGCCCCCGAGCTCTGCGTGGTATCCGGCCGCAACGAGGGACTGGATGCATTTCAGAAGACGCTTTCTGCCCAGGGTATCGATTGCAAGCGCGTTCCGATCGACATTGCCGCGCACTCGCGCATGCTCGATGCCATTCTGCCCCGCTTCCGCGCCTTCCTGCAGTCGATCAAGCTTCGTCCCGCAGGCATCCCGATCGTTTCCAACCGCACCGGTGATTGGCTGAGTGAAATGGAGGCGACCGATCCCGAATATTGGGTCAGTCATCTGCGCTCCACGGTCCTGTTTGCCGAAGGAATCTCGTTGTTGGCTGCGGATCGCGGACGGGTCTACGTCGATCTCGGGCCTGGCCGTACGCTCTCTTCGCTGATCAAACAGCAGGGCACGATCGAGCCCAACCGCGTAGTCAACAGCCTTCCGCATGTCGATGACCGCTGGGACGACCGGATGCATGTCACGGCAGCGTTCGGCCGCGCATGGGCAACCGGGCTTCCCGTCGATCTCGAGCAGCTGTGGGAGGGCACCTCGCCCAAGCGCGTGACGTTGCCGACCTATGCTTTCCAGCACCAACGCTACTTCGTCGAACGCAACGAAAGCCGTTTGGGCCCGGTCACAGAAGACAACGTTCCGGCCAGAATCCCCGACATCGCCGACTGGGGCTACAAGCCGGCCTGGAAAAAGTCGCTCGCCAACTACATCGCCGGCAGCGAAAGTCGCGCGCGCACCTGGCTTGTGTTCCTCGACGACACAGGTTTGGGCCACACTCTTTCAGCCAAGCTGCGGTCTATCGGGCACCGGGTTGTCACCGTATCGCTCGGTGACGCCTTCCTGCGTCGCAGCGCCGACGAATATGTGCTTTGCCCGGAACTCGGCAAGTCCGGCTATCTGGCGATGCTCAGGGGCCTTGCGGCCGACGGCGCGGCCCCGACCGACGTTCTTCACATGTGGTTGGTGACCAAGGACGAGACGTTCCGGCCCGGGTCAAACTTCTTCCACCGCAACCAGGAATGCGGTTTCTACAGCCTGCTCTATCTGGCCCAGTCCCTGGGCGAGCTCGATGACGCCTCGCGGCCAAACGTGATCGTTCTTACGGACGGGATGCAAAGGGTGGCCGGCGAGCCGGTACCTTACCCCGAAAAGAGTACCGTGCTTGGGCCTGCCCTGGTTCTGCCGAAGGAAATGGCCGGAACGAGCGTCAAGGCAATCGACCTGCCGCGCGTCAGCACGCAGAAAACATCAGCGACCTTCGACTGGCGGCTACGCAACAAAGCTGCACTCACACCCAATAACGGGCTGATCGATCTGCTGTGGGAAGACCTTCTCGCAGAACCTGCCAACGAGATCGTTGCCTATCGCAACGGCACGCGCTGGAGCAGGGTCTACAGCAAGCTTCCGCTCACCGACGCGGCAGCCGGCGAGGCAATGCTGCGCCGTGGCGGCGTCTATATGCTGACGGGCGGCCTCGGCGAGCTTGCGCTCGAGATGGCGCGCGGGCTGGCTCTCAGTTGGAGCGCCAAGCTGGTATTGGTTGGCCGTACCCGTCTGCCGGCACGCGCGGAATGGGATACGTATGCGCGGCTTCACCCTCACGACCCGGTCAGGCGCGCGATCTCGGCAATCCGGAATCTTGAGAACCTGGGGGCTGAAGTCCTCTACCTCTCGGCGGATGTCAGCAATCCGAATGCCATGCGCGATGTCGTGGCACAGGCCACATTGAAATTCGGCGCTCTTAACGGCGTATTCCACACTGCCGGCCTCGTCGACGATGACCTGATGCAGATGAAGACGCAGGAACGGATCGATACTGTTCTGGCCCCCAAGACGCTCGGTACGGCCGTATTGAATGAGGTTCTTGCGGACGTACCGCTGGATTTCTTCGTGATGTTTTCTTCGACCAGTACCGATACGGCGCCGGCTGGCCAGGCCGACTATGTCGCGGCCAATGCCTATCTCAACGCAGTGGCTGAGGGTGCAGCAAGTCGGAAGGATCGCAAGACGATCGCCCTGCATTGGGGCGTCTGGTCCGACATAGGCCTTGCCGCCCGTGCCTTGGACGTTGCGCAGCAGGATGCCATCGCGCCGGTCGCCGGGCCCGCTTTCGGCCCGATCTTCGAGCGCTGGGTGGAAGATGGAGCCGGCGCGCCGTGGCTCGAAGCGACCTTCGGCGACAACCACTGGATGTTCGACGAGCACCGGCTTGTCTCCGGACTGCCGGTACTGCCCGGAACCGGCTTCATTGAAATGATGCTGCAGGTGGTGCGCGAGTATGAATTCGCGCCAAACGCAACCTTTGAAGATATCCAGTTCATCCGACCACTGACCATTCCGGCAGGAACGCGTCGCGTCGTCCGCGCAAGGTTGGAGACAACGGCAGGCGGTCATCGGATACTCGTCACCTCTGCGCCGGCCGATCTTGCCTCGCCTATTTTCGAACTGCACGCCGAAGGTCAACTGGTACCCGCTGGCGATAAGGACGATCAGGTTCTCGATATCGACGCCATCCGTTCGCGCTGCGGAGAAGCACGCGTGTCGTTGGACGGCCAGTCGTTGCGCGCCGCGCAAGAAGACCACATCCGCTTCGGCAAGAGATGGGGCGTGCTCAAGTCGGTTGCCTCAGGTCACGACGAAGCTTTGGCAGAGCTCGAGCTGACGAGCGAAGGGCGCAGCGATGTCGCCAGCGGCTTCATGGCGCACCCGGCTCTCCTCGACATAGCAACCGGCTTTGCTATCGAACTGGCTCAATCCTACGGCTCGAAGGCCGTCCTGTGGGCACCGCTTGAATATGGCCTGCTCGACGTTTACGCGCCGTTGCCCGAGAAGGTCGTCAGCTGGGTCAGGCTTGCAGACAGTTCCGATTTTGGCGACGCCTATGCCGCGTTCGACATCACCATTGTCGATCCCGACGGGCGGGTCCTGATCGATATCGAGCGCTTCCTGATGAAACGCCTTGCCGATGACCTGAGCTTCGACGGTGCGGAGGTCGGACATCCGGAACCTTCGGCCGCGGCGGCGACCCGACCGGCTGAAACGATGTCTCCCGCTCGCGCCCGCTTCGCTGCCCAGGTTCGAAACGGCATTTCGAAGAGCGAAGGGTTCGACCTGCTGATGCGCGCCATGGGAAGCGCAGAGGCGCAGCCGATCGTCACATCGATGGACCTCGAGGCCTTGCGCAAGTTTGCAACCGAGCGGACCGCCGATACCGAAACCCAGACGGCCGAAGCCTTCGACCGCCCGAATCTGGATACCGACTTCGTCGAGCCTCGCAACGCGGTGGAGGCAACCATCGCCGGCTTCTGGCAGGAACTGCTGGGTGTCGCCAAGGTCGGCATTCACGATAACTTCTTCGACCTCGGAGGCCATTCGCTGATCGCTGTGCGCCTCTTCCGAATGATCAAGAAGCGTTACGACGTGGATTTCCCGATCTCGGTCCTGTTCGAAGCGCCGACGATCGCCAAATGCGCTGTCCTCATTCCCGATACCTCGGATGAAAGCCAGGCAACGAGCGAGACTGAGACTGCAGACGCCCAGCCGAAGTTCAGCCATCTCGTGATGATGCACGGCGCACAGAAGCAGGCGCGACCGCTCTTCATTTGCGCGGGCATGTTCGGCAACATTCTGAATCTTCGACATCTTGCCCTCATCCTTGGGCAGGACCGCCCCGTTTACGGCCTTCAGGCACGAGGTCTCTATGGTGGGCAGGAACCCCACGAGACATTCGAGGAAATGGCTCGCGACTACATCGCCGAAATCCGGATTATCCAACCGGAGGGACCATATCTTCTCGCCGGATATTCCGGCGGTGGCCTGACTGCCTATGAGATCGCCCGCCAGCTGAGAAACGAAGGCCAGCAAGTCGATAGCCTGATGATGATCGACACGCCGCTGCCGACACAACCGGGGATATCTTTCCAGGACCGCCTGACCATGAAGATGCAGGATCTCAGGCGGCACAAGGCGTCATATTTCATGAGATGGGTTCGCAACCACGTCGAGCATGGACGCCAAAAGCGTCGTGACCGCGAGGTCGTCAACGAACAGGCGTCGACGGACCAGCTGAACAGCGACCGCATCGGCCTCGCCTTCCGGCGTGCGTTGCCCGGCTACCAGCTGCATTACTACGACGGGGATGTGTCGCTCTTCCGGCCGAAGCCGATGGCATATTATCGTCTGAAGGGGGGACGCATTCTCCTCGAGAACCGCAACATCATCCTGCCCGACAACGGCTGGACGCCGTATCTGCCGAACCTGAAGATCATCGAGGTCCCGGGCGACCACGACAATATGGTGCTGCAGCCGAACGCGACCGTTCTCGCTGAGTGGATGCGCCGGTTGCTGGCGGAACGCGATGGCCAGTCTACCGAAGCAGTCACAAAGCCGGAAGAGCGCGCGAAGGTGAGGTCACGCAGGCGGCGAGTCACGGTTCCGGCATGACCATGGGCCGTAGCCGTCTCCAGTGGCTGCATGGAGCAATGCCATGACAATCGCGTTCTCGACACGATCTGGCGGGTCTCCGGAAAACCTGCCACCGAAAGCAGTTCCTGCTGAAGCGCCACCACCAGAACCGGGTGCGACCGAACCGGTCGTACCCGCGGCGACCGGAATTCGCAGGCTCGTCCTTACAGCCGCGAGCTGGTCGATGACGGGGTATATTACCGGCCAGATCCTTCGCATAGCCGGCAATCTTGTTCTGACGCGCATCCTCGCGCCCGACCTCTTCGGCATCGCCGCGGTTGCCACCATGACATCGGTCTTCGTCGCCCTGCTGTCTGACATCGGCCTTCACCCCGCGGTCATTCAAAACCCGCGAGGAGAAGACCAGCGCTTTCTCGACACCGCATGGGTGATCCAGATCGTGCGCGGATGGATAGGCTGGTTTGCCAGCATCCTGATTGCCCTTGGGATCGGTTCGCTTGCGACGCATGGCTGGGTACCCACCCAATCGGTGTACGCGACACCCGACCTGCCATACATCATCATCGGCGCGTCTTTCGCCTTCGTGATCGGAGGCTTTCAATCGACCAAATATATCTCGAGCTACCGCAGTCTCGGCCTATCGATGATTACCAAGATCGATCTGACCAGCCAGGCGCTCGGGCTGGTTGTTGCCATCATCCTCAGTTGGCTCACACAGTCGGTATGGGCGCTCGTCATCTCGAACCTGATGTCGTCATTGATCTCAGCCATTCTCAGCCATCGCTGGATACCCGGGACACCAAACCGTTTCCGGATCAACAAAAAGGACGCCTTCGAGATCCTGACCTTCGGGCGCTGGATCATGGTATCGTCCTTCTTCACCATCTTCTCCGCAAACGGCGACAAGATTCTGCTCGGCAACTGGGCGAGTTCCACAACGTTCGGGCTCTATGGACTGGCTCTTAATCTGGTCTCCATGATCGACGGCGTCGGGGCACGTCTCTATGGGTCCGTGGGAACCCCTCTCCTCAGTAAGCTTGCGCGCGAGAACCCGGCGGGCCTGCGGCGCAATTACTTCAAGCTTCGGCTTCCATTCGATCTTCTCCTGATCGGCAGCGCCGGCTTCCTCTTTACCTGCGGGCAAACCATCATCGATCTCTTGTACGATCACCGTTACGCTTCCGCCGGCCCGATGCTGCAGACGCTGTCGTTCGCCTTGTTCATGGCGCGCTTCAACATCATGACTCCGGTCTATATAGCGATAGGCCAGCCCCGTTATTTCGGCATACTCAATATCGCAAGGGCGGCACTGCTCTTCACCCTGGTTCCACTCGCCTACCTGATCTTTGGTTTCGACGGAGCACTCTGGGCGATCGCGCTTCACGCCCTCCCGACCGTGCCGCTTATCTATTACTTCAATTCCCGTCATAACCTGAACAGCTGGATCTTCGAGGTTTTCGTCCTTGTCGCCTGGCCACTCGGCTACATGCTTGGCTCCACGATCGTAAGCGACGCATCGAGCTTTCTGCCGCATTGAGGTTGTTGCGCCGCTTGGATATGAAAGCGGACAGAATAACCGCCTCATTTGCATCGTCAGGCCGTGACACCTCAATTCTCACTCATCGTTTCCCGGTTTCTTTTCGACAGCGCGGCACTCGGGCTGTGGGGAGCTTCCATCTATCTTTCGACGTGCGTTCACTACGATCTAGCATCATACATCGACCTCCGGCTTCGCCGCTGGCGTATCGCGGCCGTCGCAATCCTATGCTGCGTATCGATGGCCTTCCTGCCGCTACAGGCAGCCACAATGGGCGACGGCTGGATCGACGCCGTGTCGGCATCGGTTCTCAACGCGGTCCTGTTCAGTACAAATAACGGCACAGCCTGGTTTGCGCAGGTCGCGCTTGTTCTTTCCCTTGCCCTCTCCTGGCTGCTGCAACCGCGAAAACGGCTCTACGCGCAAACCCTCTGTGCAGGCTTGCTGCTCGCGACGCTGTCGATTACGGGGCATGCGGCGATGAACGATGCGAATCTGCGGACGCTGCATCGTCTTAACGACGTTGTTCATCTGCTCTGTGGAGGCGCATGGCTGGGCGCGCTCGTCCCCGTGATCCTGCTTCTGCGACTGCTCGGCGATGCGAAATGGCAGGACAAGTCCCGTAGAGCGCTGATGCGCTTTTCCACGGTCGGGCACCTGGCGGTCGCCGCCGTCGTGCTCTCTGGTGTCGCCAATACGCTGCTGGTGCTCGGAGGACTGCCAACGGATTGGTCGCAGCCCTACCAACTGCTGCTTTGCGTGAAGATAATCATTGTAGGCACCATGATCGTGCTGGCGCTGGTAAATCGCTACGTTCTGGTGCCCCGGTTGGCGTCGAACTCGGCTCTCGAACTGCTGAGAGGTCTGACATGGTTCGAGATCGTCCTTGGGCTTTCCGTCGTCGGCCTCGTTGCGGTGTTTGGCACCCTGGCTCCGACCGCCTGACGCCCTACGTCAAATGACGGGGGCCGGCGATTTTTTCCTTTATGCGGTTGCGCCGGCATGCCATTTTGCTTTGCAGCACTGCACATAAAAAGGGGCACACATGTCTTTAAGGAATATTACGTTCAACGCTGCGTTTGCAGCGCTTCTTTTGGCTCCGACGCTGGCTTTTGCCCATACTGGCGTTGGCGGAGCCAGCGGTTTCGCGCATGGATTTTCGCACCCGATGTCGGGCTGGATCATCTGCTTGCCATGGTGATGGTGGGCGTAACGGCTTGGCAGCTCGGTGGGCGTGCCACCTGGCTTCTGCCTTCGACGTTCGTGCTCGTGATGGCATTCGGTGGCGCACTCGGCGTTGGCGGTATCTCTATACCATTCGTTGAAACCGGTATTGCGTTGTCCGTCGTCGTACTGGGTGCGATCGTCGCTTTCGGCATTCAGGCTCCCGTGGCGATTGCCTGTGGTCTGGTTGGCCTTTTCGCTGTCTTTCACGGTCATGCGCATGGCAGTGAGATGCCTGCCGCCGCAGGCGCCCTTTCCTATGCATCAGGCTTCATGATCGCGACCGCACTGCTGCACGGCCTTGGACTGGCGCTTGGCTATCTCGTCGGTAGGTTTGGCGACAGCCGCGGCCCGTTGTTTGCGCGGGCGGCGGGCGGTATCGCGACCGTTGCCGGCCTTGGACTTCTGACCGGCCTTATCTAGGACGGCCCTTTCAGAACAGGCTGCGGCGTGCCTCTACCGCACGGCGCAGCGTTTTCTCGACAGCCGAGGGCATTGCAGGCTTGGTAACCACGCCGAGCGCACCGGCTACCCGGCCTTCGACTACCTCTGGATTTCCGGTCATGAAGACGACCGTGATCCCATAGTCCTCGACGAGCCTGCGTCCGATTTCAGGACCTGTCGCCCCATCGACAAGATTGACGTCGACGAAAGCAATGTCCGCAAGAGGTGCCAGCCGCATGGCCTGGTCCTTGCCATTGGCCAAGCCGGCAACGTTAAAGCCCATCGCCTTGACGGTATCCTCCAGATCCAGCGCGATGAACAGTTCGTCTTCGACGATCAGCACGCGATGGTCAGCAAAACTCTCATCTTCCGGGTTACGATCTACTAAAGCGCCCACGACGCTCCCCTTTGTTCATTTCGACAAGGAACTCAGACCGGATGAACGGCTGGCGGTACGATATGTTCCGCGGCGAGGCAGATTTATTTACGCTTAAGATATTGTTAACGTTAAGTAATAGTTACTTTCTTTCAATTGCAGTGAGCTTTGTGCCACCTCGGGAAACCATCCTGGCATCGCATTGGCGTCGACTAAAAAGCGGGTACGCCGCGAGTTGACAAGCCTCGGCGAACGCCGGAAGAGTAAGGTCTATCGGGCGCCAGCACCTCGGGGGTCTCATGTCTGTACGTCGAATCTTTGCGGCTGGTCTGGTCGCGCTCATGGCTGCGCTCGGCAATGCCCAAGCAGCCGACACCAAGCGCGATATCCAAACGATCAAGGACGCGGACTTCTTCGGCTTCGATCTTCGAACCGAGCAGAACCTGACGCTGGAGCAATGCAAATCCAGCTGCATAGGCGACAAGTCTTGTAAGGCGTTCACCTATAATCCCAAGGTGAAGTGGTGCTTCCTCAAGTCCGACTTCAAGACGATGAATGCCTTCCCGGGCGCGATCGCCGGCAAGATCGTCGAGACAGCCGGCCAGCAGGAACCCGACCTCGGCGCCGCGCCACGCATCACGTTCCTCTCCGGAGACGTCCTTCAACAGGCACGCGACGACAAGACCAATCTCGAGGTGGCCGACGATCTCAAGGACCAGACGGCAGACAGCCTGATCGCCAACGGCCGCATCGATCTCACGGCCGGAAACGTTGCTGACGCCCTGAAGTCGTTTCGCAGCGCGCTGGCGCTGACACCCGATAACGCCGACCTCTGGCTCGAAACTGCACGGGCCGGCGACAGCTTCGTGAAATCAGACTCCAACAACGGCAGCGACATCTACGGACAGGCGGTTCTCGCCGCAATCAACGGATACGACCTTACCCGCACGACCACGAACCGCGCCGATGCTCTGGCCGTTTTAGCCGCGGCGCTTGAGAAGAATGGCAATTATCGCGGGGCGCTCAATGCCTACAAGGCGAGCCTGGCGCTCGTCAGTTCCAAGGAAGTCCAGGCGGCATTCCTGCAGCTGAAGGCCACTCAGGGTTTCCGGATCACCGATCACACCGTCGACGCCGACAGTGCGGCGCCGCGGGTATGCGTTACGTTCTCGGAAGCGCTCGTCAAGACAGCCGATTATGCGCCCTTCGTGACGCTGGATGGCGCAGCACCGAAGGCGATGGAAGCCAAGGACCGGCAGATCTGCATCGAGGGCCTGACGCACGGACAGAACTACAAGATCGGCTTCCGCACAGGCCTGCCATCCTCGGTCGACGAGGTACTGGAAGCGCCTGTCAGCCTGAATGTCTACGTGAAGGACAGAAGTGCCAGCCTGCGGTTTACCGGCGACAACTTCGTTCTTCCGTCGACCGCAAGGCGCGGCATTCCGATCGTGTCGGTCAACCTTACCTCGGCCAATCTGAAGCTCTATCGCATCGGCGACCGCGCGATTGCGCCGTTGCTCACAAGCTCGCAGTTCCTGACCCAGCTCGACGGCTACAGCGCGCAGCGGATCGAGGACGAGAGCGGCGAGCTGGTCTGGCAAGGCGCGATCGACATCGCCAACGATCTCAACAAGGATATCGTCACGAGCTTTCCGGTCGACGAGGCGCTTCCGGAGCGCAAGCCCGGCGTTTATGTGCTGACCGCGACGCAGCCAAATGCGCCGGACCAGGAATGGAATTCGCAGGCCACCCAGTGGTTCGTCGTCTCCGATATCGGCGTCACGACCTACGCGGGCAGCGACGGACTGAACGTGTTTGCGCGCTCGCTCGCCTCGGCCAAGCCGCTTGGCGGCGTCGAGTTGCAGTTGCTTGCCAAGAACAATGAGGTTCTCGGAACCGCGACGACAGACCAGGATGGCCGCGCTGTGTTCACCGCGGGCCTGATCCGCGGCACGGCGGCGCTGACGCCAGCTGTCGTTACTGCCAAGAATGGGTCGTCGGACTATGTCTTCCTGGATATGACACGAGCCGGCTTCGATCTCTCCGATCGCGGGGTCACGGGCCGCGCATCGCCTGGCGCGATCGACATCCTGACCTGGACAGAACGCGGTATCTACCGGGTCGGAGAGACGGTGCATGCGGCAGCCCTTGCGCGCGATAGCGATGGGAAAGCCATCGAAAACCTGCCCTTGACCTTCATATTCCTGCGCCCTGATGGCGTCGAAGACCGTCGCATCGTCAGCCAGACGAGTGCCGCCGGCGGCTACACGATCGACCTGCCCGTCCAGCCGAACGCCATGCGCGGCACCTGGACGATGAACATCCATACGGACCCCAAGGGCAGCCCGATCGCGTCAAAGAGCTTCCTGGTCGACGATTTCGTTCCGGATCGCACTGACATGACGCTCACGACAGAGGCAAAGGTCATCGGTCCGGAAACGCCTGCCACGATCAACATCAACGGCAAGTATCTCTATGGCGCGCCGGCAGCTGGCCTCACTCTTGAGGGCGATGTGGTCATCAAGCCGACGCGGCAAAGCGAGGCGTTTCCTGGCTACCAGTTTGGCCTCGCCGATGAGGAGGCAAGCGAAGACAGTCGCCAGTCGATTGAAGGACTGCCCGACCTCGACGAAAAGGGCGAAGGCGTCACTGACCTGACAATCGGAGATCTTCCCTCGACGACGCAGCTTCTCAGCGCCACGGTCTACATTCGCATGCAGGAAGCCGGTGGCCGCGCAATCGAACGGTCCCTGACGATACCGGTGAAGAACCAGGGTCCGATGATCGGCATCAAGCCCGAGTTTTCCGGCGACCTCGCCGAGAACTCGATCGCGAATTTCAACGTCATCAGCCTCGACGAAGAAGGTCATCGACAGGAGATGCCCGGCCTTCGGTGGAAGCTTCTGAAGCTCAACCGTGACTATCAGTGGTACCGCGACGGCACCGCCTGGAAGTACGAGCCTGTCTACACGGCGGAGCAAGTCGCGAATGGCACCGTCGACGCCGGTACGGACGGCGGCAAGATATCCTCGGCGGTCGCCTGGGGACGCTATCGCCTAGAAGTCGAGAGCACGCAGGCTGATGGTCCGACCTCGAGCGTCGAGTTCGATGCGGGCTGGTTCGTCCAGGCAACCTCCACCGAGACGCCTGACGGCCTCGAAATCGCCTTGGACAAGGACAGCTACAAGATCGGCGAAACGGCCAAGCTGAAAGTCTCGTCGCGTTACGCTGGCGAACTGATGATCGCAGCCGGAACCGAAAACCTGATTGCGGTGAAGCAGGCATCAATCGGCGAAAGAGGTGGCGAGGTCGAGATCCCGATAACCGCCGAATGGGGCGCCGGCACCTACGTCACCGCGACGCTCTTTCGACCCGGCGATGCCCGCGACAATCATATGCCAATGCGGGCAATCGGCGTGAAATGGCTGAAGGTAGATCCGGCCGAGCGGGCTCTGCAGGTCAAAGTGGACGCTCCGGAAAAGATGCTGCCGCGCGGCCCGCTCCCGATCGAGTTCGCGGTTGCCGGCGCAGGCGTCGGCGAAGAAGCCTATGTCACGGTGGCAGCCGTTGACGTCGGCATCCTCAACCTGACGCGATATGAAGCGCCAAACCCGGAAGACTGGTATTTCGGCCAGCGCCAGCTCGGGCTTGAGATTCGCGATCTTTACGGACGCCTGATCGACGGATCGCTCGGTCAGACCGGAAAGCTCAGGACGGGCGGTGATGGCGGTGCGGTCGCACTTCAGGGCAGCCCGCCCACGCAAAAGCTCGTCGCCTACTTTGCCGGGCCGGTCAAGCTCGATCAGGACGGCAAGGCACATGTCTCCTTCGACATCCCGCAATTCAACGGCACGGCCCGCGTCATGGTCGTGGCCTGGACGAAATCCGGTGTCGGCCATGCGGCGCGCGACGTGATCATCCGCGATCCTGTCGTCGTCACGGCAAGCCTGCCGAAATTCCTGGCGCCGGGCGACCGCTCCGAGCTTCGGCTCGACGTCGCCAACACGGATGCGCCGGCAGGCGACTACCAACTGTCTCTGACCGGCAACGACGCCGTCTCTGTCGAAACGAAGTCTCAGACACTGCATCTGGAGGCTGGCGCCAAGTCGTCGCTGACCCTTGCCGTCACCGGACTTCAACCGGGTAGTGGCAGCGTTTCGATCAATCTGTCGGGCGCCGATGGACTTTCTCTAGATCAGAGCGTGGACGTGCCGGTACGCCCAGCCGTGTTGCCGGTAACGGAAAGACGGGTGATCGCGGTCAACCCGGGTGCCAAGCTCTCGATTGACAAGGCACTGCTAGCAGACAGCGTCCTGCCAGGCGCCTCGGTGAGCGTCAGCGTAACGCGCTCGGCGGCATTCGACATTCCCGCATTGCTGATGTCGCTCGACCGCTATCCTTTCGGATGCGCCGAGCAGACGACGAGCCGCGCGTTGCCTCTGCTCTATCTCAGCGAGCTGGCGGAACAGGCCGGTCTCGAGGATGATGCCGACGTCAAGAAGCGGGTTCAGGAAGCAATCTACCGCGTTCTATCTTACCAGGCATCCGGAGGCAGTTTCGGCCTGTGGGGACCCGATAGCGGCGATCTCTGGCTGGATTCCTACGTTTCCGACTTCCTAACCCGCGCTCGCGAGCAGAAATACGACGTTCCCGAACGGGCGCTCTCACAAGCGCTGGAAAACCTCCAGAACGCGCTGAGCTACGATGTGAACGTCAAGGATCAGGGTGATCAGATCGCCTATGCGCTCTATGTGCTGGCGCGCAACAAGAAGGCGGCCGTCAGCGATCTGCGCTACTATGCGGACACGATGATCAATGACTTCCCGACGCCGCTGGCAAAGGCGCACATCGCCGCTGCCTTGGCATTGTATGGCGATGCGACTCG
Source organism: Rhizobium grahamii (assembly GCF_009498215.1). Classification (NCBI taxonomy): domain Bacteria; kingdom Pseudomonadati; phylum Pseudomonadota; class Alphaproteobacteria; order Hyphomicrobiales; family Rhizobiaceae; genus Rhizobium; species Rhizobium grahamii. The sequence goes on along the minus strand of NZ_CP043499.1, from coordinate 135,216 downwards.
CTCGAAGAACATCTTCGTCGACGCACTGCAGATGTCGGAACAGTCGATGATCACTCACGTCAACCTGTCGCGTACGGACTACGGTTCGAACCTGCGCGATGGCGCGGCCATTCTCGCCCTAGCTGCCGAGAGCCGTCCGGTCCCTCCGATCGTGCCGGAACTGGCGAAGGCGGTTGCGAAGGAATGGGGTCGCAACAAGTACACGAGCACCCAGGAGCAGGCGTGGATGCTGCTGGCGGCGCGGGCGATCCAGGGCGGCGATGACTCGTTGAAGGTCGACGTCAATGGCGCTGCCCATAGTGGGGCCTACATGGCGCGGATGTCGGGCGATGCCCTGCTCACCAATTCGCTCGAGCTGACCAACCGCACCAGCGACCCCGTCTCCGCGGTCGTGACAACCGTGGCCGCTCCCAGCGTGCCGCTACCGGCAGGTGGAGACGGCTTCGCCATCGAACGCACCTACTACACGATGGATGGGGAGCAGGTGAATGTCAGCGAAGCGAAGCAGAACGAGCGTTATGTTGCCGTTCTACATGTCACCGAAAGCAACGCTTGGCCTTCGCGCATCGTGATCACGGACCTGCTGCCGGCAGGTTTCCAGATCGACAATCCGAACCTCGTGGACAGCGCTCAGCTCTCGAACTTCGATTGGCTGGGCGAGATCACCGCGGCTCATACCGAGTTCCGCAGCGATCGCTTCGTGGCCGCGTTCAACCGGTCCGCGTCCGACGAGCGGGAGATCAACGTCGCCTACGTTGTCCGTGCGGTAAGCCCGGGTGTTTATGACCACCCGGCCGCCGTGGTCGAGGATATGTATCGTCCGCAACTGTCGGCCCGCACGGCGACCAGCAAAATGGAGGTCGTCGCGGCGCAACCATGAGATGGAAGCGCACATCGGTGATTGCGATCGCGACCGGCATGTTCATTGCTGGTGCCGCCATTCTTGCGTTGAGGGCGGCTGACCGCGCGTTTCCACCACCACTGGAGACGGCCGGAACGGTCTCGGCCGAAGTCCTCGACCGCGACGGTCAGCTTCTGCGTGCGTTTGCGACACCGGAGGGCCGCTGGCGTCTGAAGACGACGGTCGACGATGTCGATCCGCTGTTTCTGCGCATGCTCGTCGCCTATGAGGATCGCCGGTTCTACGAACACGGTGGCGTCGATATTCAAGCGATCGGTCGTGCCGCATACCAGTTGGTGACGAGCGGCCACATCGTTTCGGGCGCCTCGACCCTTTCGATGCAGGTCGCGCGGCTGATCGAACCCCGGCAGGGCCGGTCCTTCGGCGCCAAGCTGCTTCAGGTGGCGCGTGCGATCCAGATCGAGCGACGCTTGTCCAAGGAGCAGATACTTGATCTCTACCTTACCCACGCCCCCTATGGCGGCAACCTCGAGGGTGTGCGTGCGGCAAGCCTTTCCTATTTCGGCAAGGAACCCAAGCGCCTGAGTGTGGCGCAGGCAGCCCTGCTGGTAGCGCTGCCGCAACTGCCCGAGAGACGTCGCCCGGACCGCAACCTCGCGGCTGCAGAGGCGGCGCGCAAGCGCGTACTCGAGCGTGCAGCCGTTTCGCACGCTATCGGCGACGGCGAGGCGGAACGCGCGCAAGCCGTTCTTCTTCCGGAGCGCAGACTGCAGTTACCGGCGCTTGCCGCCCATCTTGCGCAGACGGCAGTACGCCTGAAGCCGACGGATCGCACTCATACCACCACCTTGCGAAAGCAGGTCCAGGAAGGCCTGGAGGCAACGGCGCGTGATGCGGAGCTGAAGCTTGGCGCGAAGCTCTCGCTTGCGATGGTGATGGCCGATGCGCAGACCGGAGAAATTCTGGGTGAGGTCGGCTCGGCAAACTATTTCGATGCAAGCAGATCCGGCTGGATCGACATGACGCGCATCAGTCGGTCGCCGGGATCAACCCTCAAGCCCTTCATCTACGGCCTGGCCTTCGAGGAGGGGCTGGTCAGCCAGGAAACGATCATCGAGGATCGACCCGCAGACTTCTTCGGCTATCGCCCACGCAATTTCGACATGAGCTATCAGGGCGACGTGACGGTACGCGAGGCACTACAGCTCTCTTTGAACGTACCGGCCATCAAGCTGTTGGACGCCGTCAACCCAGCCAAGCTGATGGTTCGGTTTCGTCGCGCCGAGGTCCGCCCCGTTTTGCCGCCGAATGAGACGCCCGGCCTGGCCATCGGCCTTGGTGGCGTCGGCGTCACATTGAAGGATCTTGTGCAGCTCTACACGGCGCTCGCCAACAACGGGAAGGCAGTGCGCCTCGGCAACGGAGTAGATCGCCAACCGGGAATGATCGACGGGGAGGCTTTGCTCGAGCCGGTGGCCGTCTGGAACATAACCGACATTCTATCCGGCGTCATTCCGCCGGCCGGCGCCCCGCGTCGCGGCATCGCATACAAGACGGGCACGAGTTATGGATACCGCGATGCATGGTCTGTCGGCTATGATGGGCGTCACGTGCTCGGCGTCTGGGTCGGACGGCCGGACAATGGCGCCGTGCCCGGACTGACCGGCTACGGCACCGCCGCGCCGATCCTGTTCGATGCCTTTGCCAAATCAGGAATTGCGACGACGCCGCTTCCGCGCCCGCCGCTTGGTGCCATCAGAATTGCCCAGGCCGAACTCCCCATCAGTCAGCGTCGCTTCGCCATCAGCTCGAGCGGCTTGCTCGCGACATCAGCCCGCGAGCAAGCACCACAGATTGTCTATCCACCTGAGGGTGCGCATATCGACTTGGGCGCGACGAGCGGCGAGTTGGGGCCTCTGATGTTGAAGCTGCAGGGAGGCCGGTCTCCGTTCCGCTGGCTCGCAAACGGAAAGCCGCTGCCCGACCTGTCCCGCCGGCGTACAAACCAATGGATGCCCGACGGCGCCGGCTATTCGAAGCTGACGGTCATCGATGCGTTGGGACGCGCGGCGAGCGTCGGCGTTTTCATCGAGTGAACGGATCTAAGATTGCCGTTCATCAAGGCACGCAAATTTTGCCCTTGACCTTACAGTTGCTGGAAGGTTCATAACGGGTTCCAATGCCGGTTCGGCGAAGGAGACTGTCATGGATAGCACGCACTCACATCATCACCACGACCACCATCATGGTGAAGAGACGGGAGACGTCGTGCGCGATCCGGTCTGCGGCATGATTGTCGACCCCTCTGCCGGCAAACCGTCCCTGTTGTACGAGGGCAAGACGTATCACTTCTGCTGCGACGGTTGCCGGACGAAGTTCCAGGCCGCGCCGCAGGATTACCTCCTGGCCAAGGATCCCGTCTGCGGCATGACGGTAGAGCGTTCCAGTGCCCGCCATTTCCTGAAACACGGTGGCGAGAAGTTCTACTTCTGCTCCGACCGCTGCAAGACCCGTTTCGAGGCCGCGCCGGCCGATCATATGGCGGGCAAGGTCGCCGCTGCGAGCAAGCCTGTGCCGAAGGGCACTCTTTACACATGCCCGATGCACCCGGAAGTCGTCAGTGATCACCCTGGCGACTGCCCGAAGTGCGGCATGGCACTTGAGCCGATGGGCGTACCGCCCGTAGATGCGGGGCCCAATCCGGAGCTCGTCGACTTCACCCGCCGGCTCTGGATAAGCAGCCTGTTGTGCCTGCCATTGCTGGCCCTGAGCATGGGGCCAATGCTCGGACTGCCGATACGCGACTGGGTTGGCGAGCAACTGGCGACCTGGCTGGAGCTGATCCTCGCAACGCCCGTCGTTCTGTGGGCAGCACTTCCCTTCTTCCGGCGGGCCTGGGCTTCGTTGGTCAATCGCAGCCCGAACATGTGGACCTTGATCGGGCTCGGGGTCGCTACGGCATACATCTACAGCCTCGTCGCGACGCTGGCTCCCGGTTTCTTCCCTCATACGGTCATCGGCCACGGAGGGACCGTGCCTGTCTACTTCGAAGCTGCGGCCGTGATCATCGCGCTCGTATTCGTCGGCCAGGTGCTGGAGTTGAAAGCCAGAGCGAGAACGGGCTCCGCGATCTCGGCTCTGCTCGATCTGGCGCCCAAGACGGCCCGGCGCATCGATGGAAACGGGGCGGAGACCGATATCCCGGTCGACGACATTGTCGCGAGCGACCGGCTGCGCGTGCGGCCGGGAGAACGCGTAGCCGTCGACGGCAGTATCGAGGATGGGCAATCGACAATCGATGAGTCGATGATAACAGGCGAGTCTCTTCCCGTGGAGAAGACGGTTGGCGATAGCGTGACCGCCGGCACGATCAACATGAGCGGCAGCCTGGTCATGAAGGCGGAGAAAGTCGGCGCCGATACCACACTGTCTCGTATCGTCGAGATGGTGGCAAGCGCCCAACGCTCTCGCGCGCCGATCCAGGGTGTCGTAGACCGTGTCTCGTCCGTGTTCGTACCTGCCGTGGTGCTGGCCGCAGCGCTCGCTTTCGTCCTCTGGTTCTTTGTGGGACCGGAGCCGCGCCTCGCGCACGCGCTCATTTCGGCGGTTGCCGTCCTGATCATCGCCTGCCCCTGCGCTCTCGGCCTTGCGACACCCATGTCGATCATGATTGCCACTGGCCGCGGCGCTCACGAAGGGGTTCTTCTCAAAGATGCTGAAGCGCTGGAGAGACTTTCGAAGGTCGACACCCTCATTGTCGATAAGACGGGAACGCTGACCGAGGGCAAGCCGGAGTTGACGGACGTGATCCCGCTCACCGGCATCGCCGAACCGGAACTGCTCTCCCTTGCCGCAGCGCTCGAGCGCGGATCCGAACACCCGCTTGCCGAGGCGATCGTCAAGGGCGCGCTTGAGCGCGGCATCGCGATACCGGATCTTTCGGAATTCAAGGCGACCGCAGGAAAAGGCGTTCAAGGACAGGTTGAAGGCCGGTCGATCGCCTTGGGAAATGTTGCCATGCTTGCTGACCTCGGCGTCAGCCGAGAGGCAACGGATGCACAGGTGGAGCAACTTCGCGATGGCGGCAAGACCGTGATGTTCGTCACGGTCGATGGCACCCTCTCCGGTCTCATCGCTGTCGCCGACCGCATCAAGCCCACGACGGCCGCCGCGATCGAGGCGCTGCACGCAAGCGGGCTGAGGATCACCATGGCAACGGGTGACAACGAGCGCACCGCACGCGCCATCGCCAAAAGCCTGCGCATCGACGAGATCCTCGCCGACGTACTGCCGGAAGGAAAGAAGGCCCTGATCGATGACCTGCATCGTAGCGGCAAGATCGTCGCCATGGCTGGCGATGGCGTCAACGACGCACCGGCCCTGGCCGCCGCCGACGTCGGGATCGCAATGGGTACGGGTGCTGATGTTGCCATGGAGAGTGCCGGAATTACGCTCGTGAAAGGCGATCTCAACGGCATCGTTCGCGCGCGGCGGCTGGCTCTGGCGACCATGACGAATATCCGCCAGAATCTGACCTTTGCGTTTGGCTATAACGCGCTTGGCATTCCGGTTGCGGCGGGTCTTCTCTACCCCACCTTCGGCTTGTTGCTGTCGCCGATGATTGCTGCCGCGGCGATGAGCCTGTCCTCCGTATCGGTCATCGGCAATGCGCTTCGCCTGCGCCTTGCAAAGCTATAGGAGAGCGATATGAACATCGGCGATGCTTCCGACCTGTCCGGCCTGCCTTCAAAGACCATCCGCTACTACGAGGACATCGGACTGATCCGCCCGGAGCGCGCGACCAACGGCTACCGCGATTACGCAACTGATGACGTGCACAAGCTGCGTTTTCTCCATCGCGCCCGGAGCCTCGGTTTTTCTGTCGAGGAATGCCGCCAGCTTCTGGCGCTTTACGAGGACAAGAGCAGAGCGAGTGGCGACGTACGGGAGTTGACCATAGCCAAGCTGGCGCAGATCGATCAGAAGATCCGGGAGCTCACGCAGCTGCGCCAGACGCTCGAACATCTCGTGCATTCGTGCCACGGAACCGAGCGGCCGGATTGTCCCATTCTTGAGGAGTTGTCGGAGGGAGCCGCCTTATAAAGCTGGTTCTTTATTCGCGGCTCAACGGAAACTTCGATTTTTTTCATTAGGCCGGGAATAAATCGCCACGCAGCTCCGTATACTCAATCATGGAACGGAAAGAACGCCCCTTTGATGTCATTGGCCAGCTGGCAGCGCTTCGGCGCTACGCCCGTTCGCTGGTGCGCAATTCCGACGAGGCGGAGGATCTGGTCCATGATGCCTTGATCCGGGCATTTGAGAAGAGGCAGAGCTTCCGTCGTGCTGGTAACTTGCGTACGTGGCTGCTCTCGATTCTGCATAACGCTCACATAGACCGCGTCCGGCAGAGCCGGTCCCTGACACGGCGGCACGATGAGGCCGCCGCGCAGGCCGACCAGTCTCTGCCGGCCGGCCAGGAGCATGCTGTGCGCCTCAAGCAGGTTCGCGAAGCATTTTTCGAGCTTCCTGAAGAGCAGCGCGAAGCGCTTCACCTCGTGGCGATCGAAGATCTTTCCTATCAGGAAGCAGCGACGGCGCTGGGTATTCCGATCGGAACCCTGATGTCGCGCATCTCGCGAGCGCGAGCGCAACTGCGAGAGTTCGAGGAAGGGGCACCCCGAAAGAAACACCTGAGATTGATCGAAGGAGGCGGCAATGAAAATAATTGATCCGATCGTCGATGCCGATCTCGATGCCTATGTCGATGGCGAGCTGGACGTTGCCCGCCGTATTCAGGTTGAATCCTACCTGTCGGAGAACCCGGCTATCGCCGCCAAGGTCATGGCCGATCTCAGCATCAGGGGTGAACTCAGACTGGCCCTCGTGAACGAGAGCGCCTTTGGACGCCCGGAAACCCGCGACGCCGCCCGCAGGCTTGAGCGAGGTCTGGCATATGGCCGCTTCTTTCACGCCGTTCAGCGGATAGCCGCGGTCACGGTTCTGGTTGCGGCCGGATGGGTTGCGCACACCTCCTTTGGCGCCTTCACGGCGACGGAAGTGGCGGCCTCGGTTCCCGCGCCGGCATTTGTCGAGGACGCCGTGCGAGCCTACAAGACGGCTCTCGTGCGTCAGTCCGTATCGCAACCGATGACCGTCTACAAACCGGAAGACATTCGTGCGGCGACCGCTGTGGTCATGCCGCAACTGCCCACGGACTGGACGATCGCCGATGTGCAGATCTTCCCCTCCGAGTTCGGGCCGAGCGTCGAGGTTTCATTGAATACGAACGACGCCAAGCAGCTGTCGCTGTTTGCTGTCCGCCCCGGTGCCTTCGCCGTTCAATCCGTGAAGCACATGGCGCTCGACAACGCGGAAGTTGCCTACTGGCAGATCGGCGACGTCGCCTATGCGCTCGTCGCCGGCGACCGCACCATTCCATTGGACCGGGCAGCCGAACAGCTTGTCCGAACCTTATACTAGTTCACTCGAGGAGATCAGTATGAACCCGATCAATCCCCGCTATGGCCTCGGCTCGGCCGCCGGCTCTCAGGCGATGTTCGACGAAGGCCTGCGCCAGCACATGCTGCGCGTTTACAACTACATGGGCATCGGCCTCGTCATCACGGGCATCGTCGCCTTCATCGTGGGCAGCACCCCTGCGCTCTACGTGCCGATCTTCCAGTCGCCGTTGAAGTGGGTTGTGATGCTGGCACCGCTCGCCTTCGTCTTCTTCTTCTCGTTCAAGATCCAGACGATGTCGGCAAGCGCCGCACAGATGACCTTCTGGGCCTTCTGCGCCGTCATGGGACTGTCGCTCGCCTCCGTTTTCCTGGTCTTCACCGGGACAAGTATCGCGCGCACCTTCTTCATTGCGGCCACGATGTTCGGTACGACGAGCCTCTACGGCTATGTGACCAAGCGTGACCTTTCCCGCTTCGGCTCGTTCCTGATGATGGGCTTGATCGGTGTCGTCATCGCCAGCATCGTGAACATCTTCCTTGGCTCCAGCGCACTGCAGTTCGCGATCTCGGTCATCGGCATTCTCGTCTTCGTCGGCCTGACTGCCTACGACACGCAGAACATCAAGGAACAGTATTCGGAAAACTACGATCAGGAATCGAACCAGAAGCTGGCCGTCTTCGGCGCGCTCTCGCTCTACCTGAACTTCGTCAACATCTTCCAGCTGCTGCTCAACTTCACGGGCGAGCGGGAATAGTTAAGAGACAAGCGCTTCTGGGGGCAATGGAAGCGCTCGAGCGCCCGATCCGCACTCTGTGACAGGATGCGCGGATCGGGTGTTCACCCATCGAGGGGTCGTGTGAGAACACGGCCCCTCTTTATTTTTAGATTATACCCCAGGCGCGATACCGGCCGCGACCGGTAATCTCTCGCACGCCGATATCGTTCAGCAGATTGAGCGCACCGCGGCTGGTGACCCCCAACTCCTTGGCCACCATCGCAGAGGAAACGATCGGGCGGGAGAGAATGAAATCGGCAAGCTCGGGAAGACTGCTGTTGGAGCGGCGGTCCTTGAAGCGAAGCTCCATCTGCGTGTGCGCGAGCGACAGCCGATCCATCTCCTTCAGCCCGAGAGCCGCGCTTTCCGTCATTCCCTGAAGAAATGCCTGCAGCCGCGTGCGGCGGTCTTTTGCGCGCCGAAGTTCATGGCGAACCGCCCTTAGACCCGCGTGGAAGGAAAACAGATGGGACGTGACCTTTCCACGGGCGCGGAGGTAGCTCGAGACCAGCAAGCCGCCCAGCCAATGCTGCCGCCGCAAAGGTTCGATTTTTTCCCAGCCCTCGAACAGGAGGGCCGCCCCAAGAACGCATGGCATGGTATCGGCAAGAGGAATGAGGCGGCACCACTCGTGCAGCCGCGAGGCTTCGTCCCACTCCTCGTCATCGAAGAGCCCCATGGGGTCTCCGCCGGCTTTCGAAGGCGCAGGCTTAGGCGATTGATCCAGAACCGGCTTTCCGAGATGCTCATCGAGAAGCCGCGTCGAGCGCTCTAGCACCGCATCGATCTCGGCGAGTTCGGCGGAAAGCAGCGCGTCGGTGTCTTCGTCGTCTTTGGTTTTAGCCACTCCGGCTCGTGGGATTTCCTGCTCGTAGCCGGCCGCACCCGAAAGCACCGCAAGGCCGGCCCGGGTCAGCGACCAGTTCGCATCGCTCGTCCACATTCGCCGCCTCGCCCGCAAGATGGCGTGCGCGATCGTCAACTCATGGCTCGGTGCCCGGCTATCCATATGCGCGTCGTGAAGGACGAGATCTTCGACGTGAACGAGTTCGCCCGCCACCCACATCGCGCCGACCGCGTCGAAGAAGTGCCCGCGTTCAGCAAAGCCCTGCGCGACCGACGAGCGTTGAGCACGCTCATCGAGGCGAGCCAGACCATCCTCGGCAAGAACAATGTCCGGCAGCAACAGTTTGATCAGCGAAGCATCGATTTCGTATCGCATGCCTGGAGGTTTATCGTTTGCACGAAGAGAAGCAAACAGCCAAATCGCTTCCGAGGGCTATCGCGATAGCTCCGGACGGCAGACCGACGTGCAAGGCAAGTGCGGGCCGTATTTCCAGTGCTATTCTTGGTCGGCGCCGCGTTTATCGCTCTGCGCGGCCTTCAGCAGCCGCTTGATGTCCTGCAGGCGGCTATCGAGCCCGTTGTAACCGGCCTGCATGATATCGATGTCGTGCAGGTAACCGATTGCGGCCAGCTCTCTCATCAGGTCGCCGATAACGACATCGACGCTACGCGTCTGACCTTTGGATTGGCCCTGCAACTTGCTGAGATCAACATTGTCGACGGGCTTGCCCACGACGCTATGCAGTTCCGCAATTCCGGTCAGGAGGTTGCTGAAACGCTTTGGCAGATCCGCAAGCGCACCCTCCCCTTCGCAGGCGGTGATAAGGCGGACGGCTCTGTTCTGGAATTCGCTCATGGTGTTCCGATGGCACTAATCGAAGGATATCTGTAGGCAGATCTACCTACCCGAGAAATCCTAACAATTACCCTCAAACGGATCGGCGACGACGGCAATTCAGGCGATCGAAAGCGCGGAACGGAAGCTAACTCACGCTGCAATAAGGGCGCGGAAGGGAACACGGTGACCGGGCAGCGGGTGCCCGGTCACCGTGAGAACATCGCCTGCTTGGGACCAGGCGGTTCCGTGTCAGAGGAAATCGCGTGCGATCGTCTGGTCCCATTGACGGGTTGCGACGACCGTTCCGTTCTCCTTCGCCTCCAGCGTGCCGGTGAGATAGAAGTTCGCGGCGTCGGAGCGCATTTCCGTGCGGCTCGCAATATCAATCCGCCAGCCATCGCGACCCATCTCGTAGCGTTGTGTCAGCACGTAGCGAGCGGAAAGCGGGTCATCATCATGAACCGTAAGTTCCCGCTTCAGGCTGTGACCGAGTTGCGTATCGATGTCGTCGAAACGCAGCACGCCTTCGCCGAAGAGCCCGCCGATACCTTCCGTCACATAGGTCGTCAGGCCGGTGACGTGGTCCTGCTCCGTCCAGCGGCGTACGCTGCCGGGATCGACTTGCGTGATGGGCGTGAAGGGACCGTGTGCCGGAGCCTCGAATGCAACGGCCTGTTCCTGCTGTCGCTGCGGACGCACGGGAAGCTCAAGGGCGCTCTCGCCGGCATCGATCGAAAGCGTCACGGCTGCCGGAGCCGGCCACACCATTGGCCAGTAACCGGTCGCGATCGACAGACGGATACGGTGCCCCTTTTCGAAGCGATAGCCGCAATCGTTGAGCTTGATCGCGACGTCGATCGGCTTGCCGGGCACCAGCGCTTCCGGCGCTTCGTGGCTGACGTGATGGTTGAGGTTGAACACTTGGTAGCTGACGCGCGTCACACGCCCATCCGGCAGAACATCCGACAAGCGCAACGAAATCTGCGCCACCGGCTGGTCGGCCGAAAGCCTCAGCTTGACGACGGGAGCCCCCAGAACGTCGAACGCCTCATCGAGAACATCGGTGTCGAAAACCAATGCGCCGCCGTCATCGAGCCGCTGATCGGTCGGATGCTCACCGATGCAGCCGGTCGCCATCCATTCGCCGCCGGCCTTGCCGTGGCTTTGCGGCGACGAAATCGAAAGCATTCCCTGCCGCGCGGAAGCCGGACCCATCGCATGGTCGGCGCCAAGAACCAGCCGGCGCGTCTCGATCTTTTTCGATGGCCAACTTTCCTCGCCAACCCAGCGGCCGGGCGTGAAATCACGCGAACCATTCGGCTCGATGGTGTCGCTGACGTAGGCACGAAGCATCGGCTCATCCATGACGCCGGTGTCCTTGCCCTTCAGCCATTGGTCCCACCAGCGCACGGCTTCCTGCAAGAAACCGATCGCCGGACCCGGCGCTCCATCCTGCGGATAAACGTGGCCCCATGGGCCGATAATCCCGCGGCGGGGCACCTGCAGGTTTTCAAGCAGGCGCGGAACGGCGTTCGTGTAGCTGTCGGCCCAGGCTCCGATCGCCAGTACCGGGCACTGGATTGCCGACCAGTCCTCACAGACGGAGCCATGCTTCCAGTATTCATCGTACCGCTGGTGCTCGAGCCACAGGCCGGGAAAGAACGGGAGCTTTTCCAGGCGCTCGATCCAGCGCGCTCGCCATTCGTCTCCAACGATTTCCGGGTCGAGCGGCCGGCTCTGATAGGCCAGCATAATGGTGCCCCACCAGAGATTGTCGTTGAGCAGCAACCCGCCCATGTAGTGGATATCGTCGGTAAAACGATTGTCCGTGGAGTAGGCGGTAATGATGGCCTTGAGGGCCGGCGGGCGACGAGCGGCAACCTGGAGGCTGTTGAAACCACCCCAGCTCTTGCCCATCATGCCAATGTTGCCGTCGCACCAGGGCTGGGCGGCGATCCAGGCGATGACCTCGAGCGCGTCGTCCTGCTCCTGCTTCAGATACTCGTCGGCCATATGGCCGTCGGATTCGCCGGTGCCACGCATGTCGACGCGGATCGCGGCATAGCCCTGTTCCGCGAAGTAGCCGTGCATGGGCTCGTCGCGGCCGCGTGTTCCGTCACGCTTGCGGTAGGGGATATATTCCAGGACCGCCGGTACCGGCGCGTTTTCAGCGCCATCGGGCAGCCAGAGGCGCGCGCCGAGGCGCACGCCATCGCTCATGGTGATCCAAATATGCTCTTCAACCGTGACGGTCATTGTCGTTCCAGCATTCGTGAGTGGAGATAGTCGGTCAGGCGGCCGGCTGGCCGCGAGACTTGAGTACGTCGTCGAGCCAGTCGCGTCGCAGCTCCGGAACGGAGGCGATCAACTGCTCGGTGTAGGGCGCATGCGGAGGCCGGAAGATCTCGCTGGTCGCGCCTTCCTCGATGACGCGTCCATGCTGCATCACCATAGTCCGGTCCGCCAGGCGCTTCACAACGCCGAGATCATGGGTGATGAAGAGATAGGACACCTTGAGTTCGTCCTGGAGCTTGCGAAGCAGCTTCAGGATTTCCTCGGCAACCAGCGGATCAAGCGCAGAGGTGACCTCATCGCAGATAATCAGGTCCGGCTTGGCCGCAAGGGCTCGCGCGATGCAGACGCGCTGCTTCTGCCCACCCGACAGGGCACCCGGCAGCCGCTCGGTAAATTCGGCAGGCAGCCCGATCAGTTCCAGCAGCCGAGCAACCTCGACCCGCTGTTCCTTGTCCTTCATGCCGAAGTAGAACGACATCGGCCTGCCGATTATCTCACCGACGGTCTGGCGCGGATTGAGTGCGACATCGGGCAGCTGATAGACGAGCTGAATGCGGCGCAACTGCTTCTTGGAGCGCTTTCGATAGTCCGTGGCGAGCCGCTGACCTTCGAGGTCGATGGTGCCCGTGCCGTGCGGCGGAAGACCGGCGATCACACGCGCAAGCGTCGATTTCCCCGAACCGGACTCGCCGACCACAGCGAGCGTCTCGCCGCGCCGGATCTGGCATGAAACGTCCGTCAGGACCTGTTTCTTGCCATAGAACGCGACCGCATTCTTGACCTCGAGCAGAAGGTCGCCCGCCTGATGCGACGATCGATCTCCGACAATGCTGGCCTCACGTTCTGCCACAAGCCTGCGGGTATAGTCCTGCTTTGGCGCCTCGAGCACCTCGGCGGCCGTTCCCAGCTCGACCATCTTGCCATGCCGCAGCACCATGATGCGGTCTGCGATCTGAGCAACGACGGCAAGGTCGTGGGTAATGTAGAGCGCAGCGGTGTTGTAACGCTGAATCAACTCGCGCAGGAGCGCCAGGACCTCGATCTGCGTCGTTACGTCGAGTGCCGTCGTCGGCTCGTCGAGCACCAGGATATCGGGACGGCAAGCCATTGCCATGGCGACCATGGCGCGCTGCAACTGACCACCGGAAACCTGATGGGGATAGCGCTGTGCGAAGGTGCTGGGATCCGGTAGCTGCAGAGCAGTCAGCAACTCCAGCATCCAGCTTTCGGCTTCGGATCGGTTCATGAGGCCGTGATACAGCGGCCCTTCCATGATCTGCTGGCCGATACGCTTGGCCGGATTGAAAGATGCCGCCGCACTTTGCGCGACATAGGCAATCTTTGCTCCGCGCACCCCTTCTCGCGTCGCGCGCGTTCCGTCCATCAGCGATGTCGTGCCGACGACGATGCGTCCGTCGGTAATACGGCAGCCACCGCGGCCGTAGCCCATGGCGGCGAGACCAATGGTCGACTTGCCGGCACCGGATTCGCCGATGAGGCCGAGAACTTCGCCTTGGGCAAGGTCCACATCGACGCCATCGACCAGAATGGCGCCCGTGGGTGCCTTAACGACAAGGCCGCGAATGGAAAGGATCGTTTCGTCGCTCATCGATCAGCCCCCTGTACGGCAGTTCGGCTGGCCAGCAGCCAATCGACAACCAGATTGACGCCAATGGTGAGGATGGCGATCGCGGCAGCAGGAAAGAGCGGCGCGTAAAGACCGTAAAGAATGGCCTGCTGGTTGTCCTTCACCATGCCGCCCCAATCGGCGAACGGCGGCTGGATGCCAAGCCCGAGGAACGACAAGCCGGCCACGAACAGGAAGGTAAAGCAGAAGCGCAAGCCGAATTCCGCGATCAATGGCGGCAGCGTGTTGGGCAGGATTTCCTTGCGGATCAACCATCCGAGTCCCTCACCGCGCAGGCGGGCGGTTTCGGCATATTCCAAGACGTTGACGCCTTGGGCAACGATGCGCGCCAGACGGAAGACGCGGGTGGAGTCGAGCAGGGCGATCGTGACGATCAGCACCGGCAGCGACGAACCCAAAGCCTGGAGCACGACGAGCGCCGAGATCAGCACCGGAATGCACATGACCGTGTCGACGATGCGCGACAGGACGGTATCGACCCAGCCGCCGAAGATGGCAGCGAGGAAGCCGAGCGGCACGCCGACGGCAAAGGAAAGCAGGGAAGCGGAAAGCGACACGCCGATCGACATCTGGGCGCCGTAGAGCAGGCGCGAAACCATGTCACGACCATTCTGATCAAGGCCGAACCAGAAATCCGCAGAACGAGGGTCGAACGGTCCGCCGACGATCTGCTCCTGTCCATAGGGCGCAATCAGCGGACCAAAGGCAAAAAAGATGAGGTTGACGGCAACGATCGTCAAACCGATCCAGGCCGTCAGTGGAATTGTCTTCTGAACTTTCATCGAGGATGCCTCAGGCGCGGATTAAGTGCGATGGCGGCGACGTCGGCCACGATGTTGAGGATCACGTATGCTGCGCCGAAGACCAGGGCCGCAGCCTGGACCAATGGCAGATCGCGCTTGGAAACGGCATCGACCATGAAGCGACCCAGGCCGTTGTAGTTGAACACCGCTTCGACCAGAACCACGCCTGTGATCAGGTAGGCGATATTGAACGCCACGACATTGACGATAGGCGCGGCCGCATTCGGCAAGGCGTGGCGGGTGATGACGCGGCGGGTGCGCAGACCCTTCAGATAGGCCGTTTCCACATAGGCTTGGTCCATCACCGAGAGCACGGCGGTGCGCGTCATGCGCATCATCTGCGCCACAGTGACGAGGACGAGCGTTAACGCAGGCAGCGCGGTTGCCTGCACCCACTCCATGAAAGTCATGCCATCATAAGTGTCGGCAAGGCTCGGCAGCAGGTTGAAGCGGATGGACAGGAAGAGGATCAGCAGAAGGCCCAGGAAATATTCCGGCAGCGACACGAAGGCCAAGGCGAGAATATTGACGATCCGGTCGAAGATCCCGCCGCGATTGACGGCGCTGAGAAGCCCGAGGACGATGGCGACCGGCACACTGATGACCGCCGCAAATGCCGCAAGAGCCATCGTATTCCAAAAGCGTGGCCACAGGAGTTCGGCGACCGGCTGCTGGTTGGCGAGCGAATTGCCGAGGTCACCTGTAAGGAAACCGGCAAGCCAGGTCACGTAACGCTGCAGGATCGGCTGGTCGAGACCGAGCTGACCGCGAAGCACGGCAAGCGATTCCGGCGTTGCGTTCTGGCCGAGGATTGCCGAGGCAACGTCACCGGGGAGGAGCTGGGTACCGGCGAAGATCAACGCCGATACCAGGAGAAGGGTCAGGATGCCTAAAGCAATCCGCCTGAGGATAAGACGTGCCATTACGATTCCAGCCAGACCTTTTCTGCCAGGCGCGCGCCCATGAAGTTGAACATCGGATGCGTCGTCACACCCTTCAGCTTCTTGGACGTCGCATCGAGATAGTCACCGAACATCGGGATCATGGCGCCGCCCTCGTTCGAGATCAGCCCCTGCAGTTCAGCGTAGATTTCCTTGCGCTTCTGATTATCGAGAAGAGCGCGTGCCTCGAGCAGCTTGGCATCGAACTTCTCGTTTTTCCAGTGAGTGTCGTTCTGCGCCGAGGTGGACGAATAGGCGATCGTGAGCATCTGGTCAGCGGTCGGCCGGCCACCCCAGTACGACATGCAGAAAGGCGCCTTCATCCATACATTGTCCCAGTAACCATCGGCCGGCTCGCGCTTGATCGAGACATCGATGCCGCTTGCGGCGGCGCCTGTGCGGAAGATGGCGGCAGCATCGACGGCGCCCGAGAAGGCGGCATCCGAGGCCGACAGCGTCAGCTTCAGGTTATCGAGGCCGGCCTGCTTGAGATAGAACTTCGACTTTTCAGGATCGTAAGGACGCTGCGGCAGATCGGCGGCATAGAAGGGATCGGTGCTCGGGATCGGATGATCGTTGCCGATGCGGCCATAGCCGCGCAGAGCCGTCTTCAGCAGTTGCTCGCGGTCGATGGCATGCTTGACGGCGAGGCGGATGTTGTTGTCGGTGAACGGCGCCTGCGTGCAATCCATCAGGAAGGTGAAGTGCTGGCCGCCTGCCGACTGCACGATGTTCAGGTTCGGGTTGCGCTTGAGCAGGTCGACCGTCTTGAAGTCGAGCTGATTGATCGCGTGGACCTGGCCGGACATCATGGCATTGGTGCGCGCGGCAATGTCGTTGATGACGATGACTTCGACGGCATCCACCCACGCGGCATTCGGCTTCCAGTAGCTTTCGTTTCGCTTGAAACGGGCACGCACGCCCGGCTGGTAGGTGTCGTAGACGAACGGGCCGGTGCCGACAGGCTTGTTGAAGTCGGTCCAACCATCCGGCACGACGAGGAAGTGGTAGTCCGAAAGGATGTAGGGAAGATCGGCGTTGCCGCTTGTCAGCGTGATCTTGATTTCAGAATCCGAAACCTTGGCGACATCGGCAAACTGTGCAGCGACAGAGCGCGCGCCGGAGCTCGTCTCCCCGCGATGAAGGTTCAGAGAGTAAATGATGTCGTCGGCGGTGAGCGACTTGCCGTTATGGAATGTCACGCCCTGGCGCACCTTGAAGGTCCACTCCAATGCGCCCGGCTTCGTTTCCCAGCTTTCGAAGAGTTCTGGAACGGCATTGTTGTTGGCGTCGATTTCGACGAGACCGTTCATGACCATGTAGGCCTGGTTCACGGGAACCCAGTCTTTCAGGATGCGCGGGTCGAAATTGTCGGTCGTGCTGCCGCCGCCGATGCCGAGCTTGAGTACGCCACCCTTTTTCGGTTTTTCGCCGGCCGCCAGCGCCGGCATGCCAATCAGCCCTGCGGCCGACATCACGCCAAATCCTGCTGTGCCGGCCATGAAGCCGCGGCGTGTCAGTTCAAAGGTGGGTTTGTTGCTCGACATCGTATCGTTCCCTTCGTTCACGGCGTTTTCGCCATGGAAATTTAAGCGGCTGGCCTAGCGCACATCGGCAGGCATGACTAGGGCAGCAAAACCGTCACCCGGTATGACTTTTAGTCATATGGTCATGCGATTTGTGCGCGTTGGCTTTCGCTGCAACGCAGCTAAAGGAGCAGCCGCACGTCGGACGGAAAATAACACCTTCCGCCTGATGGAGCGCAATCTATCACCTGCAGCATACGATCCTGGAGGATCAAAATGACTTTGCCGGATATCGTCGGCCTTATCGGCGCTGTCTTCTATCTTACGGCCTATGCATTGCTACAACTGCGCGTTCTTGCGGTTGAAGACAGCAGAACGACGTTGCTGAATGTTCTTGGCGGCATCTGCCTGATCTATTCGCTGTCGTGCAACTTCAATCTCGGCTCGCTGGTCACGCAGGTTGCCTGGCTGTTCTTCACGATCATTGGATACGTCCGCTTCCGCATGGCACGCACACGGATGGGCGGTTAGCCGCCCGTCGACTGCTCTCCGCCCGTTTATTTCGTATCGTAGCTGCCGCCATTGCTGGTAATCAGCCAATCAGACACTTCCCTGACGATCTTTCGCTGATGCCGGTCCGCCGGGCGCATCAGATAGAAATAGGCGTTAGAAAGCATCAGATGACTATGGACCGGCACGAGCGTACCGTTGTCCAGCTGATCGCGGATGAGCCACGTCCAACCGAGGGCGATGCCAAGACCCTGTGCTGCGGCAGCCGTGCAGAGCCCATAGTCGCCAAGGCGCCACTCCCGCGCTTCCGGCGGTCGGTGCAGGCCGGAATCCTGCCACCAATCGCTCCAGCCCTGCCATTCGCGCATGGGGTCCTCAATGGAGATCAACAGGGGCTCGTCGATATCCATGAGGTTATTTGTGCCGGGCGCGGAAACCGGCACGATTTCCTCACGCGCCAGCACCGTCAGATTGACGCCGATCGGACGCTCCTTGCGGTAGAACAGGGCAAGATCGAATTCGTCGAGCCTCAGATGTGCGACGTCGTCGGTGACCCTGAGACGAATCTCGATGCCGGGAAAATCCTGTTTCAATTGAGCGATACGCGACAGGAACCATTGATCCGCAATGCCGCGTGAGCAGGCGATGGTGATCTGCTTCGGCCCGGACCACGCCCGCAAACCATCTGTAACCGCACCGAGCTCGCCGAGCAGACGGCTCACATCGGCAGCATAGCTTTCACCGATCGCCGTCAGCTGGACGCCGGAAGGCAGCCGCATGAACAGCTTCGAGCCAATGAAACCTTCCAGCTTTCCGATCTGGCGGCTAACGGCACTTTGCGTCAGACCCAATTCATGCCCGGCGCGCGAGAAACTGCCGAGACGGGCCGCACTGTCGAAGACGACGAGCGCGTTAAGGGGCGGCATCGACATACGCCCTGGAACCATGATCTTTCCTCAAGACTGAATTGGGTGTGCTGCTAGCACGCCGATTGCCGCGATGCCATGCCTGGGTTGGTCGGGTACCCATGCGGCAGCCTGATCTCAAGGAAAAACACTCGCTCTGACGAACCGGCGCACCTTTTTGAGAGGCCGCTCTGCCCGATCCTGTCACGAATGGCCGCCGCTCAAAGCCTTGGCTTCCGACCTGGTTGCACGCAGCTTCCTCGCTGCCCCAGTCAACATCGATACGGCCGCAATAGACGAGAAAGAGGCTATCCTGATCGAACCGCTGGCGGTTCGTCCGAATTCAAGCGATAGTGCGTGGTGATCCTGCCCGCAACACGCGTGGGCAGCCTTCGAAAAACGGGAGGCAGAGATGAACCGATTTCGTGCGTCGATATTGGCAGGAGCGATGATCAGCATGGTGATGATCGTCGCGGCGTGCACGACGACAAGCTACCAGCAGAATCCGTCCGCGGATCTGAACTCCGCTTGCGCGCTCGGGTTCAACAACGACCGGCCCTGCAGCTATTAACCTGCAGGAAAATCACGATCGTCGGGTGAGCCACGGCGTAGACTGGTAGCTGCGATGTATCTAGACGGTGCGCCTCTCAGATCACCGCACAGACAGTCTTGCTCTCGAGATAGTTCTCAAGGCCCGGCGCACCGTTTTCGTATCCCCAGCCCGATTGCTTGTGGCCTCCCTTAGGCAACTCAGGCGAGAAGTACGAATGGCAGTTGATCCATACCGTGCCGGAGCGGATCCGGGCCGAGAGCCGATGGGCGGCGCTGAGGTCTGATGTCCACACGCTGCCGGCAAGACCGTAGGGAGAGTCGTTCGCGTAGGTGATCGCCGCGTCGACGTCGTCGAATGGCGTCACGGCAACCACCGGGCCGAATATCTCCTCCTGCATCATGCGCATGTTCTGCGTGACGCCGGTAACGACCGTGGGTTCAAAGAACGTCGCCTCGTCTCCGACTTGCCTGCCCCCCGCCGCGATTTCGGCGCCTTCCCCGACACCGCCAGTAATGTAGCCTGCGACGCGATCGGCTTGTTTGCGGTTGACCAGCGGGCCGAGGTCGGTCTGCGGGTCGAGACCGTGGCCAAGCGTCAGCTTTGATGCCTCCCTCGTCAGACCGTCTACCAATTGTTCATAGACCGACCGATGCGCGTAGACCCGCGATCCGGCGACGCAGACCTGTCCGGCATTCGCAAATATGCCTCGGGCAATGCCTGGAACCGTTAGCGCCATATCGGCATCCGGCATGACGATCGCCGGTGATTTGCCGCCGAGTTCGAGGGTCAGCTTCTTCAGATTCCCGCGCGCCGCGCCGACAATCAGCTTGCCGACCTCAGTGGAGCCGGTGAAAGCGACCTTGTCCACATCAGGATGGGTAGTCAGGGCGGCACCAACGCATTCGCCGAAGCCAGTGACAATGTTGACGACGCCGTCAGGCAGGCCTGCCTCGATCATGAGTTCACCGAGGCGCAAGGCCGTCAGCGAAGTCTCTTCCGCTGGTTTCAGGACTACCGTGCAACCTGCCGCGAGCGCCGGCGCGAGCTTCATGGCGGCCATCAGCATCGGCGAATTCCACGGCGTTATCGCCGCGACGACACCGATCGGCTCGCGGGTGGTGTAGGCAAAAACACGCTTGCCGGCGGGTTGATAGGCAATCGATGTCGGTATGGTCGTTCCGAGAATCTTCGTGGCGAAGCCGGCGAAATAGCGGAACTGCTCGGCCGAGGCAGGGATTTCACCCAGACGTCCAGTCTTGAAGGACTTGCCTTGATCCAGCGTCTCCAGCTCCGCGAGTTCGTCGGCATGGCTGTCTATAAGGTCTGCAATTCGCCACAGCAACTTTCCGCGCGCCGATGGTGTGAGCCCGCGCCAAGCGTCGGATTCAAAGGCACGGCGCGCGGCAAGAACCGCAGCATCGACATCCACGGCGCTTGCTTCCGCGATCTCAGCGAGAAAGCGTCCATTGGCCGGGTCATAGGTGGAGAAGCGCTTCCCCTCTGCCGCATCGACCCATGAGCCCTCGATAAGAAGCTGCTTCTGAGGGCGAGCGAGAAAGGCACGCGCACCGGCACTGGTGGGCTCCAACGCCTTGATCGAAAGGGACATGTCAGTCTTCTCCGGATGATGCCTGTGAGGCACGAATTTGGTCGATGGCATTGAGGGCGCCGCGAATAATCGAATGGTAGCCCGTACAGCGGCAGACATTGCCTTCGAGCGCCGTCAGCACATCCGCTTCCGTCGCATCAGGCCTTTCGCCGAGAAGCGACACGAGAGAAATTGTGAAGCCAGGGGCGCAATAGCCGCACTGAAATGCGTTTTCCTGAACCAAACCGGCCTTGACCGTGCGCGCGATGTCGAGATCGTCGAGACCCTCCGGACTGATGATCTCCGCATCCTGCAGCTGCCACGCCATGACGAGGCATCCGTTGACCGCCTGTCGGTTCATCAGGACCATGCAGGCCCCGCAGCGGCCGATGCCGCAACCGTTCTTGCTTGCAGTGAGCCCGAGATCTTCCCTCAAAATGTCGGACAGCCGCCTGTCCGGCTCTGCGTTAAGCAATACCGTTTCCCCGTTCAGCCGGAACCGCAGCGGTAGAGAGGTCGTCGCGCTCATTGGCCACCTTCCAGCACATCGAGGACCAGCTCTGGGCTAACAGGAATAGATGTCGGGAAGTGTCCGATTGCGTCCGCAACGGCGTTGGCAATCGCCGGCGTGATCGCACCGATGCCCAGTTCACCAGCGCCGCGCGGCCCAAGAGTGTCGCCGGGATCCAGGTCCTCGAGCGCAAAGACCGCAATCCGGCCGGCTGTATCGCGCACGCCAGGCAACATGTAGCTGTCGAGGTTCTTCGTTACGTATTCGCCAGCCGCCATGATGGCGTCTTCCGTGAGCGTAAAGCCAAGCCCCTGGACCGCGCCGCCTTCCATCTGACCGAGATAGGCGGCAACATCGATGATTGGGCCGGCGGCCGTATGCTGGTGGATATCCAGCACCCTGACCGCGCCGGTAACACGGCTGATCGAAACGCGCGCAAGGCAGGCACCGAAAGCGAAGATGTAGCGGGCATTGCCGGATTGATAGTCGGTTTTAGGGAAGTCGAATGCGACTGTAACGTTCGGCAGCGCATCGGGGGCAAATGACTGGGCAAGCTGTCGGAAGCTCAGAAGGAGCGCACCGCTGTTGCTGCCGGCCTCGACAATTCCGCCCGCGCCGATCTTCAAGCTCTCTTCCGACCGCGCGAGCACGGTCGCGGCTGCAGCCAGAAGCTTGCGCGAGAACTCACGCCCCGCCGTCCTCGCCACTTCCCAAACCACGTAGCCCCCGCGCGAGGCCGTCGTCGAGCCGGAATCCGGGGTAAAGCGCGTATCGCCAACGATAGGGAGGACATCGTTGCGGGCGCAACCGATATTAGCGGACACGGCAGCCTGGATGGATGTCAGCAGCCCCTGCCCCATCTCATCAAGCCCATAGGCTGCCTCGATTACCCCATCGCTGTTCAGCCGCAATGCCCCACCGGCAGGATCCGGCACCACGGAACCCAAGCCGTTCCCCTGATAATTGAGTGCCATACCGACGCCTACGATCTCGTCTGCGTCGACATCGGAGTCTGGTCTGCGCCACAACGAACTTGCGGTCGCAGCATCCAGCATCTCGGCAATCCGCTCGGATGGAGCAACCACCTGCCCGAGATAGCCGGGCATTCCCGGCCGCCTCAGATTCCTGCTGCGAATCTCTGCCGGCTTTATGCCGCAGGTCCTTGCCAGTTCGTCCATCTGGCATTCGATGGCATAGGTCATCTGGTTGGCGCCGAAGCCACGAAAAGCACCGCCGACGCCGTTGTTGGTATAGGCCAGACGTCCGCGTGTACGTACGTTAGCAACGAGATAGGGGCCGACAGCATGCTCAAGCGCCGTCTCGAGAACGCCGGGGCCAAGCGACGCATAAGCGCCGGCATCCACAAGGACATCGACCTCCTGCGCGAGCAGGCGCCCGTCACCGTCGCAGGCGGTGCGCATGCGGATGGTCATGGGATGGCGTTTGACGCCTGCCATTACTGATTCCGCACGCGACAGCTGGATGCGCACGGGCCGGCGAGACTTCAGAGCCAGAAGCGCCAATGCCGGCTGCACCGTCAGTTCGTCCTTGCCACCAAAGGCGCCACCGGTCGGGCTGGTCACGACGCGAATTTTAGCCTCATCCATCGCGAGGATACGCGACAGCTGAAGGCGATCACGCGCGCCGTGTTGCCCGCCGGCGAAGATTGCCAGCGTTCCATCGGCTTCGATCGTCGCATAGCCACCCTCGGTTTCCATGAAACCATGCATTTGCCGGGAGGTAGTGTAGGTACGTGTGAGGATGTGGGACGCACCGGCAAAGGCCTGATCGACATCGCCGCGTCCAAATTCGATCAACCGCTGCAGGTTGCCGCCCCGATGAACGGCAGTTGCGCCGTCCTCAAGCGCTGCCGCGGGATCATCGACGACAGGGAGGCGCTCGTAGTCGACCTTGATCAAAGCCAGCGCCGCATCGGCGGTTGCGGCATCAACCGCCGCCACAGCCGCGACTACATCGCCCACGTAGCGAACCTTGTCAAAACAGAAAGCCGGTTGGTCCTGAACCACGATCCCGAAGGCGTTTTCGCCCGGGATATCGCGGTGGGTCACAACAGCGGCGACACCTTCGAGAGCTTCGGCTGCCGACGTATCGATCGAGCGTATCCGCGCATGGGCAACGCCCGCCCGAAGGATGCGCCCGACCAGCATACCCTCCTCGCGCCTGTCGGTGAGGTAGGAGAAGGTCCCATCGACCTTGGCGGCGACATCGGGCCTGACATGCCAACGTGAAGGCTGATCGGCGCGAGTTAACCTGATCTCGCCTGACGAACACGTGGCGTCCGCATCGTCGGTTGTGATTTGCGGCTTCGATGCCGTCTGGTTTTGCAGTCCCCAGACAAGTGCGTTCGCCGCCGCCATCTTCCGGTAGCGCGCACTCCGGAAAGCATCCTCAGGCGCGGATATCTCCTGCGAGAGCCGTGTCTTTAATTCATTCCAGTCGACAGCGTCGACGGGCTGCGACGTCAGCAACGCTTCCGCGGTTCGCAGACGGGCCGGAGCAACATTCCCTCCGCCAACCGCCAGCCGGGCGCTCGCTATCCTGCCGTCCCTTACGTCTAGCGAGGCGGCAACGCCGATGACGCTTGGCGTAAAGGCGGCCCGCAGACCAATCTTGCGATGCGTCCAGCGCGATGCAGTGGCCATGGCTCCAACGTAGACGGCCTCGATGACCTCGCAGCGTTCAGCCGGCCGCTGCAGCCAGTCCAGCAACCGCTCATGAAACCGACCGGCCGCTCGCTCGCCTTCGATAAAGGCGTCGAGGGCCAGAAGAGCCGGTAAAAGGCAGCCATTGCGGGCGGCAATGTTTCCGCCGAGAGTTCCAAGATTGCGAACCGAGGGCGCTGCCACGAACCGCGACGCCGTGGCGAGGAGGGGCAGATGCTCGAGCACCAACGGGTCGCGGCAAAGCGTGGCGAGTGTCATGGCAGAGCCGATGCGCATACCGGCTCCGCAAAACGAAATGCCCGAGAGACCTGCAATTCCATCTAGGCCTATGAGTACCGGCGGCTTGGCCAAACCTCGTGCCCATTCAAGTTGCAGGGCAGTGCCTCCGGCAACAAGTCGCGCCTGCTCGTGTTCCTGCATCATCGCCAAGGATTGAGCAGTCGAGGAAGGCTTGAGCACCGTCAGCGGCATGCGCACGATCAGCCGGCCCCCATCGTGGTGCCGAAGCGGATACCCTTCTCCTTCAGCCAGCGACGATATGCGACCGAGGAGCTATCCGCTCGCGTCGGGATCTCCTGGCGCGCTTCGAGCGGCAGAAGCAGGGGACGCTGATTTTCGACGATGATGCGATCCTGCATGAAGATCACCTGCTCGAAATTGAGCAGCGCCGTGTGCGTCGAGCTGTTGTCGACGAGATACATGACGGGCTGTGCCCGGCACAGATCCTCCTCGATCGGGTGGATGAAGAGGGCGATGGCATCCAGTCGTTCGGGCGCTGTCGGGCAGACCCTGTAGAGCATGACAACAAACGGCGTGGGAACACGATATGTCAGCTGGACAAAGGCTCCCTCGCTTTCGGTCGCGGCAATGCGCGGCTGGAAGAAGGTGCAGTTGGTGGCCCAAACCTCGTCGATATCGCGGCGAATTTCGCTGAGATAGCCCGGCACTTCGGTATGCGGCTCGGAACCCAGAATGTCCGTGTGGACGAACGGAAAGTGCGCCATATCAAGGAAATTTTCGACGACGCGCAACCCCGATGCGCGCATTTTCACCCAACCGCAGGGGACGAAACGGCGATCGGTCTCATCGGCCTCCGAGATCTCGAAGATTTCCTTGTTCGGATGACCGAGCGTCGTCCAAATGCATCCGTACTTCTCCCGGACAGGCAGAGCAGGACCGGTCGGCCATCCGGCTTCGATCTCGCGAACGACCGGCTGTCCGTCTTCCCGCCTGAAGAGTTCGATGTCCTGTCCGAGCAGACGACTGCGGACGGGCTTGGCGGTCAGCTCCGCCGCCGTTTCAATGGCATACCACTCGTTGAGCGCGGCCCTATCCGTCGTCTTCGCCATGCGTTGCCCTCAGCTTGCCTTGGTCCATTGCGCGGTGCCCTCGCGGTTATCCGCCAACCACGCCGCGCGCCTTGCGAAATGCGGCGGTGCGATACGGCCGATCTCACGGATGATGTCGCCCATGTCGGCGGTCTTCAGTTTTCCGTCATCGACAACGATCTGGCCGTCGACCATCGTCATGCAGACGTCTCCGCCTCGTACCGCGTGAACGAGATTGTGCTGCAGATTGAAGTATGGCCCCTCTCCGAAGATCGGGGTCATGCGTGGCGTATCGGTCCGGACCGCGATCAGATCCGCGCGTTTTCCGACCTCAATCGAGCCGATTTCATGGTCGAGGCCGATGGCCTTGGCGCCGGTTATCGTCGCCATCCGCAGGACATCCCAGCTATCCATGGCGGCGGCATCAAGATCCTTGAGCTTGCCGAGCAGGGATGCGACCTTCATCTCCTCGAACATGTCGAAGTTGTTGTTTTCCTTCTCGCCGTCCGTGCCGATGCCGACGGGAACCCCAGCCGCGAGCATGTCGCCCACCAAGGCAATACCGCTCGCGAGCTTCATGTTGCTCACCGGATTGTGGGCGATCGACACGCGATGCTGGGCAATGAATTCCACTTCCGCTTTGTCCAGCCAGACACCATGAGCAATCATTGTGCGCGGTGTATCGAAGAAGCCGAGGTCGGCAAGCGCATACATCGGCCGCTTGCCGTATCGCTTTTGGAACTCGGCCAGCTCGATTTCGGCTTCGCTGCAGTGGGTATGGAAGCCAGTGTCGTGGGCCTTGGCGAGATCGATCGCCCGACTCTGCCCCGCGTCGTCGGCGTAGAACAGATGCTCCAGCCCGACCCAGACGTTGATGCGCCCGTCTGCCTTGCGGTGCCAGCGCTCGATCATCTCCTCGTTCATGTCGAGCGTGTCGAAATAGTTGTATTCCGGATGCTCGCCGACATAGGGCACCGCCACCAGGCGATTGCCGATCGCCGATGCGGCCTTTGCGCTGCCGTCCATGAAGCGCCACATGTCGACGACCGTGGTCGTGCCGCCGAGAACGGATTCAGCATAACAAAGCCAGGAGGCGGCTTCCGCTTCATGCGGCAGTAGCACACGGTGCATCGGATTGATGTGAAGTGTCAGCCAATCCCACACAGGCAGGTGCTCTGCCGTGCCCCTGAGAAAGCCGGAATGAGCATGGGCATTGACGAGCCCGGGCATGAGGACCGCATCGGAAAAGACGCGCACGCCAATGTCCGGATGACTTGCCTGCAATTCGGCAAGCGGCCCAACAGCCACGATACGGCCACCTTCGACAAGGACCGCACCACCGGTGATGACACGGTTCTCTGCGTCCATCGTCAGGAGGTAGTCGCCGGCGATTATCTGCTTTTGAATTGTCATCTCTTCCGTCCGGTTCGAGGATTATTCATCTCACGCCGCACCAAGCAGGAAATCGGCGGCGCGTTCGCCGATCATCGTGACGGGAGCATGGGTATGGCAGGTCGGGATCGTCGGCATGACAGAGGCATCCGCGATAACAAGACCTTCGATGCCACGAACGCGCAGGCGGCTGTCGACAACGGCTGCATCGTCATTTCCCATCGCGCATGTGCCGACGACGTGGAAAAAGGTCGAGCAGGCATTTCTGACGTAGTCGATGATCTCGGCACGCGACAGCCGCCGGGGTGGCGCTGCATAACCACCAAACCAGTCGGCGTAGCTCTGCGTCGCGGCAAGCTCCATCATCGTTTCGACCGCGACGACCAGAGCATCCAGATCGGACTGTTCCGCCAGGTAGTTCGGTTGAATTTCAATCGCACCGTCAGGCGCGCTCGACAGCACGCGCATATATCCGCGGCTCTTCGACCGCATGAGCCCGCAGCCGATCGAGAAGACGTCGCCGGACAGGTCATACAGCTCGCGAATACGCGCTTCGGCGCTGTTGCCCTGCACCGGAAATGCGTGAAGATCGGCCTGCGGCAAACTCTGAGATGACTTCCAGTTAATGACAGTCCCGCCGCCATTATCACGCACCGCGCCGAGCGGTCTTGTCGCTCGAAAGACGCAGGCCTGAACGAGCGGATGGTCCTGAAGGTTCTTTCCGACGCCAGGAAGCGCTGCCTTGATATCGATCCCGAGCCGCGCCAGGTCGAGCGGATCGCCAATCCCTGACAGCGTCAGCAGCTTCGGCGTGTTGATCGCACCAAGCGCCAGAACGATACCGGTTGTTGCCCGAACGTCGTGGTACTGGCCACCATGGGTGAACCTCACGGAGGTGCAGCGGCCGTGCTCGATTCCCAAGTCGAGCGCCAGGGCGTCTGTCAGGATTGTCAGGCGTTCATTGTCGAGGATCGGCCAGATGTACCCCCTCGCCGAGCTCCAGCGCTCGTTGCCGCAAATATTCAGGTTCGCGAGAGCCGCACCTTCGTTGGATGGCCCGTTCGGATCATCGATGACGGGAATACCGAGTTCGGCACATCCGCCGAGCATGGCGTCCGCTACCGGATGGGGAGCGCGGCTACGTTCGATGCGAAGCGGGCCGCCGGCACCGCGCAGCGCGGTTTCGCCGGCTTCCCAATCCTCGCAACGCTTAAAATAGGGCAACACCTCGTTGAACGACCAGCCCTCTGCCCCGGATGCCGCCCAAGCGTCGTAGTCCATTGGATGGCCGCGATACCACATCATCGCATTGATGCTGCTCGACCCTCCGAGGACCTTGCCACGCGGGATTCCGATAGTGCGGTCGTTTATGCGCCCGGTCGGCGCGTAGTCGTAGCCCCAATCATACGTCCCGCGCCCGAGGGGAACCCAGCGCGCCGGATCATCGATCTCAGCAATGCCTATACAGGCCGGTCCGGCTTCGAGCAGCAGCACGCTGGCATCGCTATTATCCACCAGACGGCGCGCGACGGCACAGCCACCCGAACCAGCGCCGACGACGATGTAGTCGTAGGCGCGGGCAATGGATCTCGTCGGTATGATTGGCGCTTCCATCATGAGTCCTAGTTGTGCTCGCTCGGACCCATGATGACGATGCCTTCGGTGGCCTCGACATGGCGCACGAAGATGTATTTGTCTTCACGCCCATCGCTGTGCTTGCGCTTGATGTCGGGCTGGACGCTGCCCGAGACCTTTGCAACGACGACGTAGGGCACCTTAGCCGCAAGCCCGGCCGCGCAATGCGCATCGAACTCCTCGACGGTTCGCGCAGTATAGGCATTCTCGATGCCGCAACCACGCGCGATAGCCGCTATGTCGACGCGGCCGAAGGCGGTGTGCGTCGGCGGCCCACCGATCGATTGATAGCTTTCGTTATCCCACACAACGACAAACAGATTTTCCGGCTGTTCGTTTCCGAGCGTCGCCAGAATTCCGAGATTGAACATCATCCCGCCATCCGTATCGAGCGAGACAATACGGCGGTGCGGCAGGCCGGCGGCGAGCCCAAAGGCCTGTGGCGTTACGCAACCCAGCTGCTGCTGGAACAGGCTTGCCTCGCGCATATGCGGCGCGGCGTTGTACCACTCGTCGACGCTGCCGCCGAGCGACAGGATGACCAGTTCGTCCTTCAACCTCGCGGCAAAGGATTTCATGCAGTCAAAGCGCTTCATCGAACGATCTCCCCGCCAAGGGCGATGGCCGAATGGTAGTAGGCGGCGTAGGACCAGTTGTAAGCGTCGGCAATCGACTGCTCGATGGCGTCTTCCTCGCGAACGACACGATACGGAATGCGCAGCGCATCCAGCACCGGTTCCATTGTGATGCCGTGCGGTATTGCCCACCAGTTGTTTTCGCCAAGCTCGCCGCGGTAGCTCATCAGCATGACGACAGGGATGCCGGCGCCAAGGCCCATGCGGGCAAGCGGCTCGACGGATGCGCGCAATCCTGAGTTCTCCATGATCAGCGCGGCGCGCTTTCCGGACAGGAACACACCACCACAGATGGCAGCCCCCTCGCCCTCATTCGTGACACGAATGGTACGGATATCAGGATCGGCATCGAGTGCCGGGTACAGTTCCTTGAAAAGCGAGTCTGGAAGATAACAAACGATGCTGACACCGGCTTTCTTCAAGCCTCTGATGACGGCATCCACTGCGGATTTTTTCATGTTGCGCCCTCGTTTGCGCCAAAAATGTCAAACCCCAGTTGTTTCGAATAGTCGTTCATTTTCGATCTAAGTGGTGCGTAAAAGGCAACATCTAATCGTTATCGGGGCGATCGATCGATTGCCCTAGCAACTTGCCAAGCGCGGCTGATGCGTCAGACATTTCCTTTTCAGAGCGCGACAGCAGCATGAGCTTGCGGGCATTCAGCTTCGGATCGCGCAACGGCACGAATTTCAGGCTTCCTTCGGCGATTTCCTGTTCGATCCCGATCCGGGTCTGCAACACCGTGCCGAGGTTTCGCTTCGCGAGATCGACCATCAGCCCGATCGAATTGGTTCTCGCGCGGTGGTTCAGGTCGACAAGCTGGCGGCTGAAGGCCTCTTCGATCCAGCTCCCAAGGGTCAGACTGGCGTCCGAAAGGATCACCTGTTCGCCGGCGAGGTCGAAAAGCCTGATTTCCTTCTTCTCGGCGAACCGGCTCTCCGGCAAGGCGAGCACGCCGAGGGGCAACGACACGGTTGCGATCCGGCGAACATTGCGCGGGACCTTCACGTCGAAGACGAGGGCGAGGTCGCACTCCCCCTCCGAAACGGCGTTCGCAGCTTGCTGCGACCCCATCACCCTGACGTTGACGGTTATGCCGGGATGCCGTTGCCAGAACTCCTGTAGGGCACGCGGCATGATCCCACGCGCAACACTTTCGATCACGGCCACCGACACAGTGCCACGATGGAGGCCGTGCAGATCGTTGATTTCGCTGCAGGCGCGGTTTAGCTCCGAGAGGCTGAGGCGCGCGTGGTACAGCATCAGCTCGCCGGCGCTTGTCAGTTTCAGGCGCTGACGAACACGCTCGAACAGCGGCGTGCCCAGTTCCTCCTCGAGCTGGCGGAGAATCCGGCTGACCGAGGAGGGAGCAACGTTGAGCGCCTGGGCCGCTTGGCGGATGGAGCCAAGTCTGGCGACCAGCTGAAAGTAGTGGATGCGGGTCGCGACAAGGCCCAGGCGGTATGGATCCATCAGATGGTCTCGAACAGTTGTTGCAGCCCCATCTCCGGCACCAGCACAAGCCCCTTGTCGGTGATGCGGATCTCGGGGATGACCGACAGCGGGATGAGGTTGAAGCCCATGTAGGCAATCGTGCAGCCGGCTTTTTCCCACTCGACCTTCAGTGCCTTCACCTCTTCGGCCACCTCGTGCACACGCTTGTCGGAAAGCAGACCGGCGACCGGAAGCGGCACCATCGCGGTCACCTTGCCGTCCATGACGACGCAAACGCCGCCCTGCTTTTCCTCGATGGCCTTGAGTGCGATCTGCATGTCGCTCTCGTTCGTGCCTGCGATGATGATGTTGTGGCTGTCATGGCCGACAGAGGAAGCGACGGCGCCCTTCTCGAGCCCGAAGCTGTTCAACAGACCGTGCGCCACATTGCCCGTCGACTTGCCGTGCCTCTCGACGACAGTCACGAAGCATAGATCGTGCCGGTCGAAATGGGTTTGCCAGTCGTTGGCAGGTTCCAGCGTGACGGTGACATGGCCGAGCGTGATGCCGGGGAGTTCGGTCTTGATGGTATGGGCAACCACCGTTTCCGTCGGCAGATCGGGTGTCAGCTTCAGGGACTTCGGCAGCTTGACGGTATGATAAGCGGCCTCGGGATACCGGTAGGGCTTCGAGAGCGCCTCTTCCAGAACGGGTGTGACCTTGCGCTGCTCGACGACCAGTTCACCGCCGTACCAGGTATTCACCGGCACCAGATCATCGTTGAGCAGAACGAGGTCGGCGCGGCGTCCCCCGCCAAGCCCGCCGATCTCATTTTCCATTCCAAACCGTGTCGCTCCGTGGAGGGAGCCCATCGCCCAGGCCTGCTCCGGTTTCATGCCGGCCATGATAGCCTCGCGGGTTACCCAGTCCAGCCCGAACTGAAGGAGGTCATCGGCGTCGCGGTCGTCGGTGCAAACCGCGATGCGTTTGTGAGAGGCGCCAAGCTCAGTGATCGTCTTGATCGCGTGCGGCAGGCTGTGCCATGGCGTCGTTGGTGGACCGCCACGGAGGAACAGCCATATGCCGGCTTCGAGAAGATCGTCGGCGATCTCCCGATCGATTGCCTCATGCGTGTCGGTGACACCGGACGCTGCGTATGCCGCGACGAACTCACGGCCGTAGACATGGCCCGAAACCGGCCGCCCACGGCTGAGGGCCGCGGCGAGAATTGCGTGGCTGCGCTCGTCACCCATAGCGACCTGCACGAAATCCATCTTCTCCCCAAGAGCAACGGCTTCCGGCCAGTTGTCAAAGAGCGCCGCGATCTTCTCCGGCGTCAGGTCACCACCTGCGGTTTCCAATGCCGGCGATGTTGCCGGAACGGTGCTCGGGACGGTAAGGAAGATCGACAAGGGCGCATGGCGCGCATCCTCGAGCATCGCCTCGACGCCCGCGACGTCCATGACGTTGCCAATCTCGTGGCTGTCGCAAAAGATCGTCGTCGTTCCGTTGAGCAATGCCGCCTCCGCATAGGCGCAGGCAGTGACCATGCTGGATTCGATATGGATGTGAGGATCGACAAGGCCCGGCGCGATAATACCACCGCGCGCATCATAGAGTCGCGCAGCGCCGCTCTTGTAGCTGCCCGATGGTTTGACGGCTGCGATGCGCCCGTTTGAAACCCAGACTTCCTTGTCGGCAAGAATGCGCTCTGAGTAGGTGGACAGGACCCTGGCGCCCTGAATGACAAGATCCGGATCGCGTCGACCGAAGGCGACGTCCGCCAGGGTCCGCGTCAGCGTCGACAGCGGCTTTACGGAAAAGCGATTTAAAGTGCTCATGAAAACTCCAGTCTGAAATCAATGATAGTCGGGAATTCCGGGCATTGTATTGAAGCCCTCGATGGCTCGAAAACGCCGGATCCAGCGCCGCAATGCAGGATACTCATCGTGATCGATGCCGTAGTCTCGGCTCAGCGCGAATGAAGGAAACAGCGAGAGGTCGGCCAGCGTCGGTGCGTTCCCCACAAACCATTCCTTGCCGTCGAAGTGCCGGGCGGTCATGTGATCGTCCATGATACGGAAGGCCTTCCGCGCCTGCGCTCGTTGCGTGGCCTCTTCTCCAGCGGTGTTGAAGAGTGCCTGCAGCCGCGCCTGGATCGCGGGCGCAAGTGCGGTATCGCTGAAGCCCAGCCACTTGCAGACCGCACCAAACCCCGCCGCATCGTCCGGCAGGAAGCGCTTTTCGGTATCGTACGCCTTGGCCAGGTAGAGAAGGATCGCGCTGGCACCATAAAGCACGAGGTCACCATCCTGCAGGATGGGCAGCGCGCCGAGCGGGTTCAGCGAAAGCAGGGCCGGCTTCTTGTGCTCCTGCCCCGGGAACATATCGACGGCACGCGTCTTCCATGTCAGGCCGAGCATGGAGAGCAACAGGCGCGCCCGGTAACCGGATTCATCCAACTCGTAGTCGTAAAGCGTAATTTCGGGCATCAGGCGATCTCCACGACGCGAGCCGTCTGCTCTTCAAGGCGGGCGCGGGTGGTTTCGGACCATTGCGCGTAATGCTTCTGCAGTGCTCCGCCGTTGACGTCCGGCGATCCGAGCAGAACGATGTGCACGGCGCTCTTGCCTGATGCCGTGGACTGAAACGCCAGCAGCAGCGTGTCGCTCCCGGCAATCAGACGACCGACCTGGTCCGCAACCAGGGTCATGCCATCCGCCAGAAACGAAGCCTTCACTTCGTCAACTGGCCGGTCGACATAGAGGCTTCTGACTGGCGTGATGCCGGACGAGGCGTCGATGTCGAGCAGTGGGACGTCCGCAGACGTTGTTGCCCAGATGATTCCGTACTGTTCGCGCGCCCGATAGATCGGCACCTTGATTGTCTCCGGGACATCGAGGGCCGGATGGGCGGGGATGTATCGGCACTGGCCGGCGGTATCGTACTGCCAGCCATGGTACAGACAGGCGATGTGATCGCCACGCACGAAACCGAAGCTCAGTCGCATGCCGCGATGCGGACAACGGTCCTCCCAGACATGCGCGTGACCGCTGTTGTCGCGCCACACGACGATCTCGCTCCCTTCGACAACGGCACCCGCCGACGTTCCGGCTTCGATCGACGACGATAGCGCGACCGGGACCCACCCCTCGTTCAACTTCATAGTTTGCTCCTGTTCACGCGGTTACCCGCTCAATATCCAGAATGATGCAGTCGTAAGGCCCGAGACTGCAGGCCATCTCGAAGGCGTCGACGAGGTCTTCCTGACCCCTGACCGAAACGCGAGCGCTCACCACCTCGCAGGCTTCGACCTCGATTTCGAGATCCAGCCTGCCGGCGCGGTGAAGCGCAAATTCTCTGAAGCTTGCCGGCACCATCTGACCCCGGAAGGTAAAGCGCGCCGTCTGAACTATCCCGGACATTGTCTGTTCACCGCCTGCAACCGCATCATTCCGCGCCTCAATTTACATCTGTTTGCATATTTTTTATGCATGCTTTACTTTTGTGCATTTTAGGCATTGTCTGCGTCGGAATTCAAGTCACTTCGCGGCGTCTCTTGTTGCCTTTTACGCACCGGGTTGATCCGGAGATTCGCTCTATTCCGAACAGTTCTGATTTGTCAGTCTCCCTCCGTCCGGTCGCCGCCCGCTTTAGAAGACCTGCGGGGACGCCAATTGGAGGGTCCTTCCGGATCGCGCTCGGCTCGATCAGCGCGTGGCGGTCGGCAGGCCCGAACAGGGTTTCCGGCAGCAGCGAGGCAGTTGGCATAATTGTTGCGTTGGAATTACCAGGGCCGAACGGTCACAGATCATAAGCGCGGCCATCCGCGTCAAAACCAGAAGGGGATCACATGATTGACTTGCGTACGCTTTCCCGCCGCGGATTTCTGAACATGAGCGCTGCCGGTGCAGCGGCAGTGATGCTGCCGGCCGGCCTCGCCCGCCAGGCTCTTGCCGCCTCGCCGCTGCCGGCGATCAAGGAGGAAGACGCCGTCATCGGCTTCGGGCACGTCGGGCCGATCTCCGACGAAGGCTGGACATGGGCGCACCATCAGGGCCTGCTGGCCGTCAAGGAAGCCTATCCGAAGCTCAAGAAGATCCTCGAAGTCGAAAACATCCCCTATTCCGCCGACGCCACGCGCACCTATCGCCAGTTCGTCTCCGAAGGCGCGAACATGATCTTCGACACCTCCTCGAACGGCGACTTCCTGCATGAGGTGGTCAAGCGCGCGACGGATGTGGCCTTCATGGAGTGCAACGGCCACATTACGATGGACAATCTCGGCTGGTACTACCTTGCCCACTGGTATCCGACTTATGTCCTCGGCGTTGCCGCGGGTCATCTGTCGAAGACCGGCAAGCTCGGCTATGTCGCCTCCTTCCCGGTTGCTTCCGTCTACGCGTCGACCAATGCCTTCCTGATGGGCGCGCGCACCGTCAACCCGAATGCAACGGTTCAGACGATCGTCATCAACTCCTGGTTCGACCCGCAGGCGGCAACGCAGGCCGGTACGGCGCTGATCGACAATGGCTGCGACTTCCTGTTCGGCATCATGGACGAAGCCGGCTATCTGCAGGTCGCGGAAAAGCGCGGCGTCTGGGCGGCCATGTGGAACACCGACATCCGTCGCTACGGCCCGAACTCCTACGTCTCGTCGATCCTGATCGACTTCACCAAGTTCTACGTCGATCAGGTCGGCAAGCGTCTTGCCGGCACCTGGGCGCCGAGCGAGCAGCTGTTTGCGATGGGCGCGGGCGTCGATCGCGACAAGTGGGGCGAGAAGGTTCCGGCCGACGTTGCCGCAGCCGCCGACGCTGTCCGCGAGAAGATCATGGGTGGCTGGTCGCCGTTCACCGGCGAACTGAAGGACTCCACCGGCAAGGTGCGTGTCGCGGCCGGCCAGACGATGACCGAACTCGAACTCTACAACTGGGATTGGTCGGTCGAGGGTGTCACCGGCCTCACCTCCTAAATCTGGCCTCCCAAGCCAAGAGCCCGGCCGTCCAGGATCGGCCGGGCTCCCCGCCTTCACGCTCCGGTGCCATTCCATGACTGAAAATGCGACCCGTTATTCGCCCTCTCCGGGCACCCCGCCTCTCGTCCAGCTGAAGGGCATCGCGAAGTACTTTCCAGGCGTCATCGCCAACGAGAATGTCGATCTGGAGGTCATGCCCGGCGAAATCCATGCACTACTGGGTGAGAACGGCGCCGGGAAATCGACGCTGATGAACATCCTGACCGGCATCTACCAGGCGGACGCGGGCGAAATCATCATCGACGGCTACGCAAAGGAATTCGCAACGCCGCTGCAGGCGATTGCCGCTGGCATCGGCATGGTTCACCAGCATTTCAAACTCGTGCAGGCCTTCACGGTTGCGGAGAACATCCATCTCGGCTGGTCGGAAACGCCGCGCCGCGCCTCTGCGCAGGTGCTGGAACAGCGGACCGCCGCCCTGGCCCAGAAATTCAATCTCAAGACCCACCCGAGCGCTCGCGTCAGCGATCTGTCAACTGGCGAACAGCAACGCGTCGAGATCCTGCGCGTTCTCGCCAGGCAGGCACGCGTTCTCATCCTTGACGAGCCGACAGCCGTTTTGACGCCGGCCGAAGCGCGCGAACTGTTCAAGGCGCTGCGCGAATTCGTGGCCACCGGCAATGCCGTCATCTTCATCAGCCACAAGCTGGATGAAGTGCTGGAGATATCCGACCGCATCAGCATTCTGCGCGGCGGCCGCAAGATCGCCACCGAAAACACGGTCGATTGCAACCCGCGCATGCTCGCCAAGCTGATGGTCGGCCGCGATATCGTGCTCGCCGACATGCGCCAGCGACCGGCAGGCGCGGCCCCGATGTCGGCGCAGCCTGTGCTTTCGCTCGAAAACGTCTCGGCGATTGGCGATGGCGGCAACGAAGCGCTGCACGGCATATCGCTCGATGTCCGGGCCGGCGAGATCGTGGGCGTGGCAGGCGTTGCCGGCAACGGCCAGCGCGAACTCAGCCAGGTCCTGACGGGTATCCGCCCGGTCAGCGCCGGACGGATCCTGATTTCAGGCAAGCCGGTCGACAAGAGCAATGCGGCAGCCTTTGCCGAAAGCGGCATCGGTCACATTCCGGAAGATCGCCTGCACAGCGGCTTGGCACCGGCACTCAGTATCACCGTCAATGCGGTGATGCGCGAATACAAGAAGCCGCCGGTCTCGTCGGGTGGCAGCTACAAGCCGGGCGCGGCGACGGCACTCGCCAAGGAAATCGCGTCGGCGGCAGAGGTTGCCATTCCCGATTTCGCCATGCCGATCCGCAATCTGTCCGGCGGCAACCAGCAGCGCCTCGTGGCCCGCCGCGAAATGCGCATCGCCGACAAGGTGCTCATCGCCGCCTATCCAAGCCGCGGTCTCGATGTCGGCGCCATCAACACGATGCTGCGCTACATCGTCGAACTGCGCGATGCTGGCGCCGGCATCATTCTGATTTCCGAAGAACTCGAAGAGCTGCTCAACCTCTCCGACCGCATTGCCGTGCTTTATGAAGGAAAGATCATGGGAATCGTCGACAACGACAAGACCGATATCGACGAAATTGGCCTGCTGATGGGCGGCCGTACCCAGGCCCGCGAGGTCGCATAGCATGGCAGGCTCCTTCCGTGTTCAGCGCCTGCCGTCTGCTTCTCCCGGTATCGCGCTTGCGGCCCGCGCCGCCGCCATCGTTCTGGCGCTCGTCTTCGCTGGCCTCATCCTCGCCATGACCGGCGCCAACCCGATCGAGCTTGCCTCCGAGGTCGTGGATGCGAGCTTCGGCTCCAGCTTCGGCATGGAGGATCTGGGCGTTCTCGTCATTCCGCTGATCATGACCGGCCTGTCGGTCGCCGTCGCCCAGCAGATCGGTGCGTGGAACATCGGAGCCGAGGGCCAGTTTTACGCCGGTGCCTTTGCGGCCGCAGCCGTTGGCCTTTTCGTGCCGGGTCCGCCTGCTCTCATTCTCGTGCTGATGTTCTTCGCCGGCCTGATCGGTGGCGCCGTCTGGATCCTCGTTCCGACGCTGGCGCGCGCCTACGCCAACGTCAACGAACTGATCACCACGCTGCTCCTGAACTTTGTGGCAATCCTGCTCGTCTATTTCGTCTCGACCAATGCCTGGCGTGACAAGATGGCGAACTCCGCGACGCCGCGCCTTTCGGCCGAAATCCCGGAATTCTGGGGCTCGATCCATTGGGGTCTGCCGATTGCAATTATCGTCGCCTTGCTCGTGGCCGGCCTGCTTGCCTTCTCGCGCTGGGGTTATGAAGTCCGTCTCGTCGGCTCCAACCCGTCGGCAGCCAAATATGCCGGCATGCCGGTGCGCCGCCACCTGATCACCGTCATGCTGCTTTCGGGCGCGATTGCCGGTCTTGCCGGGATGCTGGAGATCGCCGGAACGGTGCATCGTCTGCAGGGCGGCATCTCCAACAACTACGGCTATCTCGGCATCATGGTCGCCGTTCTTGCGCGAAGCTCCGCAGTCGGCGTCATCTTCTCGGCGGCACTCATGGCCTTCATCCTGAACTCCGGCATCATCCTGCAGACGCAGGGCCTGACCACCTCGACGGTGCTGGCGATCACCGGCCTCATACTGTTCCTGACGGCGATCGGCGACGAACTCGCCCATTACCGGATCGCCCGCGACAAGGCTTGAGGAGAGCGACATGGATCTTTTGACAGGCCTCTTCACGACAGCATTTCTGGCCGGCGGTGTCCTGGCGCTGGCAGCGCTCGGTGAGGTCCTTGCCGAACGCGTCGGCGTCGTCAATCTCGGCGTCGAGGGACTGATGGCGCTCGGCGCGCTCACTGCCATTGCCACCGTTGCCGCCATTCCCTCGCCAACGATCGGCTTCCTTGCGGCGCTCGGCGTTGGCGCTCTGTTCGGTGCGCTTTTCGCATTTGCGACGGTCATCCTGCGCGCCAACCAGGTTCTCTGCGGCCTGGCGCTGACGCTGATGGGCAGCGGCATCGCGTCCACGATCGGGCGTGCCTATTCCGGCATGCCGGCGCGGGCAACGTTTGCGCCGATCGAGGTGCCGCTCCTGAGCAAGATCCCGGTCATCGGACCGGCCTTCTTCTCGCAGAACATCCTTCTGTACCTGATCTTCATCATCCTGCCGGTCGGCCTGAGCTACATCATGTTCCGTACCCGTCATGGTCTCAATCTGCGTGCGGTGGGTGAAAACCCGGCCGCGGCCGATGCGGCCGGCATTCCGGTCAATCTCATCCGCTTCGCCTATGTCACCGCCGGCTCGGCACTGGCAGCCGGGGCAGGCGCGTATCTGACGCTCACTTTCGTGCCATCATGGTCGGACGGCGTCGTCGCCGGTCGCGGCTGGATTGCCGTCGCGCTAGTCATCTTTGCCGGATACCGGCCGATCCCAGCGGTCCTCTCCGGCCTGCTTTTCGGCTTCATCACCGCACTCGGTTTTGTCGGTCAGGCCCGCGGCTGGCCGATTGCGCCCGCCTTCCTCTCCATGCTGCCCTACCTCGGCACCATGGCCTTCATCATCGTGCCAGTGCTCGCCTGGCAGCGCATGCGTCGGATCATGGCGGCGCCTGCCGCGATCGGGGTGCCCTACTATCGCGACCTCCGATAAAATGCCGGAAATGCCATGAGTACCCTGCTTGTAACGAACATTGCCTACCTCGCGACCTTCGACGATGACGCCCGCGAGATAAAGGACGGCGCATTGCTCGTGCGCGACAACGTCATCGAAGCCGTCGGCACGATGGCGGAACTCGAAGGCGTGTCGGCGGATCGCGTGCTCGATCTCTCCGGCCATATCGTCATGCCTGGCATGGTGAATATCCACCACCACATGTACCAGAACCTTACCCGCGTCATGGTGCAGGACGACGAGCTGCTGGTCTGGCTGAAGACGCTCTACCCGATCTGGTCGGCGCTCGACGATCATGCGATCGGCGTATCGGCCCGCGTGGCCATGGCAGAGCTGATCGCCTCGGGCTGCACGACGAGCTCCGATCACCTCTACATCCTGCCGAACAACTGCACGCTCGATGCAACCATCGATGCCGCCAAGGATCTTGGACTGCGTTTCCACGCCGCGCGCGGCGCCATGTCGCGTGGCCAGAGCCAGGGTGGTTTGCCGCCGGACAATTGCGTCGAGAAGGAAGAAGATATCCTCAAGGACGCCGAGCGGCTGATCCACAGCTATCATGACAATACGCGTCATTCGATGAGCCGCATCATTCTTGCACCCTGCTCGCCGTTTTCGGTCACGCCGGGCCTGATGAAGGATGCGGCAGCCCTTGCTCGCGCCCACAAGGGCGTTCACCTGCATTCACATCTGGCCGAAGACCTCTTCGAGGAGGACTATTGCCATGACGTCTACGGCATGCGCTCGGTCGGATTTGCCGAGTCCGTCGGCTGGCTCGGCCCCGACGTCTGGTTTGCACACTCGATCTTCATGACATCGGACGAGATCAGGCTGTTTGCCGATACCGGCACCGGCGTCGCGCACTGCCCCTCCGCCAACATGCGCTGCGGCCAGGGCATCGCCAAGATCCGTGAAATGCTCGACATGGGTGTCAACGTTGGTCTTGGCGTGGACGGTTCGGCCTCCAACGACACCTCCAACATGTTCATGGAAGCCCGGCTTGCCATGATGTTGCAGCGCGTCGCGCCAAACAAGTATCTCTCCGAAACGCCCGGCGGGCGCGGCGGCTTCGGCGGCACGCCGAAGGCATTGTCGGCCCGCGAGGCGCTGACGATGGCAACGCGCGGTGGCGCCAGAATCCTCGGTCGCGACGATATCGGCTATCTCGCCCCCGGGATGAGCGCCGATTTCATCGCCGTGAAGCTGAACCAGCTCGGTCTTTCCGGCACCCAGCGCGACCCCTTGGCGGCGCTTGTGATGTGCGGGCCGTTCAAGGTCGACTATTCGTTCATCAACGGCCGCGAGATCATCGCCGATGGCCAGTTCCGCCATTTGGATGTGGACGGATTGCTGGCAAGCCACCAAACTGTGATGGATCGTATCTATGACCAATGAAAGCGAGCGTCCCATGAGCCAATGTTCAGACAAGGCAGCCCTCGACCAGTGGTATCCGCTCGGCACCGAGACGGAGATTGCCTTCGGTCGTTCGACGACACGTCTGCTCGGCACCGATCTTGTCCTGGAAAGGTCACCTGACGGCACTGTGGTCGTAACAGCAGATGGGCGCGCGGAACCTCTTCCTATCATCAAGCGCTTCGGCCTTGTCTGGGCAACGCTCGGCGAGCCCAAGGGTGGCCTGTTTGCGCTGCCGGAGGCCGACGAGGAGGACCGCCGCGTGGTCAATTGCGGTGCGGTCATGGTGCGCGCTTCCGGACTTCGCATCATCGAGAACTTTCTCGACATGGCGCATTTCCCGTTCGTTCACACGGACATCCTTGGTGCCGAGCCACACACTGAGGTCATGCACTACAACGCCGAGATCCGTCGCGACGTCGATGAAGTCTGGGCGACCAACTGCCAGTTCTTCCAGCCGCAGGCGGCACTTTCGGCCACAGACGGCATCATGACGGATTACATCTACCGGGTCATGACGCCGTTCACGACGCTGCTCTACAAGACCTGCCCGAACTCCGCCAATCGCTCGGATGTGATCTGCCTGTTCGTGCAGCCGCTCGAGCCCGATCGCTGCATCGCCCATCCAGTCATGTTCCTGATCGACGATGTCTCGACCACGACGGAGCTCGTGCATTTCCAGCAGCTGATCTTCCTGCAGGACCGCATCATCCTGGAAAACCAGCGCCCCTCGCTGCTGCCGATGGAAGCACGCGCCGAGATCCCGACGCGCGCCGACGCAAGCTCCATCGCCTATCGCCGCTGGCTGAAGGAAAAGGGCATCACCTACGGCACAACGGCGATGGCAGCCTGACCGCATGAGCCAACCCGATATCGCCATCATCAACGCCACCATTCTGCCGATGGGCGGCGCGAAGAAGATCGAAAACGGTAGCCTGACGATATCGGGCGACAGCATTGCCGCCGTGGGTCCCGCAGCCTCGGTCCCAACGGACGGTGCAAGGAAGCTGATCGACGCGCGGGGTCGCGTCGTCATGCCGGGTTTCGTCAACTGCCACACACATATTGCCTCCAACATGCTGCTGCGCGGTCTGCTCGAGGATGTCCAGCTGTTCGAGTGGCTGCAGACGATGTGGCAGCTGAAGCGCAATTTCGATGAAGAGACGCTCTATTGGGCAAGCCTGATGGGGCTTGTCGAAATGGCAAAGGCTGGCATCACGACCTTCAACGAGCATTTTGACGCCTATCGCGTGGAGCCACAGATCGCCGCGTTGAAGACGATGCCGCTGCGCGCCACGCTCGGCTACGGTTTCGCCGATCGCGGTCTTTATGCGCCGATCACCGACTGGTCCTGGAAGGCGCTTCACAGTTTTGACGACAAGGTCTCACGGCACCATCGGACCGGCAATGATCGTGTCCATGTGGGGTTGTCGCCGCACTCTCCGTACTCCTGCGGAGCGGAAATGTTCAAGCTGGTCCGCGAGGTGGCGGATGCCCATAAGGTGGTGATCCATACCCACCTCGCCGAAGGCCCGCAGGAGGTCGCCTACGTCAGCGAGACCTACGGCACGACGCCGATGCAATGGGTGTATTCGCTCGGGTTCCTTGGATCCGACGTGACGGCTGCCCACTGCACCCAGCTCAACGACGACGATATCCGCATCATGGCGGAAACGGGAACGAAGATCGCCCATTGCCCGTGCTGCAATGCCAAGCTCAATTCGGGAACGCTGCGTCTGCGCAGTGTCCGCGAGGCGGGTGTGACGGTTGGCCTCGCAACGGACGGCCCTGCAAGCCACAATTCCCTGGACATGTTCCAGGAGATGAAATTCGCCGGCATGATCCACAAGGACAAGACCAACGATGTGGAGTTTCTGAAGACTGGCGAACTCCTGGAAATGGCGACAACAGGGGCGGCAGCCGCGATGAACCGTCCCGACACCGGCAAGCTCGCACCCGGCATGAAGGCCGACGTCATCATTGTCGATCTCGACAAGCCGCATTGCCTTCCCGTCTACGGCGAGGCGGCGGCGCTCGTTTACTCCGCGCGTGCCGACGACGTGGTGACCACCATCTGCGATGGGCAAATTCTCATGGAAGAACGGGCACTTCCTGGTATAGACGAGACGGAAATCCGACATAGATTTCGGGAGGGCGCGCTCGCGCTCAGACATCGAAGCCTGGACTGAATTAGGGACATATCAGTGGATCTGCGTAACAAGACGCTCTGCGCTTCCGGCTTTCACGCACCGGAACGCGGACTTATCGACGTATTGGAAGACGTTCTCATCGATATCGGTGCCGATGGCACGATCAAGGCCATCCATCGGCCGGGGGAGCCGAACTACCGCAGCATTCGCGAAGCACGCGAGGAGACCGGCGAACTGGTTGTCCTGCCATCCGGCTCTTATCTCCTGCCAGGTTTTGTCGATCTTCACGTGCACGCGCCGCAATATCCCCAACTCGGCGGTGCGCTCGACGTTCCGCTGGAGGTCTGGCTGCAGAAGTACACGTTCCCGCTGGAGGCGCGCTACGAGGATCTCGCCTTTGCGCAGCGCAGCTACCGGCTGCTCGTCGATGACCTGCTCGCCAACGGAACGACAACCGCCCTCTATTTTGCCACCATTCATCAGGAGGCGACCCGGGTTCTGGTGGATATCTGCCTCGAACGCGGACAGCGCGCGTTGATCGGCAAGGTGGCAATGGACAACGAGGACGAATGCCCGCCGTACTATCGTGACAGCTCGGCAAAGGCAGCGATCGACGGGACGCGCGCCATTATCGATTACATCAGGTTCCATCCTGAAAATGGTGATGGGCGGGTCCATCCCGTCGTGACACCGCGCTTCATCCCCTCCTGCACCGATGCGGCACTGAAGGGCCTCGGAGCCCTCGCCCAGGAATGCGGCTGCCATGTTCAAACGCATTGCTCCGAGAGCGATTGGGCCCACGGCTATGCGCTCGCGCGCTTCGGCGCGACGGATACGGAAATGCTGGACCGCTTCGGTTTGCTCGGCCGCCGCAGCGTGCTTGCCCATTCGAATTTTCTGACGGCTTCGGACATGGAGCGCATTCGCGTCCGCGAGGCCGCCATCGCCCATTGCCCGCTTTCGAACGCCTATTTCGCCAATGCTGTCTTTCCTCTCCGACAGGCCCTGGAGAAGGGGCTGCATGTCGGACTGGGCACGGATATCTCGGGCGGACCCAGCGCTTCCATGCTGGAAAACAGCCGTGCGGCCGTTCTGGTTTCGCGCATGCTGGCGAGCGGTGTCGACCCTGCGCTTCCGCCAGCAGAACGCAGCACCGCCGGCGTGGCACAGATCGATTTCCGTGATGCCTTCTACATCGCCACGACCGGTGGAGGCATCGCGCTCGATCTCCCGGTCGGGCAGTTCCAGCCGGGATATGCCTTCGACGCGATTGTCATTGATACCACCGCGGAGAAAGGCTCGATGCGGCTTTTCGACCAGGTCGAAGCGGACGACCAGATCCTTCAGAAGATCATCTACACGGCTTCGAAAGCCAATATCGCCACGACCTGGGTCGGCGGTCTGAAGGTTCACTAGTTTCTTCTCGACAAAGGCGAGCCGCTGAAGCGCGGCCCGCCTCCTGCGGATCAGCGATCGATGCGCCTCGCGTCGCGCGACAGCGACGACAGAACCTCCGGCCCATCGGCACGAAGAATGACGATATCTTCGAGACGAATGCCGAAGCGCCCTGGCAGGTAGATGCCGGGCTCGATCGAGAACACCATTCCTTCCTCGAGGATGGTTTCGGATGTCGCGGTGATATAAGGCGGCTCGTGACCGTCGATGCCCATGCCGTGGCCGGTCCGGTGCACGAAATACTCGCCATAGCCCGCATCCGAAATGACCTTGCGCGCGGCAAAATCGACTTCCTTTGCCATGACGCCTGGTCTGGCTGCCTTCAGGGCCGCCTGCACCGCTTTTTCGACGATGGCATGAATTTCGCCATAGCCCTCGGGCGGCAGTCCGATCACGGCCATTCGGGTAATGTCGCTCGGGAAGCCGGATTTACGGCCGCCAATGTCGATCACGACGGCATCGCCTTCTTCGATGACGCGATCGCTCGCCGAATGATGCGGGAAAGCACCGTTGGGGCCGGCTCCGACGATCCAGAACGCCGGAGCAGCACCCTGCGCCGAGAACTGAGAACGAATTTCAGCAGCAACCTGATTTTCAGTCATGCCAGCCTTGATCGTTGCGAAGGCCGCTTCCATGGCGCGGTCGGCGATCGCGGCATTCATCTTGAGCTTGGCGTACTCGCCCGCGTCTTTCTTCATGCGCAGGCCACCGAGCGTCGGGCCGGTGAAGTCATGGATCGTATCGGCCGGCAGGAACTTCAAAAGCAGCAAGGCGAAATCCGCCCGCATCGTCTCGTCGAGACCGACACGCACAGGGGCCGTTGCGCCAATCGCCTGCAAGACCTCCTGAAGAGCACCGTCCGGTCCTTCCGCATCGGACCAATTGTAGAAAGCTATGTCGGTGAACTCACGCGTTCCTTCCGCGTTGAGAGCC
The DNA here is from genome assembly GCF_009498215.1 of Rhizobium grahamii. Lineage (NCBI taxonomy): Bacteria > Pseudomonadati > Pseudomonadota > Alphaproteobacteria > Hyphomicrobiales > Rhizobiaceae > Rhizobium > Rhizobium grahamii. The sequence continues at coordinate 90,453 of NZ_CP043499.1, read as the reverse complement.
GGCATGAGAAAGGCTTCCTTCTCCGGCGCGATGAGCAGGAGGCACGGCCGCTCGTCGGGATGCGGATGGAATCCGAGGACCCAATCCATATGCGAACCCGGCGCTATCGCGAGCAGTCCGGTGCCGGTCTGGCGCATCCGCTGACGCAGGAGTTCAAGCTTTCTGGTCGTCTGTTCATTCATGATCAATTCCTTATTCCGCTTCTATGACGATGCGGCTGCCGAAAACCGGTGCGGCATCGTCGAACGCGTGAAAGCGCGCAATCTCTGCCTCGGGAGGCGCCTCGCAGGAGCCCCGCCGGCTAGGAACCCAACCGCATTGGCGCTTCAGGACGGCCGCATATTCGGCACGCTTGAGCGCCGCGATCGACGGGTCGATGACCGGCACGCCGAGGGCGTTTTCGATCTCCTTGTAGAATCCGACCTCCATCGTGCAGCCGAGGATGAGCGCCTCCGCGCCACCTTCATCGATCGCCTTCCGGCCTGCGGCCATGAGGCGTCTGCCCGTCTCGGCGTGATCCCGCTGGAAATCGTCAACGCCAAGACCGACGTCGTAGAAGCCGGCCAGCCGATCGCCATGCCCATAACCAACAATGGTCGATTGCATCTGGTGCACCCATTTCCGCCGCCCCACGATCACTCCGAAGCTGTTGGCGAGGCTCGCAGCGATCTCGCACGATGCGACACAGGGCGCGGTGACGATCATCCGATCCGAGATCTCGCGCGCATCGTGAAGCGCCGTGTCGTAGAAGCAGCCAATCGCCAGGGCGTCGAAGCCCTCAGCCGCCGCCTGCCGCACCGCCCGCATGATGCCTCGGGTCACCAACGCTTCGTAAGTTCGAAATTCAATGTGAGAGAAGCCATAGTGCTCTTTTGGCAAGGCGGTCACATGAACCTCGGTGCCGGGCTGCTTGTGCTGGCGCACCATCCCAGCGAAGATCTCGTCCACGGCCGCGTCGTCCGCGACCGGGTTGAGATACATGACTTTCAAGGGTTGCGATGCCATGCCCATCAACCCTTGTAACCGTGAACATCTGCCGCGCGCTCAGGCGTGATGAAGCCGTTGCGGATATCGGCGGCGACAAGCGTCCGGTCTCTTTCCTTGGGATCGCCAAGCCCGCCGCCGGCGCCGGTCATGATGCGAATGACATCATCCTTGTCGACGCGAACGCCTGAAGCGAAGGCATAGCGTTCGCTCGACCCGTCCTTACGCATGACCAGCGCATAGTTGGCGGTGCCTTCGTTCCCGTCCTCCAGCGACCAGGGAAGAATGCGGGAGCGCGTGTAACCAAGCGTCAGGAACGAGTCATCGCGACGAATACGGTAGTCGAGACGAATGCCGCGACCGCCGGACCATTTACCCTCGCCGCCCGGATCGCAATTGAGTTCCATCCGGTCGACGATGAGGCCGTTACGCGCTTCGGAAATCTCGGCTGGGCAATTGTAGGTCTCACCGTGCACGCCCGAAAAGATCGCACTGTTGCCGTCGCGTCCGCTCGACGCTCCCCATCCGCCGATCTGCGGCTCGATGATCGTGTACTGCCGGCCTGTATCCGGATGAATGCCGCCGATGAAGGTTCCGGCAATCGACGAGAAGTGACCGGCAGGCAGCTTTTCCGGCATATGCGGCGCCAAGCAACGCCACACCAGATCGTAGCCGCGAATGCCGATCTCGTAGTAGAAGCCGACTGCGGCCGGCTCCTTGGCGTGGAAGCAGGTGCCTTCCTTCGTCAGCACCTTGAGCGGGCGGAACGAGCCCTCGTTGGCCGGCGAGGCGGGCGCCGTCAACGCCTTGAAGATGACCTGCATGCTGACCAGCGTATCGTCGTAGCACGCGTTGGACGGTCCGGCGTCCTGATCGGGGTTGTCCCGCAGGTCGATTACGAACTCCTTGTCGGAGATGGTGATCTTGACATTGAAGAAGCGTCCGTCGTCCTGTTCCTCCGTCAGTTCGAACGTGCCATGCGGCAACTTCGCTAATTCAGCCAGCGTGACCTGTTCGCCGAAGTCCATAAAGCTCGCCATCGCGGCTTCGAAGGTGGCGACGGTATATTTCTCGGCAAGTTCGGCGAGACGCTTCGCGCCGATACGCACCGAGGCAATTGCCGCCCAAAGGTCACCCTCGATGAAGTCCGGCATGCGCGAGTTGACCGTGATGATGTCGAAAATGCCCGGGATGGGCTCGCCCTTCGAGATCATCTTGATGGCCGGCAGGCGCAATCCTTCCTGGAAGATCTCCGTGGCATCGGCGGACAGCGAGCCCGGCGACTTACCTCCAACATCAGAATTGTGGGCAATGTTGGCGGTCCACGCGATAAGCCTGTCGCCAGCGAACACCGGCATGGCAACGACCAAGTCGTTCAGGTGGGTAACGCCGCCATAATACGGATCGTTGGTGATGAAGACGTCGCCAGGTTCGATCTGTCCCGGCTTGCCGAATTTCTCCAGCAGAACCTTAACGGACTTGTCGAGAACACCGATGAAGCCGGGGATGCCGGCGCCCGACGACGCCAGTTGTCCCTTGGCGTCGGTGATCCCGTACCCATGTCGAGAACTTCATAGATGATCGAGCTCATCGCCGTCTTGCGCATTGCGGCGAACATCTCATCGGCCGTCGCCTGCAGCGAATTCTGGATGATTTCGAGCGTAATCGGATCGTGGATTTCTGCTGTCATGATCCGGCCTCCTCAAGCCTTGAGATGAATGTGAATGTTGCCGAAGCCGTCGACCTCGACCCGATTGCCGGGGTGAATCACGATCGTCGTGCCTGGATCTTCGATGATGGCGGGGCCGGCGAAGTTCATGCCGGGCTCCAGCTTCTCGCCGTCATAGATCGCGGCCTGATGGCGGCCTTCGAGAGCATAGTCCACCGTTCGCTCGCCCTTCAGCGCCGCCGTAGATGGCCCTTCCGTCAGCGGCTTTTCCTGCATCGTCAACTTGCCGACTTCGGCAGAAGCGACCAGATGCACGCCGACAAGCTCGACCGGCGCGTTGAGCCGGTAGGTGTACTCACGCTCGTAAGCCTCGTGGAAGGCCGTCTCAATGCCGGCGAGACGCTCGTCGCTGATCGGGCCATCGATCAGGACTTCGGTCGTGTGCTCCTGGTTCTGGTAACGGAACTTGCCATAGCGCAGGAACTTGACCTTCTCGCCCGCCACGCCCTCTTCACCGAACTGTTTCAGGGCAAGGGCTTCGGTCTCGGCGAACAAGGCTTCCACGGTCGCGGAGGCACCGACCTTCAACTCCGCAAGCTTCGTCACGAAGTAATCGCGCCGCAGGTCAGACATCATCATGCCCCACGCCGAGAACACGGAAGCGCCGGCGGGGATGACGACTTTCTTGACGCCAAGCTCGGTGCCGAGTGCCACCGCATGCATCGCGCCACCGCCGCCAAAGGCGACCAGGGTAAAGTCGCGCGGGTCGAAGCCACGGTTGAGCGAGACCAGCTTGAGGGCGTTGACCATGTTGTTGTTGGCGATGCGCACGATGCCGCGAGCCACTTCATCTGCCGAAATACCGAGCTTCTGGCCGACAGCGGAGAGCGCCTTTTCGGTCGCAGCCATATCGGCCTCAACCGAACCGCCGCAGAAATAATCGCGGTTGATCCGGCCGAGCCACAGGTTGGCATCTGTCGTCGTGGCATTCGTGCCGCCACGCCCGTAGGCCGCAGGCCCGGGCATCGCGCCCGCCGACTTCGGACCGACGTGCATTTTGCCGAAATCGTCGACCCAGGCGATCGAGCCGCCGCCGTTGCCGATCTCCACGAGATCGACGACGGGCACCATGATCGGATAGCCCGCCGAGGTGCGATCGCGCTCGATCCAGTAATCGGTCATGATCTTGACCTTACCGTCCTCGATCAGAGAGCACTTCGCCGTCGTGCCGCCGATATCAAGCGCCAAGACATTCGGCTCGCCGATCTGCTTGCCGAGTTCGGCGGCACCCCAGAAGCCCGAGGCCGGGCCGGATTCGACCATGGTGATCGGAATCTTCTTTACCGAGTCCAGCGAGTCGACGCCGCAGTTGGACTGCATGATGAAGAGGTTGCCGTCGAAGCCCTTGGTTAGAAGGCCATCGTTGAGGCGAGACAAGTAGCGCTCCGCAGTGGGCTGGACGTAGGCAGACATAACGGTCGTATTCGTGCGCTCGTACTCGCGCCATTCGCGCGTGATCTGGTGCGAGGCAACGGTGGAGATCTCCGGCCACAGTCTTGCGATCTCGGCAATCGTTGCCTGTTCGTGGCTCGGATTGGCGTAAGAGTGCAGGAAGCAGACAGCAATCGCCTCGACCCCATCCGCCCGGAAATCGTCGAGGATGCCAGGCAGACCGGAGAGGTCGAGCGGCTTCATCTCTTCGCCGTGATAGCTGAAGCGTCCCGGGAGCTCTCGGCGCAGATAGCGCGGCACGAATGGCTCGGGCTTTTCGTAGTGCAGGTTGAAGAAATCAGGGCGATTGCCGCGGGCGATCTCGAGCGAGTCACGGAAGCCTTCGGTCGTCACGAGGCCGACCTTCACGCCCTTGCGTTCGGTAAGAGCGTTGATGACGACGGTGGTACCGTGGGCGAGGAAATCGATGCTCTTTGGGTCAACGCCGCCCTTGTCGAGAACGTTGAGAACACCCTGCTCGAAGTTCGGCGGTGTCGTGTCCGACTTGGCGGTGATGATCCGCGACTGTCCCGTTGCGTTGTCTGTCTCGAAGCAGACAAGGTCGGTAAAGGTGCCACCGACGTCGGTGGCAACACGAATAGTCTTGGCGCTCATTTCCCGCTCCCGTTCTTCAGCTTGTCATGGAGAAGCATGCAGGCGGCCGCCGGCAGCTTCAGTGCTTCGGCCGCCTCGACACGCTCCTTCGTGTAGAAACCGGCTTCATGCAGGCAGTTGATCGTCCCGACGACCTCCCCCGCGATAACGATCGGCACGTTGATGACCGATTGGCAGCCGAGCGAGTCGATCAGCTCGTGGTCATCGAAAACGCCGGCAATGTCTTCGATGGTGTTGGCGACGAAAGTCCGCCGCTGCTTAAGCGCGATGTCGGACCAATAGGTTTCATTGTAGGGCTTCGTTCCCGAAACCGGGTAGGCCTCCGGCATATTGGAATAGATGCGCTCTGACACCTTTTCGGTCGTGTCGCTGGTCATGATCGTAAACAGCTTCACACCAACGATTTTCTTGGTCAGCGCCTCCAACGCCGCGAAGGCCGACTCCGGCTGGCCGTTCCTGTCCGCAAGGGCGGCAACAAATCCGCTATAATCAGGCATTTCCATTCTCTTGCTCCAAAAGACGGTCGCGCAAGGCCGCTTCCTCGCGGCTGACGACCGGTACGGCGCCGATCAGCCGGCGCGTATAGGGGTGTTCAGGCTTGGTAAAAATCGCATCGGTCCGATCGATCTCGATGAGCTTGCCCTTTTCGAAGACGGCAACGCGATCGGCGATGTTGCGCACGACGGAAAGGTCATGCGTGATGAACACATAGGTCAGGCCGCGCTTGTCCTTGAGCTCCTTCAGGAGCTTCAATACGCGGGCCTGAACGAGGACATCGAGGGCCGACGTCGGCTCGTCGAGAACAACGAGTTCGGATTGGCAGGCAAGGGCACGGGCAATCGCGACGCGCTGCCGCTGACCGCCCGACAGCGCCGCCGGCGGCCGGCGGCTGAATTCGCGCGGAAGACCAACCTCCTCGAGCAGTTCGCCGACCCGCTCGCCACGCCCCGACTTCGGGCCGATGTCGTGAACATCGAGCGCCAACCGTAGCGAGGCACCGATGGAACGGCGCGGATTCAGCGACGAGAGCGGGTTCTGCTGAACCAGCTGAATCGCCTGGCGATGCTGAAGCGTGCGGCGCGCAGGCAGTTGCTTGCCGTCGAACGTCAGCGTGCCCGATGTCGCGCCATAAATGCCGAGAATAATATTGGCGATGGTGCTCTTTCCAGAACCGGACTCGCCCACGATCGCGAGGCATTCACCCCGCTCCACGTCGAATGACACATTGTCCAGAGCCTGCACCTTGCGGGTGCCCACCGTGAACTCCTTGGAAACCGATGAGACGGATAGAAGCGCGCTCATGCCAGAAGCTCCTTCTCGCTAAAGCCTTCATGGGCGACGAGCGGCGCCAGAAAGTCGGCGACGCCATCGTCGATGTCCGGAATTCCGCCGCCGGTAATGCGGGGAACAGCCGACAGAAGCGCCCTGGTGTAGGGATGCCGGGGGTCATCGAACAATGCCGCAGTCGGACCCTGCTCAACGATGTTGCCCTTGTAGATCACGTAGACGCGGTCGGCGAATTCGCGAACAACGCCAAGATTGTGCGAGATGAACAGCACCGAGGTATGGTGCTTCTCAACGAGCGCGCTCATCAGTTTCAGCGTCTGCGCCTGAACTGTCACGTCGAGTGCAGTTCCCGGCTCATCGGCCAGAAGCAGAGAGGGATTGTTGGCGAGAGCCATGGCGATCATCACGCGCTGGTTCATGCCGCCGGAAAGCTGGAATGCGTAAGAGTCGAGAACGCGTTCGGGTTCTCCGATCGCAACATCGGAAAGGGCTTCGATCGCCATCTTCCGCATATCGCCGGCAGACATTCCGGAATGCGCACGCGACAGTACCTCCTGGAACAGCGCACCAACCGTATAGACCGGATTGAGCGACGACGTCGGATCCTGGAAGATCATCGACATACTTGTCCCGCGCAGAGCATGCCGTTCCCTGGCGCTCATGCGCTGCAGGTCGCGACCTTCGAACTCGATGCCGCCCGATATACGAGCCGTCTTCAGTTGCTGGAGCATGCCGAGAACGATCCGCGCCGTCACCGATTTGCCGGAACCGGATTCGCCAACGAGCGCGACGCGTTCGCCCTTACGAATGTGGAGCGAGATGCCGTGCAGCACTTCGATCATGCCGGCATGCGTTTTGAAGCCTAGCTTGAGGCCGTCGATCTTGAGGGTTGGCGTCATTGGTCGACTCCCAGGATTTCGCGAAGCGCATCGCCGATCAGGTTGAAGCCGAACACGGCGATCAGGATTGCAAGGCCCGGGAACACTGTCAGCCACCAGCTATCGGGAAGATATTTTGCGCCTTCCGCCACCATCGAGCCGAGGTCCGGCGTCGGCGGCTGCACCCCAAGCCCCAGGAAGGACAGAGACGAAGCGATCAGGATCACGAAACCGAAATCGAGCGTCATCTTGGTAACGATCGACGGCACGCAGTTCGGCAGGATCTCGCGGAACATTACGTGCATCTTCGAGGCACCAATCACCTCGGCGGCCAGCACATAGCCCTCTTCCTTCTCCGCGCGGGCGAGGTTGTAGACGAGGCGCGTGTACCATGGCCACCACATCGCGGTGACTGCGATCATGCCGTTCGTCAGGGTCGGCTCCAGCAGCCCCATCATCGACATCGCCAGCACAAGCGGCGGTATCGACAGGAACACATCGGTCAGCCGCATCAGCACATACTCGGTCCACCCCCGAAATAGCCGGCCACAAGACCGATCGCGACACCGACCGGAACGGCAATCGCCAGCACGACGACGCCGAGGATCAACGAAATCCGGTAGGCGTAGACGATGCGCGAGAAGAGATCGCGCCCGACCAGGTCGGTGCCAAAAATGTACGGCCACTCGGGCGGCTTGTTGAAATTGAGGAAATCGACGACCGCGCCCCGATGTTCAGGGAATGGCACGATGAAATCCGCAAAGACGGCGGAGAAGACGACGATCGCAACGAGGATCAGGCCGATCAGCGATAGCGGATTGCGCGCCAGGATAATGAGGGTTTTCTTCATGATGCCCTCTGAGACAGACGAATGCGGGGATTGATGATCGAAACCAGGAGGTCGACCACCAGGTTGACGATCAGGAACATGGCCGAAATGATCAGGACGGTCCCGACGATGGCGTTCAGATCCTTTCTGAGGATGACGGCGACGCCGTAACGCGACAGGCCGGGCCAGGCGTAGACGGCTTCAACCAGGAAGGCGTTGCCGAGCATTGCCGCGAAGTCGAGACCGATGATCGTGAGCGACGGGATAAGAGAGGGCCGGAACGCGTATCGCCGCGCAATCCGTTTTTCTGCGAAACCGTAGGCCTGCGCCATCTCGATATAGGGCTTTTCGTAGGTCTCGACCATGTTCGAACGAACGAGGCGCGCTGCCTGACCGATACCGGAAAGCGCCAGCGCAAAGGCAGGCAGGATGATATGCCAGAGAGCATTGCCGAACGCCTTGAGATTTCCCGCAAGCAGGGTGTCGACCAGCAGGAAGCCCGTGGTTGTCGGCACGGTCATGGTGTCGGACAGTCTTCCAGCGATCGGAAACAGCGGCAGGAAGTAGGCGAAAGCCAGCATCAGGATAACGGCCCAGACAAAGCCCGGCGCCGATACGCCAAGCAAGGTGACCATCCGGATGACATGATCGATGACGCTGCCGCGATAGCGGGCCGAGATTATCCCGAGCGGCAGGCCGAAGCCGACCATCATGATGCCGGAAACGATGACAAGCTCGAGCGTCGCAGGCAGAAACTGCGCGATGTCGGTCATGACAGGCCGGTTGGTGTAGAGCGATACACCAAGATCACCGCGAAGGAGATCACGAAGAAAATAGCCATACTGCGCAATGAACGGATCGTTGAGGTGCAGATGCTCCCGCAGCGCAGCCACCGCATCGGCAGTCGCATTGGGGCCGAGCGCGATGCGCGCGGGATCACCTGGAATGATCCGGGCGATGGCGAAGATCAGCAGCGATACCCCTATCAAGACGACAAAAGAGGTACCTAGCCGCTTCGCGAGGAGGCGGACGAGTGGAGGCATACCGATAATTCCGTTCGTGCGAGGAAGGGCCGCCGCGTCGGGCGGCCCTGTTTACGACCCGACTATTCTTTCATTTCCATCAGGCGGAACGTGAAGCCGAAGCCAGCAAGCGCAAACGCCTTGCTCGGATCGGACAAGGCCGGAACCGAGACACGGTTGCTTGCCGCAAAGACCGCGGTCTGGTCCTGAGCGAAAATGGAAGGCGCAAGGGCGATCAGCCGCTTGTTGAGATCGGTATAGATCTTCGAGCGCTCTTCATCGCTGGAAGCCTCACGCCCCTGCTGCAGAAGCGCATCGACGTCCTTGTCCTTGAGATACTCTGGCGACATCCATGTGCCGGCTGCGCTCGAGTGATACATGCTGTAGAGCAGCGTATCCGGATCTCCGCTCATGGTGTTCACGAAGACCTGGCTGATGGCAGGCGTATTCTCAGGCTTCGAAACCTGCTCCGAGAACAATGCCCAAGGCAGCTTCTTGACCTCAGCCTTGAGACCGAGTTCGGTGAAGTTTGCCTGCATCAGCAGAGCGAAGCGCTCTTCCAGCGGAACTTCGCCGATCCAGGAGATATCGATGTTGATGTCTTCGGCCTTGTACTTGCACTTGGCCAGGTGCTCCTTGGCCTTCGCCATGTCGCGCTTGATCGGCTGGTCTTCCGGCAATGCCCCGAGCATCCCAACCGGAACGGCACCGGTTGCTGGGCTCCCCTGGGAAACCCTGTCGTTGATAGCAACCATCTTCACGCCGGTGTCGTAGTCAAAGGCATAGGAGACGGCCAGGCGGCACTCGACGTCGTCGAACGGCGCCTTCGTCGTGTTCATCTTGACGTAGAACTCGGTCGTACCCTTCTCGGTCAAGAGCTGCGCGCCACTGGCGGCGAGGGACTTCAAGACTTCGGGCGGCAACCACTGCGAGGAGATGTCGTGCTCGCCCTGAGCGATCAGCGTGCGCACGGTTGCTGCTTCCAGGCCGTAGCGGAAACGGACGGTATCTGGAGCCTTCGGGGCCGCACCCAGGAAATAGCCGGCGTTCTTCGCCATGACCGTCTCTTCCTGGGGGTTGTGAGAGACGACCTTGTAGGCACCACTGCCGGCGCCATGCGTCGAAAGATATGCCTGTCCCCAGTCCTTCATCTCGCCATCACCGGAACCCAGGTTTTCCAACACCAGCTTCTTGTCGACGATCGGCAGGCGCGTCAGCGCGGAGATGAACGGCGCGTAGGGCTCCTTGAGCGTGAACTTGACCGTAGACGCGTCGGTTGCTTCCGCCTTGTCGACGTTTTCGAACAGGTAGGACAGGCCCGCGCCCAGTGCCTTCATGCGCTGCAGCGAAAAGACGACATCATCTGCCGTCAGGGGATTGCCGCTCTGGAATTTCACATCCGTGCGAAGCTTGAAGGTGTAGGTCGTGCCGGTGCTTTCCCACCCGGTCGAGAGAAACGGATCATAACCAGGCTGCCCCTGCTTCGGGATGACCAGCGTATCATAGACGTTGAACATCAGAATGGAGTCGGCATAGTCCGACGCCTTTGCCGGGTCGAGTTCGCCGACCGGCGATTCATCGAGCCTCAATACGGTTTCGGCCTTGGCATAGGTGCAGATCGAGGTTGCTGCGAGCAGGGCTGCAGCCACCAGTTTGAGGCTTGGTCTCATTTCTTGTTCCCTTGATTTATCTTGAGGCTCTTTGGTGCGCTGCGCCGGGTTGCGGCGCGCTTGACGACGAGGCTGGTTTCCGGCTCGCCAGATGGTACGTCGTCACCGAAGACGTCCATCGTACAGGTATGAAATATGGTCACCGGCTCGGTGGTGTGGTTCCAGGTCACGTGCGTCCGGGACGATGGGAAATGCGCCGAATCGCCCGCTTCGAGGATCGTCTGTTCGCCATCGACCTCCAGGGTAAGTGAACCTTCGACGATGAAGAAGATTTCCTCTCCCTCGTGCGACATCGGCTCGCTTCGGAAACCCGGCGGCTCGTGAATGAGCGTGCTGCGGAGAATATTGCCGGGAAAAGACGCCGAAAGTCGCTCGTAGGTCACGGAGTTGCCGGGCGTGCCGCCAAGCGCATAGACCGGTCGGGTTTCCCGGCGGGTGATCGGCGCATCGACACGCGGCGGCTTGAAGAACGAGCCAACGTCCACCTTCAGGACACGGCAGACGGAGACGAGGGAAGTCAGCGACGGAACGGTAATGCCGCGCTCGATCTGCGAGATGAAGCCGACCGAGAAGCCGGCCTGATCGGCGACTTGCTGAAGCGTCAGTTTGAGCTCGCGGCGACGATCACGCAATCGCTCGCCAAGAGACATCTCCCCAGCTCCGTCAGGACCTGCGTGTGCTTCCAAGATGTTCCGCCTTATTTTTAGTATTACTTCAATGAAGCTTCAGACGGAGGCATTGTCAATCTGATTTTTAGTGTGACTAAAAAAATCTGTCATAAAGACCGCGGCGGCGGCACAAACCTGAACTTTCAGCGCCGCCAGCTACACCAACGTATGATTCAACGCACCGCAAAGTGACGGTAGCCTCTATCGCATCGACCAATGAAACGCTCGATTCCATCGAGCCAGTTGCGAGGGCCACCTCATGTATCAGGACAGCATCAGCGATTTCGCACAATCCGGCGAACACAAGGCGCTCGTCGCTCGCACCCAGTTCTTCGCATTCCTTATCGGCGCGGCGATGGCCGGCGCCTATATCGGGTTCGGCGATATCCTGATGTTCACAGTCGGCGCCCACGTCGACGCCGCCTGGGCCCACCTTGTTATGGGCGTGGTGTTTTCTTCGGCCTTGACGATCGTGGTCTTCGCCGGCTCCGAGCTTTTTACCGGCACCGCCATGTACATGCCGCTTGCCGTGCTGACGCGGCGCGCGCGTCTTTCCGATGTGCTGCTCGTTTGGTGCAGCACGTGGGTCGGCAACCTTATCGGGGCGCTTGCGCTCGCCGGGCTCTTTCACCTCGCCGGCGGCGGCGTGCTTCTTGGTGACGGCAGCGCTTCCTTCTTCTCGGCTGTCGCGGCAAAGATGTCGGCAACGTCGCTTGAGCTTTTCGCCCGAGGAATCCTGTGCAACTGGCTCGTCTGCCTGGCGATCTGGATGGCCGGACGGACCGACAATGCGGCTGCGAAAATCATGCTGATCTTCTGGCCGATCACGATCTTCGTCGCCGCGGGATATGAGCATTCGGTCGCCAACATGTTCACCTTCTCGATGGCTCTCCTCGGCGACCACCCGGCAAATGTCACGATCGCAGGCGCCGTTCACAACCTGATTTGGGTCACGCTCGGCAATCTGGTCGGCGGCTCCGTTTTCATGGCGCTCGGCTATTGGGTCCAGTTTCACGGCACCGGGCACGTCTCCTTCAATCCGGCCCCTGTGCCAGTTCGCGTGAAGACCGCGACAAACCCGGCCAGAAAGTGAGGTGGGCGATGGCAGACCCGCTCAACGTAACAAGTCTCGCACCCTCAATTGCCAAGCTGGCACCCGAGGCGGACGTCTCGAACACGACTGAGGCACCTTCGACAACAGGAGCGACAATCAGGAGGCTGGCCGCCCCTGTTGTCGCCGTCCTCGTTGTCGGGGCGGCGGTTGCCCTTGTTATGCTCGACTGGAACACATGGGTGGCGGATGCCGCCCATCAGTCTACCGATGATGCCGTCGTCAGCGCCGACCTCTCGACGCTCAGCGCCCAGGTCAGTGGAACGGTGCGACGCACGCCCGTCGCTGACTATCAGCACGTTTCCAAGGGCGACCTGCTCGCAGAAATCGATCCTCGGGAGTATAATGCCGCCGTCGATGTCGCGAAGGCGAACCTTGCCCAGGCGAACGCCTCGCTGGCGAACCTCTCCAATCAGATCACCTTGCAAAATGCCGTCGTCCAGGCCGCCGAGGCACAGAATGCATCTGCGACAGCCCTGAAAACCCAGACGGAACTCGAGTTTCACAGGCAGACGAACCTCGGCGATGCAACGTCGCAGCAGCAGCTTCAGCAGGCCCAGTCCGCTTACCTGCAGGCCGAGGCTGCCGTTAAGTCGACGGCGGCCGCGATCGAGCAACAAAAGGCTCAGGGAAAGGTGCTGGATGGCCAGGCGCCGTTGTTGCAAGCGCAGGTCAGCGCAGCGCAGGGAAATCTGGAAACAACCTTGATCCGCCAGGGCTACACCCAAATTCACGCGCCATTCGACGGCACTGTCGGTCGCAAACTCGTGCATGAAGGGGATTTCGTCGCGGCCGGCACCAGCGTGATATCGGAAGTCCCGCTCCCGAATGTCTATGTGACGGCAAACTTCAAGGAAACGCAGCTCGCGCGCATGACGCCGGGACGCCCGGCTTCAATCAGCATAGACACGTTTCCAGGACAGACGCTGCATGGCAAGGTTTCGCGGCTCTCGCCAGCCAGCGGCTCCGTCTTCGCGTTGCTGCCGCCCGACAATGCGACCGGCAACTACACCAAGGTGGTCCAGCGCGTTCCGGTGCGGATCGAACTCGACGCGGGACAGCCGCTCGTCGACAGGCTGAAGCCCGGCATGTCGGCAACGGTCCGCGTTGACACATCCGAAGGCACTGCGCCATGATCGCGACGCCGCACGCCTTCGGCCCTCTGACGCGGGGCACGACGGCAAGCCGCCCCTACCTTATCGTTGCGGCCCTTCTCCTGGCATCCTTCGTCGTCGGCTTCGACACGCGGGTCTTCGCTGTGGGGTTGCCGGATTTGCGCGGCGCCTTTTCCTTGGGTGTCGACGAGGCGTCCTGGCTCAGCACAATCGCAAACGCACCGCAGATCCTGATATCGTCGGCCGTCGCCTGGCTTGCCACCGTATTCGGCATACGCCGGGTCATGATCCCTGCGTGCCTTGTCTACGCCGGCATCTCCCTGGCGATCCCCATGGTTCACGGCACCGAGGTTCTTTTTGCGCTTCATGCCGTCAGAGCGTTGCTGCTCGGTGTCTTCATTCCGGCGACCATCATGGTCATCTTCCGAAATCTCGACATGAAATACTGGTTGATCGGCTTCGCCATCTACGCGCTGAGATTGCCGTTGTCGCAGAGCTTGGGGTTTGTGCTGGTCGGTCTCTACGGCGACTACCTCGGCTGGCAATGGCTCTATTGGCAGGACGTGATCATCGCGCCGCTGATCGCGCTGCTGCTGATTGTTGGCGCACCCAAGGAAGAGATCAACTTCAACCTGCTTGAAAACGCGGATTGGGGCGGCATGCTCCTGCTCGGGTCGTCGATGACGATGATCTACGTCGCACTCGACCAGGGTAACCGGCTGGATTGGTTCCAATCGGGCATCGTAACCTCGCTTCTCATCGGCGGCCTCATTCTGGCCGTGGGCTTTCTGATCAATGAGAGCCTGGTGGAAAGACCCTGGGCGCATGCCAGCGTTATCCTCTCCCGCAACATCGGCACCGGATACGCGATCATTATCGCCTTCACGTTTTCTAGTTCGGCCGGGTCTATCGTGATCCCGTCGTTCCTTCAGAACGTCGTCGGTCTTCGCCCCGTCTCCATCTCCTCGCTCTACATCGTCGGGGCGGTCATCCCGGTCTTTTTCTTCATAACGGCCGCGATCTACCTCTTGCGCCGGATCGATGCTAGGTTCTGCATTATCGCCGGACTGGCGGCGATGGCAGTCGCCTCTCTCCTCGGCTCGCGCCTGACGATCGAATGGTCGCCAACGAGCTTCCTGCCCGTAGTGCTTCTTTACACGTTCGGCCAGAGCTTTGTCTTCTTCGCCGCCGTCGTCTACTTGATCGCCAACACCGACCCAAAGCGGGCGACGGCTGCATCCGCCTACATCCAGGTCATCAGGCTTGGGAGCGCCGAGCTTGCCGTCAGTCTGCTGAACACGTGGCTACGCCAACGCGAACAGTTTCACTCGAACGTGCTGACCGGGCCGATTGCCGCCTCGTCGCATGACCTGAATGGGATTCTCGCCAAGCTCGGCGCCAGGGGACATCTCGAAGCACTATCGACGGTCGCTACCGGCGTTCGCGCGCAAGCATACATCTTGTCCTATGCCGACGGCTTCGTTCTTTCGTTCTGGTTTGCCATAGCGGGTCTTGTCTTCGTGGTTTTCATGGGCGCGATGCCGTTCGGCCCGCTGCACCCCAACTTCCGGAAGGCGCAGACAAATGCGGTTGCGGGTCCGGTCCGCCCAGCCTGACGGCGGCCGTCGCGCCAGCGTTAGGCCCACGCGTCCAAGACAATGTTCAAATCAAGCGAAGGCGACATGCCGTAGCGACCGCCTGGACGCGGTTCACGACATCCAGTTTCTCGATTGCCGAGCGCATGTAGCTGTTTACGGTGTGGCTGCTGAGATCGAGGATGACCGCGATTTCCTCACTGCTCTTGCCGGCTGCGGACCAGCGCAGGCAGTCCAATTCGCGAGCCGATAGCGGATGCTTCTTGTCCTTGCCAGCAGCAAAGCCATCGAGCGCTTTCATGAGCTCGAATACGAGCGAGGGAAGTGCCTGCTCAGCCAGGGGCAGCCCTGACCCGGAGAGCAGCATCAGGTATTGTCGGCGATTGGCATCATGCAGCGACAGGCCAATCGTGTTGGCAAACCCATCGTCGTAAAAGACACCTGCCAATCGGCTTTTCACACCCGCATCCCGCGCACGCGCAAACAGCAACGCATCGGAACAGACTGGCAGAATGCTCTCCTTGAGCTTCGCAACGATCCGGCTTTCCCGGAACATGTCGGTCGCTTCGTACCGGACAAGCAGATCGGCCGGCCAGTTGGAGACGAGGAGGTTTTCGAGAAGCCCGCTGCGATCCGCTTCGGGGAAATGGCCGATCATGAAGAATTGCAGCGCGTATGATGGCATGAGCTTGTGCATGGCGCCGTCGAGCGCCATCAGGCGCCGGTCAACGGCGCTCTCGATGCGATTGGATGGAAGAGATTTCATGGAAGGAGCGTTACGAAGGATTCAGTCGCCGGCAACGGAGTTGTCGATGGATCTGCGCAGGGATTGGAGACGTTGATCGAAATTCGTCATGACGGCGTTCATCGGCGTATCGCGCCGGAGCTCGCACCGAAGCGTGTAGGAGGAACCGGAGCGATAGCTAAGCAGCCGCAGGCTGAGGGACAGTAAGCCGTCCTCTTCCGAAAGATGCGTATTCGTGAACGAAATCATTCTCCTATCCTTCGCGAGGTTCGATTGCTGACGAGACGGACGAAGCCGCAGCTCGCCGCGATTTCTCAAAGCTAAATTAGCAGGGACTCCTTCCGCTGCCCACTATACTGAGGCATAGGATCGCCCGGAATTCGTAGGCGAAAGACAGCAGGCAGACGGGTCGGGAGCGGGCGAAGGTGCCCTGCTTGCAGAAACTTGTGCAGGGGTGGCAGACCTAACCGCGGAGCATCTTAAATGGCGTGCCGGGCTCACGATTGCGTCAGCATCTCAGCCTCGAGGCGTTCAACCGACGCTGCCAGTTTGCCGACCAGCAGCGGCCCCCAGGATTCACGATGGATCTCGCCACGCCTCGCGCGCAACTCGCCGGCGATCTGGTAGAGAAGAGCTTGCAAAGGCTCGTTTCCCTGAAGTGTAGCAACTGCGGCCAAGCGGACAGCCTGCTGCAAAGCCCGGTCAGAACGGCCCGAACCGGGGTGTCCCCATTTCGAGGGCAAGGCTGGACTGGTTTGGGGCATTGAAGTCCATGGCGGTCCTGTGACGTTGTTGAGGCACAGAGGTTCTTAGCGCGATGGAGAACATCCATAAGCTGTACCTTGGTTTAGGTGACCGGCGACTTCGGCGCGCGCAGGGCGGGCCCTAAACTTAGGTATGACCCTTTCTAAACCAGCGGCTGATTTCGGCGCGTGCGCTGGGCTCCTATCCTTCTGAGCATCAACCAGCCACCAACTCCCAAGAAAGGATCTTCACGATGAAAAAATCATATCTGCTCTCGCTGCTCGCCGCCGGCATGCTGGCAGCGCCTGCGGTTGCGAACGCCGAACGCGCGGAAGTCGGAAAGCTCGACTGCGACGTCTCCGCCGGCATCGGTGTCATCGTCGGATCCAAGCAGGATGTGGATTGTACCTTCACGCCGACAACTTCCGGCGCGACGCAGCACTACGTCGGAAACATCACCGACTTCGGCCTCGATGTTGGCACGGTCGAGAAGGGCCGCATGCTTTGGCTCGTCTACAACGCAACGCGCGAGCCGGTTGCCGGTCTGCAGGGAACCTATAGCGGCGTAACAGCCGACGCCAGCGTCGGTATTGGTGCCGGAGCCAACGTGCTCGTCGGCGGAAGCGCAAAGACCCTTTCGCTGCAGCCAGTCTCCCTTGAAGGCGACGTCGGACTGAATCTGGCGGTCGGCGTGACCGCGCTCAAGCTGCGCCTGGCGAACTGAGACTGCCGCTAGTTGCGCTTGGCGTGACCCTTCGATCTCCTTTTGCGTGCTTTGTTTCGATCGTGGGCCTTGGCGCGCGGTCGAGACAAACCATTTCATGCAATGCCGGTGTCCATGATGACGACGATCCGCATCCTTCGCGCTCCCTCAAACCATCGGCGATACGCCATCGCTGCGATCGCGTTGAGGGTCGGGCTTGCAAGCCTTAGCGCAGCGACATTGTGGGGCGTCGACATAGAACCAACCGCAGCGACTGCAAGCGTAGCCGCCGTACCGGTCGAGGCTCCGGCATATTCAATGCAGTAAGTGCCTGCCCATCTCAGCGGTACCGCGTAGGCGACAGCAAGTGACGACTGCCGGCCTGTCAGGCCTGAATCGCTGAGGGGCCGGCGCGGCAGCTCTAATTCATCGAAACTAACGGAGTGATAGCTATGGACTCTCTTTCAAGACGCACAGTGCTTGCCCTTGGAGCAATGGGAGGCACGGCCCTCGCGGCGGGCGCCGCCCATGCGGCTACCTTTGGCAATCCGGATCAACCGGCCGAAGGCGCCATCAATGCCAATCCCGGCGGCCTCTCGGATCCCGGCCCGAAGAACCCTGCGATCAACGAGCAGTTTCCCTCGTTTCAGAGCCCGCCGGCAACTGACGTAGGTGACATGCAGCTGTTCTGGGGCTCGTTCAACAATGCCGCCAAGCGCATCCAGAATGGCGGCTGGGCACGTCAGGTCACCAAGTCGGATTTTGCCATCTCCGACGCCGTCTCCGGCGTCAACATGCGTCTAGGTCCCGGCGGCGTCCGCGAGATGCACTGGCACCGTGCCGCCGAATGGGCAATCATGACCAACGGGCGCTGCCGCGTGACGGTTCTCGATGCTCAGGGGCGCGCCTACGTGCAGGACGTCGAGGCGGGCGATCTCTGGTATTTCCCGGCAGGCTTTCCGCATTCGCTGCAGGGTCTTGGTCCCGATGGCTGCGAGTTCGTGATCGTCTTCGACGAAGGCGATCAGTCCGAGTATGGCACGCTGCTTCTGACCGACTGGCTCGCGCATACCTCTCCGGAGTTGCTGGCCAAGAATTTCGGCGTTCCCCAGGAAACCTTCAAGAACATTCCTTTGCAGGACCTCTGGATATTCCAGGGCAAGGAGCCCGGCCCGCTTTCCGAAGATCAGGAAGCCGTCGCCTCCGCCGGCCTGCCGCCTTATCCCTTCACCTACAGGCTGACGGGATCGGCGCCCCTGAAGCAGAACTCGTCGGGCACGATCCATCTTGCCGACAGCAGCATCTTCAAGGTGTCCAAGACCATCGCGGCGGCGATCGAGACGATCAAGCCGGGCGCCGTGCGGGAAATGCATTGGCACCCGAATGCCGACGAGTGGCAATACTGGATCAAGGGCGAAGGCCGCATGACGGTGTTCGACGCTGGCCCGCGCAGCCAGACAGCCGACTTCCGCCCCGGCGACATCGGATATGTCAAGAAAAGCCAGGGCCACATCATCGAGAACACCGGCAACACAGACCTGCAGTTCGTCGCCGTGTTCAAGGTGGCCGAGTACCAAGAGATTGGCCTGTCCTCCTGGCTGACCCATACGCCGGCGGCACTGGTCGCGCAGCACCTCAATGTCGGCGTTGCCGACATCGCCAAGTTCCCGGCTGATCAGCCGGCACTGATGCCGCGCTGATTGAGACGGAGGCACGGCGTCGCTCGGCGCCGTGTTCCTCCCACAGATTTATCAAAGGCGGCGGCGAGCCCAGATCGCCTGTTAAGCGAGCGCTTCCGTGTCTTCGACTTCCTCCTCCACGGATGACGCCGAAGCAATCATCGAGATCAGCGTAGCACTGACGAACAGCGAAGAATGCGAGTTGATGATCCTGCCGGAAGAAAGCTTGAGTAACGGCCCATCGATATCGATCACAGTATCCGTGAAGTCGTTCTCTCCCCAGCCCTCCGATGTCCCTTCAATCAAGACGAACCGATACGTCGCTCCAATATCGAACATTCTCATCCCCCTTTGTCCCATAGCAGCCTGACACTTGACAAAGTCATGTCAAGACCTGGCGTGAGCTTTCGGGGCTCGGAGACTACTCCGATCATTTCTTTTGAGGACGTTCGCTGACCGACGAGCGCTCACAGCCGCCCGCGGCACGTCAGCCGAAATGGCGGAGTTGTCCGATCGTTGCAGGAAACGAGATCCTGCTTTCACCGGTGAATATCTCATAATCGTTGCCGCGAACGAGACCGACGAGGGTCATGCCCGCCTCTTCGGCCGTCCGGATTGCAAGCGCGGTCGGCGCAGAGATTGCGACCAGCACCGGACTTCCCAGAATTGCCGTCTTCTGTACCATCTCGACGGAGATCCTGCTCGTGACCACGACGGCGCCCTTCGCACCGTTTCCGCCGGCACGCACGACGGCACCGCACAACTTGTCGAGAGCGTTGTGCCGACCGACATCCTCGCGTGTGGCGACAAGCCCCTGACCTGGGACATAGAAGCCCGCACCATGGACCGCGCGTGTTTCGCGATGTAGCGGCTGAGAGCGGTTCAGCAGGGATATCGCGTAAGGCAGGTCGTCCGCAGCCAGGGCAAGACCTGTGCTCGAGACCTGTGGTACCTTTCGCACGGCCTGCTCGATGGATTCGATACCACACAGGCCGCAGCCGACTGGCCCTGCCATACTGCGCTTGCGGGCGCGCAGCGCCTGCGTGACATCCTCGTTGAGTGATATCTGGATGTCGATCCCCATGCCGGTCTCGACGACCTCGATCTCCGCGATTTCATCCGGGGAACCGATGATGCCTTCCGTGAGACTGAACCCGACAGCGAAATCCTCGAGATCACCCGGCGTTGCCATCATCACAGCGTGTGACGATCCGGCGTAGGAGATCGCAACCGGCACTTCCTCGGGCACGACGCGCGAATTTGCGGAGAACCGACCATCTCGAAACGAGAGCCGACGGGTGAGAGCTAAAAGCGGGCGCGGTGACTGCATCGGTACGACCTTCAGAGCATTGGGGAGCGCTTGAGCAGACGCTGCAACGTTCTGCGGTGCATCGACAACTGCCGTGCCGCCCGCGCCACGTTGGCGCCGCACGCCATGTAGACATCCCTGATATGCTCCTGGCGGACGCTGTTGGGTGCGGGGAAGGACGACAGGAAGCGCGGCTCGACGCCGGCATTATCCAGCAGCAAAGCAACGAGAAAGTCCGTTTCCGTCGGTTTCGGGAGAACGTCGCTTGCACCGGCCTTGATGGCGGATACCGCATTAGACAGATTGCAGAACCGGCTGTGAACGAGGGTCCGGCAGCCCGGATTGCTGTTGGCGATAGCTTCCACGATTTCGACGCCATCGCCGTCGTCAAGGACGAGCTCCACGACTGCAAAGGAGATTTCGCGCTCGCGGAGATGTCGTTCAGCCGCTTCAGCACTATCGGCGAGGCAGACGTGAAGCCCTTCGTCGACGAGACGCTCGACCAGAGGCGACGCCAAGCCTACTTCCGGATCGACGATCAGCGCGGTTATGCGCCTGGCCGCGGCCTGATGCGCGCCTGAGTGCATGAGATCAGCATCAATCATCACCATCTCCTTTGCTTCGAGTGGAAGGAAGTCTAGGAGGATTGCGCGATCACAAACACTATACGTAGGGTTAGTTCGCATGGGACGCAGGTACATCGCGTCCGGGAGATACGTATCCCAAAGCGCCATGCGGCTCCGTTCGAGCCGCATGGTTGCTGATGGATTTCCGTTAAAGTCCGAGCTGCGAAAGGCCGGGGTGGTCCGTTGGGCGGGGCGCGCCGCGATCCCATCTGTACTTGCGATCCTGCTCCTTGATCGGCAGATCGTTGATACAAGCGTAACGGCGCTGCATCAGGCCGTTTTGCGCGAATTCCCAGTTCTCATTTCCGTATGACCGGAACCAATTGCCGGAATCGTCGTGCCACTCATAGGCGAAGCGCACTCCGATCCGGTTTTCATGCACCGCCCATAATTCCTTTATGAGCCGGTATTCCAGCTCCCGCGCCCATTTGCGGCTCAGGAAGGCGACGATGGCGTCGCGACCGTTGACGAACTCAGCGCGATTTCTCCATTCGCTATCGACCGTGTAGGCAAGCGAAACCCGGTGCGGATCGCAGCTGTTCCAGGCATCCTCGGCGGCGCGGACCTTCTGGGCCGCGGTCTCCATCGTATAAGGAGGGAATGGTGGGCGTTCTTCCGTCATGGCGCTGTTCCTTTCCGTAATTTCATTACCCGCCGGTGACGCTCATATGGCGGGCGACGGCCGGGCGGTTGTGGGTGCGATCAATGATGAAGTCGTGGCCTTTCGGCTTGCGCGAGATTGCCTCGTCGATCGCCGCATAGAGCAGCCCATCGTCTTCGGTAGCGCGCACGGCGGCGCGCAGGTCGGCGGCGTCGTTCTGGCCAAGGCACATGTAGAGCGTGCCCGTGCAGGTCAGCCGCACGCGGTTGCAGCTCTCGCAGAAATTATGCGTCATCGGCGTGATGAAGCCGAGCCGGCCGCCGGTTTCCCTGACCTCGACATAGCGGGCCGGACCGCCGGTGCGGTAGCCGATGTCGGAGAAGGTGAACTGTTCTTCGAGATCGGCCCTCAGCTTCGACAGCGGCAGGTAACGATCGGTCCGGTCTTCCTCGATCTCGCCCATCGGCATGGTCTCGATGACGGTCAGATCCATGCCACGGCCATGCGCGAAGCGGATCATGTCAGGCATCTCGGCGTCGTTGAAATCCTTGAGCGCCACAGCGTTCAGCTTGATCTTCAGACCGGCCTTCTGGGCGGCATCGATCCCTTCCATCACCTTGTGGAAGTCGCCCCAGCGGGTGATCTGGCGAAACTTGTCGGGATCGAGCGTGTCGAGCGAGACATTGATGCGGCGGACACCTGCGGCGTAGAGCTCGTCGGCGAAGCGGGCAAGCTGCGAGCCGTTGGTGGTCAGCGTCAGCTCGTCGAGGCCGGAGCCGATCTGTTTGCCGAGTTCGCGCACCAGATACATGATGTTCTTGCGCACCAGCGGCTCGCCGCCGGTCAGCCGCAGCTTGCGCACACCCTTGGCGATGAAGGCGGAACAGAGCCGGTGCAACTCCTCGAGCGTCAGCAGTTCCTGTTTCGGCAGGAAGGTCATGTGCTCGGCCATGCAATAGGTGCAGCGGAAGTCGCAGCGATCGGTAACGGAGACGCGCAGATAGGTCACGGCCCGCTTGAACGGGTCGATCAAAGTCTGCTGACCAACTGGCGCTTCAAACGGGATCGACGAGACCACGGTATCGTTCAGCATAATGAGTTCCCCGCATTGTCCGTCAGGATAGGCATTCTGGGATATAAACCAAGCTATCTCAAGGTATGGACGCAGCATCCGGTCAACTGCAGGTCCGCTCGTCGCCTTGGATACGACAAGCGGACCTGCGGATCTCTCACAGTTCATGCGTGCTCTGCGCCGGCGGCTCTCAGAATAAGCTGCGAGACCGCGTCCGGCTGTGAAATCAGCGACAAGTGGCTCGCCTTTAGCTCGATCGTGGTTGCGTTCATGCGTTTGGCCATGAACCGCTGGAGGTCGGGATTGATTGTGCGGTCTTCTGCCGAGACGGCATAGTAGCTTGGCTTCGACCGCCAGGCCGCATTGGCGGTGACGCCTGAAAGAAGTGTCTTGTGGAACGGCTGCTGTACCGCGTAGAGCACTTTCGCCTCAGCTTCCGGCAGATCACCGGCAAAATCGTGCAGGAACGCCTGCTCGGAAAGTCTGCCCTCATCGCCATCGAAGACAATGCCTGCGCTCGCCGGAGGCGTCGGATACTCTTTTGCGAGTGCCGTGTAGTCTTCGCCTGCATCGGGTGCGCGCGCCGCGATATAGACGAGCGACGACACCGCCGGGTGCACGCCCACGTCCGAGACGATGACGCCGGAGAAGGAATGGCCGACCAGCACCGTCGGCCCGTCCTGGCGATCTAGGACACGCCGTGCGGCAGCCAGCGCGTTCGGAAGGGACGTGAGCGGATTTTGCACGGAAGTGCAATTCAGACCCTGCGCCTGAAGGCGGGCGATCACCTTCGACCAGCAAGATCCGTCGGCAAACAGTCCGTGCACGAAGACGACGTTTCGAACATTCGGGGTGATTGTCTTGGCGATGGCTTCGGATTTGACAAGCAGGGATGCTGCCGCGCCAGCCACAAGGGCAGTGGAAAAAGTTCTTCTGTTCATCAGCATGATCGTCTCCGTCCATGGGAACAAGGTGTCGATCCCTCGGGCGCCGTGGCAAACCGCTGCGGCTTGCTTCCGCCGGGATCGAGTAGCCTTCTATGCTTGCCCTTCTCGAAAAACATCTATCCGTGGGTATAGGCGAAACTGCACATTCGGCCTGCGGCACCGTTCGCCCTCTCGGGAAAGATAGCAGTCGACCGCCAACGGCCTTGCAGAACGTGGTCCGATGATCCGCCACAGGCTATACAAGCGAACTATGCGGGGGGTTGATCCGACCCATACCTAAGTCCAGTTCCGCCGTCTGCCCGATCAGTCTAGCTTCTACCTATCGCCTCACCCCTCAACGAGGCGGGTAGCACCCTCCCAGCTACCGATCTTCGGCGCCCCTCCCCTCCGCCGAAGCCGCGGATCCTCCCAAGATCCGCCATGGCCGTCTCCGTCCGCCCCGGAGACGGCCCTTCTTTTTTGAAAGCCACGACAGGAGCGGCAGATGCAAGGAAACGTAACCAACCTTTCGTGGTCGATCACAGCGACACAGAGCGGTCTCGGAACCGTCGCAATCAGCCTTGTGGCCGACCTCGTGATTGCGTCGATAAAGTTTGTTGCGGCTTACATATCGGGCAGTACCGCGATGTCGAGCGAAGGCGTCCATTCGCTTGTTGACGCGGGAACGGAGATCATCCTGCTCTACGGCCTGATTGCATCAGGCAGAAAGGCGAATTCCGAGCACCAGTTGGGATACGGTCGCGAGGTCTATTTCTGGAATTTTGTCGTCGCCGTCCTGATTTTTGCCTTCGGGGCCGGTATCGCGCTCCTCGATGGCCTTCATCAGATTGCACGGCCGAAGCCGATTTCCGATGAGACGATCAGCTACATCGTGCTCGCCTGCTCCGCGATGGTTGACGGGGCGGCGCTTTGGGCTGCGGTGCGTCGCACCGGCGTTGGACGCGGCCACGACAGCCTGCTCCAATTTCTGCGACGCCGGCGCGATCCGACGGCTTCGACGATCCTGTTCGGCGGCGTCGCTTCGATGGCTGGGATACTGGTAACATCCGGCGGACTGGTCGCTTCGCATCTGACAGGAGATCCGCGCTTTGACGGCCTGGCATCGCTGGCAATTGCCGGCATTCTGACGGTCACCGCCTTCAAGCTGGCCTCACAAAGCATGTCACTGCTCATCGGCGTGCCCGCAGATCCCTCCGTGGTTGCCGAAATCATCGAGGACACGAAGAGGAATCCGACGGTCCAGGCAGTGAACGGCGTTATCAGTGCGCATCTTGCGCCTGAGCAATTGATCGTTGCCCTCAGCGTCTGGTTTACCGAAGAGCTTTCGAAGGCCGGTGTGGAGCAGGCGATTGCAAACGTCGAGGACGATCTGCGCCGCCGTCACCCGCAAATCCTCGCCCTTTTCATCAAACCACAGTCGCCTGAACGTTATCACTCGCTCCGCGGTCCCGGCATCCGACAGTCTCACATTCGCGTCCCTGGCGAACGCGCGACAACACCCTATGCTTCTGTATAATGGGCGCGGCTCAAGGCCGTTGCTAATCTCGTATGACTGATAGGCCCATCAATGATCTGCCGCCGCCTTGGCCATGCAGGATCGAAGGAGTTCGGACATGAAGGATCAGCGCCCGGAAGGCATTGAACAGTATGACCAGCCTGCCGGCGGCTGGGGTGCACTCAAGGCCGTCGCCAAGACGCTGGCCCATCAGCAGGTGGTTGCGCAAGGCACCATGACGTTGCTGAAGGCCAATCAGCCGGAAGGCTTCGACTGCCCCGGCTGCGCGTGGCCGGACCCCAAACATACATCGTCATTCGAGTTTTGCGAGAATGGCGCGAAGGCGATCACCTGGGAATCCACGGCCAAGCGGTCGGGACCGGACCTCTTCGAAAACAACACCGTCTCCGAACTCTGGACCTGGAGCGACCACCAGCTGGAAGACGCCGGGCGGCTGACGATGCCGCTTCACTACAACACGGATCGCGATCGCTACGAGCCGATCGAATGGGACGCCGCGTTCAAGCTGATCGGCGAAGAGCTGAACAAGCTCGACGATCCGAACAAGGCCGAGTTCTACACATCCGGACGCGCGTCCAACGAGGCTGCGTTTCTCTACCAGCTCTTCGTCCGCGCCTTCGGCACCAACAACTTTCCTGACTGCTCCAACATGTGCCACGAGGCGACGAGCGTCGGGCTTCCGATGTCGATCGGTGTCGGCAAGGGGACGGTGACGCTGGAAGATTTCGATTTCGCCGACGCCATCTTCAGTTTCGGCCACAATCCGGGCACCAACCACCCGCGCATGATGACGACGCTCCACAATGCTTCACGCCGCGGCGTTCCGATCGTCGTCTTCAACCCGCTGAAGGAACGGGCGTTGGAGCGCTTCGCCGCACCGCAAGATCCGATCGAGATGGCGACATTGTCGTCGACGCCGATCGCCTCGGCCTATCATCAGGTTCGAACAGGTGGCGATCTTGCTGTCCTCAAAGGCATGATGAAAGTGATCTTCGAGCGCGACGCGGCCGATCTTGATCATGGTGGCGCTGGGTTGCTGGACCGCGCCTTTATCGAGGAGCATACCGACGGACTGGAAGCGGTGCGCGCGGATGTTGAGGCAACAAGCTGGGACCAGATCGTCACTGTCGGCGGGCTCTCAAGGGAAGCGATCGAGAGTGCTGCCAGCGTCTATCTTACCGCAAAGAACGTGATCATCTGTTACGGCATGGGGATCACGCAGCACGCGAACGGCACGGGCAACGTGCAGCAGATCGCCAATCTGCTGATGCTGCGCGGCAATCTCGGCCGCCAGGGTGCTGGCATTGCCCCGATCCGCGGTCATTCGAACGTGCAGGGCGATCGCACCGTCGGCATAACCGAAATCCCGAACAAGGCTCTGCTCGACGGAATGGAACGAGCATTCGGCTTTAGGCCTTCGGGCGAAAAGGGCCACAATGCGGTCGAGGCAATCGAAGCGATTATCGCAGGAGAGTCCAAGGCGCTGATCTGCCTCGGCGGTAATCTCGCGGTTGCGATGTCCGACCCGGAAGCGACCTTTCCGGGCATGCGCAAGCTCGACCTTGCCGTTCACATCGCCACCAAGCTCAATCGTTCGCATCTGCTGACCGCAAAGACCTCGCTTATTCTGCCGTGTCTCGGACGGACCGACCTGGATACGCAGGCATCAGGTCCGCAATCGGTGACCGTCGAGGATTCCATGTCGATGGTTCACGCCTCCCGCGGTTTCCTGAAGCCGCCGAGTGAGGAACTGAAGTCGGAGCCCGCGATCATCGCCAATATTGCGAAGGCAACGCTCGGCGATCGCTACGGTATCGATTGGGACGGCCTCATCGCCAACTACGACCGCGTGCGCGACAAGATCGAAGAGGTGTTCCCCGATTTTCACGAGTTCAACAAACGCGTGCGCATCCGCGGCGGCTTCCGGCTCGACGTCGCGGCGTCATTCCGCCGGTGGAACACGCCAAAGGGCAAGGCAAACTTCCTGGTCGCTCCCGGGCTGGACGAGGATCCGCTGATCCGCAATCCCGAGGCGCTTGTCCTCACCACAATCCGCAGCCACGACCAGTACAACACGACCGTTTACGGTCTCGACGACCGATATCGCGGCGTTTTCGGGCGGCGAGACGTGATCTTCATGAATAGGGACGATCTGGCCGGTCGCGGGCTCAAGGACGGCGATCTGATTGATATCCGCGGGCTGGTCGGCTCTGACGAAACATCGCATCGCGTTAGCCGCTTCACGGCGGTCGAGTACAACATCCCGCGCGGATCAATTGCCGGCTACTATCCCGAGATGAATGCCGTCGTGTCGCTGCGACACTACGACAGGCTTTCCGGCACCCCCTCATACAAGGGTGTGCCAGTTACCGTGGCCGCAAGTCAAAGCTAGGCAAAGCGCCTTTGCCTCCTGCCGACGTAAATCGGGTCTAGTCGACCCGATTTCCGGCGTCGTCGAACACGTGGAGATGCTTGGCAGGAAATACGACGTTGACATGCGGGCCTGCCGCCAGCGCTTCGCGGTTCTGCGTGAAGATCTTGAACGGCAGGCCGTGAAGCGACAGGTGCAGGATGATGCCGAAGCCGGTCGGTTCGATCAGCTCGACAGCGGCAGTGATGCCCTGCCCCCCATCAGCCATGACGACATGCTCCGGCCGGATGCCGAGCGTGACCTTGGCGCCGTTTGCCAGCGATAGCGGAGCCGCCAGCGGCACGATGGTCCCGTCCTTGAGCTTGATCCCGCCATCCGCGTAGGTTGCATCGAGGAAATTCATTCCTGGTGAGCCGATGAAGCCGGCGACGAAGAGGTTCGCCGGGCGATCGTAGAGTTCAAGCGGGCTGCCGACCTGCTGCACGACGCCGCCGTGCATGGCAACGATCCGGTCTGCCAGAGTCATTGCCTCGATCTGGTCGTGGGTGACGTAGATCGAGGTCGCCTTCAGGTCGCCATGCAGTTTCTTGATTTCCGCACGCATCTGTTCGCGCAGGCGCGCGTCGAGGTTCGACAGCGGTTCGTCGAACAGGAAGGCCTTCGGCTGGCGCACGATCGCGCGACCCATGGCGACGCGCTGGCGCTGGCCACCGGATAGCGCCTTCGGCCGGCGCTCGAGCAGCGGGTCGAGGCCGAGTTTGGAGGCCGCGGCACCGACGGCGCTGGCGATCTTCTCCTTGGCCGTCTTCCTGAGCTTCAGGCTGTAGCTCATGTTGCCGGCGACGTTCATGTGCGGATAGAGCGCGTAGGACTGGAACACCATGGCGATGTCACGGTCCTTCGGATGCAGCTCGTTGACGCGGTTGCCGGCGATGCGGATCTCGCCGCCGGTAACGTCCTCGAGGCCGGCGATCATGCGCAGAAGGGTCGACTTGCCGCAGCCGGATGGGCCGACGAGCACGACGAACTCGCCGTCCTTGATCCTGAGGTCGACGTCGTGCAGCACCTTGACGGGACCATAGGCCTTCTTGACGTTCTGGATATCGATCGATGCCATTTTGATTAACCCTTGACCGCGCCGGCCGTTAGGCCCTGGACGAGATAACGCTGGATGAGCAGGAAGAAGAGACCGGCCGGGATGAGCGCGAGCACGCCCGCCGCCATCATCTGCCCGAAATCCACGGAGAACTTGGAAACGAAGGTCAGAAGCCCGACCGGGAAGGTCGCCGCATCGTTGCCGTTGATGAGCATCAGCGCGAAGAGCAGCTCGCTCCAAGCGGCGGTGAAGACGAAGCCGAGCGTTGCCGCGATGCCGGGCAACGTCAGCGGCAGGATGATCTGCCGGAAGGCGGTGAACTGCGTGGCGCCGTCGATCATTGCCGCTTCCTCGAGGTCCTTCGGGATGCCGTCGAAGAACGATTGCATCAGGAAGGTCGCGAAGGGCACGTTGAAGGCGGTGTAGACGACGACGAGACCTGTGAGGCTGTTCGTCAGATGCAGTGGCGTCAGGATCTTGAAGATCGGCGCGACCAGCATGACCAGCGGGAACATCTGCGTCAGCAACATCAACGCGACGATCCAGTACTTGGCCCGAAAATTGAACCGCGACAATGCATAACCGGAAAGAGAGGCGCAGATCGTGACAACGATCGCCGTCGAGCCCGAGACAATGAGGCTGTTCTTGAAGAACGTCGGGAAGGCGCTGTGCTGGATGACGAAGGTATAATGCTCCCACGTCGTCCGCGACGGCCACATCCGAACGCCCTCGGTATAAAGCAGGTCGTTCGGCGTCACCGAAACCTTCAGAAGCCAGAACAGCGGAAACAGCGCAAAGACGATATAGCAGAGAATCGCCAGACGATGCGCAATGGTCGGGATAATGGATCGCTTCATGGCATCAATCCTTGTTCAGCAGGGTCTGCCGCAGCAGGATGATCAGCATCGAATAGGCAAGCAGCAGCACCAGCAGCACCAGCGCGATCGCCGAGGCGTATCCGAAGTCCAGGCGCTTGAACGCCTGCGTGAAGATGTAGCTTGCGACGATCTGCGTCCGGTCGGCCGGCCCGCCGCCGGTCATGACGACGATCAGATCGGCGAAGTTGGACACCCAGACGGTGCGCAACAGCACGGTGATCGCAATGGTCGGCGCGAGGAACGGCAAGGTGATCGAACGGAAGCGCTGGAACCAGCCGGCCCCGTCGATGGAAGCGGCCTCGTAGAGATCACGCGGGATAGCCTGCAACGCCGCAAGCAACGTGATCGCGAAGAAGGGGATGCCCCACCAGACATTGGCGATAATCGGTCCCCACATCGCATACTGGGGATCGGAGAGGATGTTGTTAGGTTCGCTCATCAGGCCGAGCCCGAACAGCCAATGCGGGATCGGCCCGATCACCGGATTGAAGAGCCACGCCCAGTTGAGACCGGCAAGGAAGGACGGGACGGCCCAGGGCAGGAAGACCAGAGCCTGCACGACACCCCTGCCCCAGAACGGCTTGTCGAGCAGAAGCGCCAGAATGAGGCCAAAGATGAACTGCAGCAGGACGGAGGCGCCCGTCCACCAGAGCGTATTCTTCAGCGCGCCATAAAAGGCGGCATCTTTCGAGAGTGCGCGAAAATGGTCGAGCCCGATGAAGCCACCGGAAAACGGATTGAGCAGCTGGATGTCGCGAAATGCGTAGGACACGCCGATCACCAGCGGCACCAGCATCACCGCAATTATCAGGATCAGTGACGGGGCGCTGTAGAGATATGGTTCGGACGCATCGGCGACGCGCTTTGGCCAAGGGCGACGATCCTGGCGCCTTTCCAGCGTATCGGCAGTGAGTGTCATCAGGCAAAATCCGTTTTGCGGCGCAATCTGCGCCGTCACAAGACAGTGAAGGAGGCGGCGGACAAGTCCGCCGCCGGTGGTCCATTACTTTTTGGCGAGGAACTTCTGCTGCGCCTTGGTCAGATAGTCTGCCCACTGGTCAGCCAGTTCCTTCGGCGTGATATCGCCGAGAAGCGCTTGCTGCGTCGTCTTGATGGCGAGCGAATCCTTGAAGAAGGCGAATTCCTCGAGGTAGGTCGGCATCACGGTCGGAACGATGTTCTTGTCAGCCAGTTCGTCGAACCAGCCCTTGAACTGTTCGCTGGCGTAGAAGGGGTCCTTCTCGGCCGAGGTGTGAACCGGAAGAGCGCCCGTGCGCTTGTTCCACTCGATGTTGCCTTCCGGCGATTCAAGCGTCTCGATCAGCTTCCAGGACAGATCCTTGTTCTGGCTGGTGGTGAACATCGACCAGCCAGCAAAGCCGATCGTGGTGAAGCCCTTGCCGCTCGGGCCGACCGGCATCTTGGTGACGCCGAAATCCTCGGGCTTCATGCGCTGGGCGACCGCGATCAGAGCGTCCGGATCCTGGTCGAGCATGGCGCAGGTGCCGGAATAGAAGCCGGCGACCGTCTCGTTGAAGCCCCAGTTGACGCTGTCCTTCGGGGTCAGGCCCTTCTTGTAGAGGTCGACGACCCATTCGAGACCCTTTGCCCAGCCTTCGCTGTTCATGGTCGAGGTGCCGTCTTCATTGAAGAACTTGTTGGAGCCGGCCATCGTCGCGCCGAACATCACCCAGCCGTTCAGGCCACCCGGACCGCCGCGCAGGCAGTAGCCGGACTTGCCCGGAAGCTTGGAAACCTTCTCGGAGGCCGCGACGAAATCGTCGAGTGTCTTCGGCGGCTCGGCAACGCCGGCTTCCTGGAAGAGCTTCTTGTTGTAGAACAGCGCGCGCAGGTAGAAGCCATAGGGCAGCATGTAGGCGGTGTTCTTGACGTCGCGGCCGAGTTCCAGAGCGCGCGGCGTCAGGCCGGCGGTGTGCTCCCACTTGGCGAGGTAGGGCTCGAGGCTCTCAAGCATGCCGTTGTTGGCATAGAGCGACAGCCAAGTATCGGGCATTTCCATCACGTCAGGCGTATCGCCGGCCGAAACCATGGTGGCGAACTTCTGGAAGGCTTCGTTCCAGGGCAGCGAGATGATGTCGACCTTGGTGCCGGGATTCGCCGCCTCGAATTTCGCGACGATCGACTTCAAGGTCTCGGTGCGCTCGGGGCTGGTGATGACCTCGACCAGTTTCAGCGTGGTATCGGCAAGTGCCGTACCAGCCATCATCGTGGCGAGTAGAGTGGCGGTGATCAGTCTTTTCATGCTTGCTCCCCCTTTTCAGGTTTTTCAGGTTGTGAACTTAAGAGGCGACCGCCAATGCCGCCTCGATGTCCTTCCACAAGGCTTCGGTTCCTTCGAGACCGACGTGGAGGCGTACGGACCGCGCATGGATCCCGAAGGTATGCGCGGAATTCGGCTGAGCCTTCTGCTGAAGGACGACCTCGCCTGGTACGATCAGGCTTTCGTGTCCACCCCAGCTCACTCCCAGTTTGAAGAGCTTGAGGTGATCAGCAAAGGCGCGAATATCGACGCCCTCGCGGAATATGAAAGAGAACAGGCCAGACGTGCCGTTCAGGCCTGAAGGCAGGCGGTTCGCCAGACCCGGATGGCAGACGGTCTCCACCACGTCGAGTTCCTGCAGGCGCTTGGCGATCGTCATCGCTGCCGCCTCATGCGCCCGCATGCGGATCGGCAAGGTGCGCAGGCCGCGGATCAGAAGCCATGCATCGAACGGTGATAGCTTGCCGCCAAGATAGGGATAGGCTTCCGCCTTGATGCGGGCAATCATCTCCTTCGAGCCGGCAATAACGCCAGCGACGACGTCGCTGTGGCCGCCGAGATACTTCGAGGCCGAATGGATGACGATATCGACACCGAGCGAGATTGGCTGCTGAAAGTATGGAGTCGCCCAGCTGTTGTCGATCATGCTGACGACGCCATGCTTCCTGGCAAGTGCAGCAAGCGCGCCGACGTCGTGGGCTTCCATCACCCAGCTCGTCGGGCTTTCCATGTAGAAGACCTTGGCACCGGGCAGCGCCTTGGCGACGGCTTCTTCATCGCGCCCGTCGACATAGGTCACCTCAACCTTCATGCGCTTCAGGATCGTGCCGAACAGCCGGAAGGCATCGGGATAAACATGCTTGACAGCAACGATCCGGTCGCCCGGCTCGACGAAAGACAGCACCGATGAGGAGATCGCCGCCATGCCGCTTGCAAAGCCGAGCGCATCTTCCGCGCCTTCGAGCTTTGCCAGCATTTCCTCGAACATGCGGACGGTCGGGTTGAGGCCACGTGTGTAGATCGGGCGCACCTTCTCGCCACGATAGGAGGAAATCATATCGTCATAGTTGGAGAAGGTGAAAAGCGACGTCTGGAAGATCGGCGGCACGACGGCCTCGGCGAAGTTTCCTTCGTCGTGTGCAGTGATGAGCGAGGCAAGATCGAACGCGTCTGCGCCGTTATTCATTTCGACATTTCCTTGATATCTTCCTCGACGACTTCGAGGATTTTCAGTGTCTCTTCCCGCGCGGCCTCGGCATCCCGGGCAGCGATCGCGTTGAAGAGCGTGCGGTGAAAGGGGAAGGAGCGGCGGGCGAAATCCTCGCGCTCGAACGGGTGCTCCCAGAATTGCCAGAACGTCTCGCGCATCTGCTCGAGAAGCTGGCGAAAAAGCGGATTGTGGGTGGCGTCATAGATCGCCAGATGGAAGGCGAGGTCTTCCGGGCCCGACGTACCCTTCTCGATGTGGACGCGCTCCATCTCGTTGAGATTCTGCTCGATCAGGATGAGATCCTTGTCGGTACGCTTGCGCGCAGCGACCATGCAGGCCTCGCACTCGATCCCTCGGCGGACCTCGAGAGTTTGCAGCAGAACGTCGCGCAGATGACCGGTATCGAGCGACAGCGGCATGTGAATCGTCGCCTTCGAAACCGGCTTCAGCAGATAGGTGCCGCTGCCCTTGCGTGTCTCGATGACGCCGAGCGCCTGGAAATGACGGATCGCTTCGCGGATCGTCGAACGGCCAACCACCAGCGCCGCCATCAGCTCACGCTCCGCCGGCAGCCGATCGCCTGCCTTCAGCTGCGCGCTCTGCACATACTCGGCCAGTGCATCGGTCACCTGGCGTGCCCGATCCATTGCCGGAAGCGGCCGGATAAGCGGCCTGTCGCTGATTGATGCCTTCATGGTTCCCCAGATTTTTATAGGCAGCCGGACTCTTAAATTGGTCTGACATCTTAGCATTTCTCAAAGATGGAGACGCGTCAAGAGGTCGATGGGTGTCCTTGCGATCCTTCTCTGTGGGAATGTGTGCGTGGCCACCGCGCTTGTGCACGATATGAACAATCGCCTGAACATCTTATGCGTGGTCAACCACAAGACCCTCGGCCGGTTAGAGGCCGCCAATCGGTGCTAGACAGCTGCCTTGCCCGATGCCTCGCCAGCAGAATGCGCAATGACCAACGGTTGACGTCGATGCCTCGGGGAATTGGCGGTCGACAGCTGATAGCTTCCCGCAGGCAACTTGTTGGTGTGAAGTGGTTGGCCGCCGCAAAAGGGCGGCCATCCGGTTAGGCAGAGCGCAGCGAGCGGAACGCCGCACGGACTTCCTTGGTGAATAGATCCGGGGCCTCCCAGGCGGCGAAGTGTCCGCCGTCGTTCACTTCGTTGAAGTAGATCAGGTTCCCAAATGCGCGTTCGGTCCAGGACTTGGGCGCCTGGAAGATTTCACCCGGAAAGACGCTGACGGCCACTGGAACGGAGGGGATGGTGCCGAGAGCATTGAAATTGTTCGTCTTGTCTTCCCAGTAGATCTGAGCGGCAGATGTCCCTGTCTGGGTGAACCAGTAGAGAGAGATGTCGTCGAGCATCTCGTCCCTGGTCAGGACTTTCTCGGGCTGCTTGTTGCTATAGGTCCAGGTAACGAACTTGTCGTACATCCAGGCAGCCATTCCGACCGGCGTGTCGTCCAGCGAGTAGCCGATGGTCTGAGGACGCGTGACCATCATTTGTGCGTAGCCTGCGTTATCCCTGTAGAACTCCGCCAGCTTGTCGAACGCCGCCTTCTCCTTGCCATCGAGGGTAGCAGGGGCCGGATCGCCGACCGCGAGAATACGGACGATCTCCTTGGGAACCACCGCTGGCATATTGAGGTGAATGCCGAGCAATCCTGGGACGTTCTGGTGCGCCATGCGCTCGGAAATGACCGATCCGCAGTCACCGCCCTGGGAAACATACTTCTCATATCCAAGCCGTTGCATCAGCGTCGCCCATGCGCGGCCGATATGGTCGGATCCCCAGCCACGTACAGCCGGCTTGCCGGAGAAGCCGAATCCCGGGATCGACGGGACAACCAGATGGAACGCATCTTCCTCGGTACCGCCATGCGCGGTCGGATTTGTCAGCGGATCGATAACCTTGAGCATTTCAAGGACGGAGCCCGGCCATCCGTGCGTCATGATAAGCGGCAGGGCATTCTCATGCTTGGACCGAACGTGGATGAAATGAATGTCCAAACCGTCAATCTCGGTAATGAACATCGGGAGTGAGTTCAATTTGGCCTCGATTTTCCTCCAATCGTAATCGGTGCCCCAGTAGTCAACGAGGTTCCGCAGGCGTTCAAGCTGAAGACCCTGGGAGTCATCAGACACATTTTCCTTCGCGGGCCAGCGCGTGTTCGCGATGCGCTGCTTCAGGTCTTGGATAGCGCTGTCCGGCACATTCACCTTGAACGGGCGGATTTCATCTGATGCAGCAGCCGTCGCAAAAGACATCGCGGGCTTGAGCACAGTAGCTGCGCCGGCAATCGCCGCTGTCGCCATGAAATTGCGCCGGTTAATATTGAGAGAGAAGGACGTCATCGGAAAACTCCGTATGGGGTTTGAAAATGTACCCCCACGGTGTGCGAGATGGATGTATCTCGGATGTGTGCTGAAGTTTGACGAATTGTATCGGCAGATGTCTTGCCACGACGATATTACAGTGGATTACACAGCAGTTTCAGTGTTGCCAGCCTGCGGCTCCACCAATCAAATGGACAAATGTCAGGGGCTGCCGGAGCAAGGGCAGCAGGGCGATCAGCCCGCCAGATTGACGACCGATTATTGAGGCAAGCGCGCGGGTGAATTGTCGCCTATTGTATCTGGCTAGCCATCGAAAGGGTTGGATTACAAAACGTCGGAAGGCTCAACACATCAACGATACATCAACAGTGTGAGTTCTCAGCGAACGAGCGCTGTTCCAGAGCGCGTCCTAACATCCATCTCGCTGAGGAGAGAAAAATTGCGTACTCTGATGTCATGTGCTCGCCGGGCGGGACCAGTCCGACCGCTTATTTTCGCCGGAGGGCTGCTGGGAGCCTTCTATGCATACTGGTTGACGCACGGAACCGCCGCGGCCGAGCAGCCAAAGGTGTTGGCAACGCCGGTCCATGATGTGATCGACCGCGCGCCGCTGCAAACTGCAGTCTTCGCCGGCGGCTGCTTTTGGGGAACTCAAGGCATCTTCCAGCATGTAACCGGAATCGTCTCGACAAAAGCGGGATATGCAGGTGGCACGGCAGAAACCGCAACCTACGAGCTTACGGAAACCGGCACAACACAACACGCTGAAGCGGTCCAGATCGTGTACGATTCCCGGAAAATCACCTACGGCAAGTTGCTGCAGGTATTTTTCTCGGTAGCTCACGACCCGACGCAACTCAACAAGCAAGGCTCAGACGTCGGAACACAGTATCGATCTGCAATTTTTCCCCAGACCCCTGACCAAGCCAAAGTGGCCAAGAGCTACATAGAGCAGCTGGACGCCGACAAGTCGTTTCAGTCGAAAATCGTCACAACGATCGAGCCGGGTAAAGCGTTTTTCGCAGCCGAGGCTTTCCATCAAGACTACCTGGTTCACAACCCGACCCAGCCATACGTTGCGTTTGTCGAACAGCCAAAAGTGGATGCCCTAAACAAGCTTTTTCCGAAACTTTGGAAGGATCAGCCGCTCCTGACCACCGACAATCGTGGATGAACCCGCACAGACGGCGGCCACTCCCTCCTGAGGGATAGCCGCCTCCAGCGGTCGAGTATGTGAAGCAGCCTCATAGCAGCGTCCGGTGCTTCCCCCGGGAATTCGAGGTCGTGAAAAGTTCGACAGGATCCTGGAAACCCTTCAAATGGTGGAGTTGGGTGCTCACGACGCTCTCGCTCCCCGAGTGCCGGCGGAAGGCGTCCGACATGAGGATTGCCTTCCCGAGTGTACCGCATGCCGTCTGGATGCGGCTAAGAAGGTTTACGTCCGCACCGATCACGGTGAAATCCAGCCGTCGGCCTGATCCGATATTGCCGTAGCTGACGCGGCCGTAGTGGAGCGCGACTGCCGCATCGATACGGACACCATCCAGCACGAACCGGGAGAGCTCCTCAAGAATTTCGCCGGTCGCCGCCAGCGCCTGTTCGCATGCGGTGGCCGCGTCGGAATTTGGGAAGAACGCCAGCACAGCGTCGCCCATGAACTTGAGGACCTCGCCGCCCTGGCTGGTGATGGCCGGCACCACGACGTCGAAATAGGCATTCAGAAGTTCGAGCACCTTTTCGTCCGGCAAACGGTTCGACAACTCGGTAAAGCCGCGCAGGTCGCAGAGCAAAAGCGCTGCTTCCATCGTCTCGATCTCCCCTTGCCTGATCCGTCCAGCCAGAATGCGCTGCGCCGTCATTGGGCCGATATAGACGTCAAGGAGGGACAATTCGGCCTGTCGCATGACGCGCATCTCACACGTGTTGCGAAGCGCTGGCAGTATCCGTTCGATGACGTGGATTTCGGAAAGCGTGAAGCCCGATGGACGCCGGGTTCCGAACACGGCTGCGCTCACCGGCCCGTCGGCGTTGCACAAGGGCGCGATCATGAGCTGGACCAGTCCCCTGCCCTCGAACACGTCGATATGCTGCCAGGGCCACATCTTGTCGTTTGCGTCAACAATCATCGGTTCGCGGGAATCCATGACCTTGCGGAGTGGGCTCGTGGCGTAAGCCATCTTCATGCCGTGCTCCCTGTCGTGCACTTCGATCGGCTCGCCCGGCGCCCATGCGAGCGTGCGCCCCAGGATTTCGGGATGCAACGTCATCAGGTGGAGTGTCAGCCTGTCGACCGGCAGTCCGATCTGTCGAAGTCGCTTTCCGAGACCGGCAAGAAGGCCGGCCTCGTCGATGGAGTGGCATTCGTCGCCAGCCAGCCATTCAAGCACGGAGAGAATGGACGATGCATCAGCGCCCTGCCCACGCGGGCCATGTTCTGTGCGTGCGATCGGTTCCTGTTTCGATATGGTCATCGCCGAACTCCTCAGTGAGCGCCCGCGCCGGAAACGTGGCCGGGCTTCTTCAGAAGAAGCGTCGCAAGAAGGGCCACCACAAGTGCCACGCCGAGCAGGAAGAACGTGTCGCTGAACGCCATGATGTTGGCCTGCTTGCGGACACTGCCCGCAATAGCAACGACCGCCTTACGGGTGGCGACAGCTTGATCGCTGACGCCGTGAGTCACGAAGTAGTTCGTCAGTCTGGCGACACGGAGCCGGGTTGCCTCCTCGAACACACTGATCGAGTTGGTCAGTATATTCGAGTGGAACTGCTCGCGCTTCGAGATGAAGGTCTGGAGCGAGGCGATGCCCACCGCGCCACCGAGGTTGCGCATCATGTTGAAGAGCGCCGAAGCCGATCCCGCGTTCTCTTGTTCGATGCCAGCCGTGGCGATCGCCGACAGTGGCGTGAACACCAAGGCCTGGCCGACAGCACGCACGACGTTCGGCCAGAAGAGCTGGTCACTGGCATAATCGCCCGTCATGTGAACATTCATGAAGTTCGAGGCAGCGAAAAGGGCGAAGCCGACGATGATCAACAGGCGGACGTCGAAGCGTTTCATCAGCCGGGGCACCAGCGGGATCAGGAGGAGCTGCGGGATCCCCGTCCACGCCAGCACCATGCCGATCTGCTCGGAATTGTAGCCCTGGATGCGGGAGAGATAGATCGGCAGGACGAAGGCCGAACCATAAAGCGCGATGCCGAGCAGGAAATTCGCGACGATGCCGAAACCGAAATTCCGGCGGAGCATCAGGCGCAGGTTCAACAGCGGATGGGCGGCCCTCAGCTCGACTATAAGGAAAAGCGTCAGGGATACGGCTGCGATGACGGACAAGCGGACGATGAAATCGGAGCCGAACCAATCTTCCTTGTTGCCTTCCTCGAGCACCGTTTGAAGCGCTGCGAGGCCGATCGCCATGGTCACGATGCCCGGCCAGTCGCCCTTGGCAAGAAGGCCAAGGTTCATCGGTGAGCGGTCAAGCGATGCCCAGAGCATGGCAACCATGATGGAGCCGGGTACGAGGTTGACGTAGAAGATGAACTCCCAGCCATAGTTTTCGGTGAGGTATCCGCCGATGGTCGGGCCGATGGCCGGAGCGAAAGTCGCCGATAGAGCGAACAGCGCGAGACCAATCGGCTGTTTCGGCTTGGGAAGCAGCGTGATGATGATGGTGAAGGCCATCGGAATCAGCACGCCGCCGGAGAAGCCCTGGATGGCGCGCAACACGATCATCTGCTGCAGGTTCACGGCGAACGCACAGGCTATTGAGAACACGAGGAACAGGATCGCGTTCAAGAGCAGGTAGCTGCGGACCGAGAACACCCGTGCAAGCCAGCCGCTGAGAGGGATCACCACGATTTCCGCGATCAGATACGAGGTGGAAATCCAGCCGCCGTCGTCCTTGCCCGCGCCGATCGCGCCCTGGATGTCGGCCAACGAGGCATTGACGATCTGGATGTTGAGGACGGCCATGAAGGCCCCGAGCGTGGATCCAACAACCGCACACCACATGCGCAACGCGCTCATCTCGGATTTCGCGAGGGCTTGTGGAGCCGGCCTCGGCTCAGGCTTGTCGTTATTCACTGCTAGCTGAAGAGTAGCCATGACTTATCTCCTTCCGGGTTGACCGGAATCTCTCATGACGGTGCATTGCCGATAATCGGGAAAGGATCGGGAGGACTGTCCGCTAGGACCGGATAATCCTCACCTCTTTGCCGACTGCTGTTCGTCCTTGGTGTCGATCTCTGGTTCGACGGACATGCCGGAGCGCAGGCTGCCGGCAATCTCGTCGTTGTCGATGACGATCTTCACCGGGATGCGCTGGACGATCTTGGTGAAGTTGCCAGTCGCATTGTCCGGCGGCAGCAGTGAAAACTCGAGGCCACTTGCGGGCGAGATGCTGTCGACGTGCCCCTTAACTTCCAAATCGGGGAAGCTGTCCACCTTCACTTCGACCGACTGGCCGGGCTTTATGTAGGTCAGCTGGGTTTCCTTGAAGTTGGCAACCACATAGACGGAATGCAGGGGAACGACGGCCATCAGCTGCGTCCCTGACGTGACGTACTGGCCAACGCGGATGGAGCGCGCGCCGACCGTGCCGTCGACCGCGGCGACGATGTTTGTGTAGGAGAGGTTCAGCTCCGCCTGGCTTGCAGCTGCCGCCGCGCGGTCGCGTTGGGCGACAGACTGGTCACGCTGGGTCTTGAGGACCGGAACCTTGTTTTTTGCGGTCACGAGCGCGGCCTGGTCGCGTTCCACGGCGGCAGAGGCTTGGTCCATCAGCGATTGCGTTTGCTCGGCCTTGGATTGGCTACCCGCACCGCTGACGATCAGCCGGGCGTTTCTGGCGGCCTCCGACTTCGCGAAGACGAGCGAGGCGTTCGAGGCGTTTACCGCGGCCTTGGATTGATCGATCACCGACTGCTGAAGCTCGATCTGAGCATCGATGTTGGTGATGGCTGCTTCGGCAGCCTTTACGTCGGCACGTGCCTGGTTGAGGGCGGCCTGAAAGTCGCGGTCATCGATACGCGCAAGAATCTGCCCTGCTTTGACCGCGTCATTGTCGTTGACGAGGACCTGCTTGATGTAGCCTCCTACCTTCGGCGCAATAGTCGTATAGTCGGCCTTCACATAGGCGTCGTCGGTGCCTTCGATGAAGCGGCCTGCCGTCCAGTAATCGTGACCGAAGTGCACGCCGTAAGCAGCGCCTGCCAGGAGACCAAGAGCGAGCACGCCCTTCTTGAGGCCCGCCTTGCTAGATTGTCCGGGGGCAGCCGGAGTAGGTTTTGTAGGAGTTTCAGCGGGAGCTGGCGGAACGTCGTTGATCTTGCGATCTGCTTCGGCAGACGTTTCGAACACTTCCTTGCGGGGCAGTTCGACCATTTCGAATTCTCCTAGGGTTTTGCGCGTGGGGCGCGAGTCTGTTCCGATGGAGTAAAGATGCCCCGCTGTTCATCGATTGATAATCCGCTTATATCGGTAAGCATCATACGCTCAGAGCGGATAATCAGGGGGCGAGCATGGATCGGCTCACAAGTCTTTCGGTCTTCGGCAAAGTAGTCGAATACGGCGGTTTCACCGCGGCAGCCCGTCGCCTGAACATGTCGGTGACCATGGTTGCCACCCATGTCCAGTCGCTGGAAGAACGCCTCGGCGTCCGGCTCCTCAACCGCACGACCCGCAAGGTAAGCCTGACCGAGACGGGCAAGTTCTACTACGACCGTTCTGCCCAGATCCTTGCGGATCTCGAGGAAGCAGACCTGGCGGCTGGCGCGCTGACGACGACGCCACGGGGTATCCTCAAGCTCAACTCCACGGCTGCGATCGTCAGATTTCTGCTTCCGGTTTTGGACGAGTTCCTGCTGCTTTATCCATCGGTAACGCTGGACCTTGGCATCAGCGAGCGGATGGTCGACATGGTCGAGGACGGCTACGACCTTGCCATCCGGACCGTTCCGCTCGCCGACAACAGCCTCATCGCGCGCAAGCTCACGCCGTGGCGGCACATCCTCGTCTGCTCGCCCGACTACCTCGAAAAGCACAAGGCACCCACGACGCTCGCCGATCTCGCCGGGCACGACTGCACGCGCTACACCTACTATCCCTACGGCGACGACTGGACGTTCGAGAACGAGGCGGGCGAGCGAAGCCGGGTGAAAGTAAGCGGATCGGTGGTAACGAACAGCGCCGAAACCCTACGCCACCTTGCGGTCAACGGCCGTGCCATGAGCCTCGCGCCGAGCTTCCTGGTGTCCGACGATCTGGCCGAAGGCCGTCTTGTCCCCCTGCTCCCGGATTACCGGGGCGTGGAGTTCACGATTAGCGCCGTCTATCCGAACAGAAGCCATCTGCCGACGAAGGTCCGTCTGTTCATCGATCTGCTGGCGGATCGTTTTGCCGAGCATCGCAGGTGGATGAGCTAGGACATTGCGCAACGGAAATGAAGATCGCAAGCATCGGATCGGCGTGCGTGTTGTCCGCGTCGAGATTTTTCTCGGCAGTGGCCGACAAGAGCGCCAGCATATCGCGCGCTCCATCGAGCAGACGGCAGCGCCGCTTGCCTGCGATCACCCTTCGGTCTATGACTGCGCCTCCAAAAAACCAAACCTTGGGAGCAGCTCTTGGCAAATGGCACTGTAAAGTTTTTTAATCAGGACAAGGGCTTCGGCTTCATTACGCCGGACAATGGCGGCCCAGACGTCTTCGTGCATATCTCTGCAGTCCAGGGCGGATCGCTACGCGATGGCCAAAATGTCAGCTACGACCTGGGTCAGGATCGCAAGACCGGAAAGTCCAAGGCCGAGAACGTCCGTCCAGCCTAACAGAGATCGAAGATAAAACGCCGGGGCGAAGTCGCGCCGGCTTCTCGTTCTGCATCTTGCAGTTCGCGATGGTCTGAAGGGTATGAACGTCTGGCTCAACAGCCTGTTGGGCGAGGTCGTGCTCTATACCAGGCCTCATGTGGCTCTTGCGAAACCGTTCAGCTTGAGCGGTTTCAAAAGGTCGACCAGCGACCTCTTTCAGCCCTCAAGACTTTACTCGTTCACGATCTGGCGCTTGACCACACACCCTTTTAGGAAAAGCGTGGCACAGTCGCGTGCCCGTTGGACGATCTGTTGGTCCGATATAATGTCGATCATGCCGATCATCGCGGCGCGCTGCGGTTCCATGGTCATCATGCCACGC
This sequence comes from Rhizobium grahamii, assembly GCF_009498215.1. Taxonomy (NCBI): domain Bacteria; kingdom Pseudomonadati; phylum Pseudomonadota; class Alphaproteobacteria; order Hyphomicrobiales; family Rhizobiaceae; genus Rhizobium; species Rhizobium grahamii. The sequence continues at coordinate 48,208 of NZ_CP043499.1, read as the reverse complement.
AGCATACCGGTGGCTGCTGCTGGATCGTCCAGGTGGATCAGATTGCGCTCGACCTGCAGCGCAAGCCAAGCCTCCATCACATGGCTGGTGCGCATCATGGCCTTTTCGTAGAACACCTTGGCCAACTCCGGGAAGCGGTCGGATTCGCCGAGAACCAGGCGCGTTATCGTGATGGTGTCTGTGGAAAGTGTCAGGCGGCCATAGGCAAGGATCAAACGCTCCAGCCCCTCCTCAAGGCCGAGGCCGGAAAGCGTGTCGTGATCCAGGCCAAGGAAGTATCCATCGATCCGACTTGAAATAAGCGCCGAGAACAGATCAGCCTTTGCCGGAAAGAGGCGATAAAGCGTTTTCGTGGAGACGCCGGCAGTCTGTGCGATGGCGCTGATACTTGCCGAAGCATAGCCAGCCTTTCTGAACTGGTCATTGGCAGCCTCGATGATGACGCGCCGGGTATCGTCGTCGCATCTGACCTGCGGCCTGCCTCTCGGGCGCTTTTCCGTACCTGCGTCCTGCATCGCTTCTCACATCCGCTTTCGTTCTGCAGAGCGTACGGCATATTCGGAAAATATCAAGTTTCCAAAATTTCGAACGCTGCATTCACGGATTCGTCAAAATAGGAAGACGATTATTTTCCAAAATGTGTTGACGCCTCCAAAACTCGGCGTATTTTGGAAAAGAATAGTTTTCCTAATCGTGACGAATGGCCGCCACGCACATCGGAGCACACGAAAATGGACGAGAACGTCGTCACCCTCACGACCAAGACGGAGCGCACGGCGCCTACCGCCGAGAAGCTGCCAGAGAGCCTCGAAGCGAGACAGCCAGCAACCACCGAAGCGCCCACGCTTCCTTCGCCGGCGACTGGCGAAAAGCGCAGATCTGGTTTCAAGACGGCGCTTCTCGGTGCCGTTGCGCTCGGTGTCATCGCCGCCGGGCCTATTACGGTCACGATTACTGGACAGTCGGGCGCTTCCATGTCTCAACCGATGACGCGTATATCAAGGCCGATAGCAGCGCGATCGCCCCCAAGGTTTCCGGATACCTCTCCAACGTCGCGATCGGCGATAACCAGGCCGTCAAAGCAGGGCAGGTGCTGGCGACGATAGACGACAGGGACTATCAGGCGGCAGTCGATCAGGCTCGCGCCGACGTCGATGCAGCCAAGGCGACCGTGCAGGCAAAGGCTGCAGCCCTCGAAACGCAGAAGTCGGTGATTGTCGCAGCCAAGGCCTCGATCGATATCGATGCCGCCAACTAGGCCTTCGCGGAGCAGAACGACAAGCGTTATTCGCGTCTTGCCGTCAACGGCTATGCTGCCGTGCAGGCAGCCGAACAGGCCGCTTCGCAGATCGCCGCGATCCGTGCGACCACTGCCCGCGATACTGCCTCTCTTGAAGGTGCGACGAAGCAGCTCGATCTGCTCACCGCCGAACTGGCGCAGGCTAAAGCCATGGTCACACGCGTCGAAGCCGTGGCCCGCCAAGCAGAGCTCAACCTTTCCTATACGCGCATCGTTGCGCCGATCGACGGCGTCGTCGGCAATCGTACCTTGCGGGTCGGCCAGTATGTACAGGCCGGTACCCAGTTGATGACGGTTGTTCCGACCAGCGCGGCCTATGTTGTCGCGAACTACAAGGAAACGCAGCTGACGGACGTTCGTCCCGGCCAGCCTGTCGATATCGACGTCGACATGTATCCGGGCCGCACCTACCACGGTCGCGTTGACAGCATCGCTCCGGCAAGTGGCCAGGAATTTGCCCTGCTGCCGCCTGACAACGCCACCGGCAACTTCACCAAGGTCGTGCAACGTATTCCGGTTCGGATCGTACTCGATGCCGACAGCACCGCTTCCGGCGACCTGAGGCCCGGCATGTCAGTTCAGCCGAGCATCGATACGAAATAGGCAAACGACAACCGCGATCGCTGATCGCGAATGGCCAGGAGGGCCGTGTCATGTCCACCGTTGCCACAATACCTGCGACCGCAAGGCCGATCGCTGTCTCGCCAAAGGCCGGGACCAGAGAATGGATCGCCGTACTCGCCGGCATGATCGGCGCCTTCATGGCGATCCTCAACATCCAGATCACCAATGCCTCGCTTCTCGACATCGAGGGCGGCATCGGTACCGGCGTCGACAACGGCGCCTGGATTTCAACCTCTTATCTTATCGGTGAAATCATCGTCATTCCCTTGACGGCCTATTTCAGCTCGGTCTTCTCGTTCCGTCGTTACATGCTCGTGAACACGATCCTGTTCCCGCTGTTTTCGATGGCCTGTGCCTTCGCGCATGACCTGAATTCCATGATCGTGCTGCGCGGGCTGCAGGGCTTTGCTGGCGGCGTGCTCATCCCAATGGCCTTTACCATGGTGCTTACCAAGCTGCCGAAGGCACAGCAGCCGACAGGTCTTGCGATCTTTGCACTGTCCGTCACCTTCGCGCCGGCAATCGGCCCGACGATCGGCGGCTACCTGACCGAGAATTACGGCTGGCAAACCATCTTCTTCATCAACACGATCCCGAGCGCGATCATGGCGATCGCACTCGCCGCCACGCTCGAGAAACAGCCGATGCAACTGAAGCTGCTGCGCGAAGGCGACTGGGCGGGTATCGTGACAATGGCGATCGGCCTGTCGGCACTGCAGACGGTCCTGGAAGAGGGCAACAAGGACGACTGGTTCTCGTCGCCCTTCATCCTCAAGCTCAGCATTGTCGCAATTGCATTCCTGGCTGCCTTCATCTGGATCGAGCTGACGGTCGAAAAGCCGCTCGTCAAGCTGCGACTGCTGAAGCAACGCAACTTCGGCATCGGCGTTCTGGTCAACGTGTTGGTGGGCGTGGCGCTCTTCGGCACCGTCTATATCCTGCCGCAATATCTCGGCCAGGTGCAGCGCTACAATGCCGAGCAGATCGGCAACGTGCTTGCCTGGACCGGCCTGCCGCAGCTTCTGTTGATCCCGCTCGTGCCGATCATGATGAAACGGTTCGACGCCCGTTACATTGGCTTCCTCGGCATCAGTATCTTTGCCGTCAGCTGCTTCATGAACGTGATGCTCTCCGCGGACAATGCCGGCGACCAGTTCTGGATCCCGAACATTGTGCGCGCCATCGGTCAGGCACTTGTGCTGACGCCGATCACTGCCATCACCACCGCTGGCATCGCACCTTCCGACGCCGCAGCCGCCTCAGGTCTCACGAACATGCTGCGAAACCTCGGTGGCGCCGTCGGCACCGCAACGCTCGGTACGGTCCTGACGAAGCGCGAGCAGTTTCACTCGAACATCATCGGCCAATCGGTGTCGGTCGGCCGGGAAGAGGTGAAGGCGCGTCTCGATCAGCTTACGGGATACTTCCTGTCGCATGGCCTTTCCGACCAAACCAAGGCTGCCGCCCAGGCGGTCGTGGCGCTCGGCAAGATCGTCAAGCGCCAGGCCCTGATCATCGCCTTCAGCGACACCTTCGCGGTGATCGGTATCGTGCTTGCCACGGCGGCCATCGCCTTGCTCTTCACGCAGAAGCCGAAGGCAGGCGGTGGAGCCGGAGCTCATTAAGCTCGACAGCAACCAATCGGCACGAATGTTAGCTCATCGTGCCGATCGGGCCATGTGGGCGCCGCGTCATCCCTGGGACGTACCAGTGCCGTTGGGAGCCGTGTTGATTGCCGCCGCGTTGATGCTGTCGCTTCTCGTGCGATCAGGCCAACCATCGGCGAATACCTCACGCTCGAAATGGAAGATAAAGCCGGTGGCGACCCAATCGCGGGCCAGCGTGGTGGCGTCGTCGCGACATATCAGCCATCTCTATCTCGGCGATGAACTGCCCAATGGATTTCCAGTCACTTCCAAGCCCACAATATGTCAACGGTTAGGCATGACCGCCGAACGTCAGGCCATAGGCCAGCCCGATAAGCGCGCTTGCAGCCAATACCGTCAGCATTCCGACTTTGAATCGGAAGACGGCGACGACGGCCGCAAGCGTGAGGATCAATGAAGGCAGATTGACGGAACTCAGCACGGGTACGTCGAGCGTCATTCCGAAGCCGTTCACCTTCCTGACGTCGGAGAACAGGACATGGAGCGAAAACCAAACGGCCAGATTCAGGATGATCCCCACCACAGCCGCGGTGATGGCCGCGAGCGCTGCCGACAGAGCTTTGTTCCGGCGCAATGTCTCCATGAACGGAGCGCCCAGCAGAATCCACAGGAAGCAAGGGACGAAGGTGACCCACGTTGTCAGTAGGCCACCGAGCGTTCCGGCGAGCAATGGCGAGAGACCGCCGGGCGCACGGTAGGCGCCCATAAACCCGACGAATTGCGTCACCATGATCAGCGGGCCGGGCGTCGTCTCCGCAAGGCCGAGGCCGTCGAGCATCTCGCCAGGCCTCAGCCAGCCATAGTGGTTGACCGCCTCCTGCGCCACGTAGGAGAGGACCGCATAGGCGCCACCGAAGGTCACCATCGCCATCTTCGAGAAGAACACTGCTATGTCGGAGAAGACGTTGTGGGAACCGAGGAACGCGAACAAGAAAATGATGGGTCCAAACCATAAGATCACACCGAAGACTGCTACCTTCAGCAACCAGACGGCATTCGGACGCGTATGGGCAGGCACGCTCTCGCCAAGCAAGCTGTCGGCATCGGCGACCTGCTTGCCGCCGATCTTCCCATGACCTCCGCCCGCGGAAAACGCAGCCCAACCCATCTTGCCGCCGATGAAGCCGATCACGCCCGCCACTACAACCACCAAAGGGAACGGTGCCTGGAAGAGCCAGAGGGCAACGAAGGCAGCGGCGGCAAGCCCGATCATGACCCTGTTCTTCAACGAACGGCTGCCGATACGGAGAACTGCCCCGAGTACGATGGCAAGGACCGCCGCCTTCAGTCCGAAGAACAGCGCCTGCACCGCGCCGACGTTTCCGAAAACGGCGTAGATCCAACTCAGCGCCATGATTGCGACCGCGCCGGGAAGAACGAACAGCGTTCCGGCGACGATGCCACCCTTGGTCTTGTGCAGAAGCCAGCCGATGTAGATGGCCAGTTGCTGCGCCTCGGGGCCGGGTAGAAGCGTGCAGTAGTTCAGGGCGTGGAGAAACCGCTCCTCGCCGATCCAACGCTTCTCCTCGACGAGGATCCTGTGCATGATAGCGATCTGGCCAGCTGGTCCGCCGAAGCTCAGTGCTGCTACCCTTACCCAGACCTTCAGCGCTTCGGAAAACGGCAGTGCATGTTCGTCCGTGTCGGGCGTCCCCGCGCCTTCGTTGATGATCGTCGCCATGTCACTGGCCCGCCTTGGCATTGGGCCAGTTATGGGTTTCGCTGGTCGCGTCCCGGCACCACCGATAGAAGGCGTCGTAGAATGTCAGGCCCGCTTCCAACTGCTCCAGATCGTCGTTGTACATGCGAGACAGACCAAGCGAGGCCGCAAGCAGTCCGGCAACTTCAGGGGCCAGATCGGGCCGTCCGGTGTCCGCGCCCCGTACGATAGCGGCCAGATGCAGGAGAGGCCGGGACTTCAACCCGAATTCCTCAAGCATTACGTCAAAGGTGCAGAGTTCGCCCCGGTGGGACCAAAACACGTCCTCGATGTCGAAGGGAGCCGCGCCGAAGCGTTCGCCGACCAGAGATACCTCGGAGGCAGGAACGAAGAGGAAGACTGCATTCGGATCGACAAAGCGTCGGATCAACCATGGGCAAGCGATCCTGTCGATCTTCGGACGCGAGCGCGTCACCCAGACAGTGCGGCCCCGACCGTCGCGACGCGGCAGCTTGTCTTCCGGAACAAGCAGTCCCTCCGCGTGCCGCCAGGCCTCGAAGCCACCCTCAAGCACTTCGGCGCCGATACCGGCGTGTCGGAGATGGGCGGCAACGCCATGGCTCAGCTTGCGGCCCTGCTGGCAGATAATGACTGCAGGGTCGCCAATCGACGCCCCCCATTCCTCCACAGTGCGGTAGTCGCGGCGTATCGATCCGGGAAGAAGGCGCGGATCGGCATTGAAGTCCTCGCCGATCCGGACGTCGACAAGCGTCGGGGCGCCGGGCGTTCCGACGATGCGGCTGAGTTTATCTGATGTGATTTCAAGAAATGACGGCATGATGGCGCGTCCTCCGTTGAAGCGGGTTTACAGGACGCGATTCTTCGGCCGTAGCCTCGTGGGGCGATCGCTGCCCCATGACGCAAAGTTCTCAAAGCCTGACTACTCTGTCAAGCGCGACAAGCCAGCGTTTGCCTATGAGATTTTAATCTCCGCAAGCGTCCCATCGAATGGAACGCCTATGCGCTATTGCGCATCTTCTCACACAGTTGTCACCACGGGTTTCGGTACGGCCAAACCTTCGCCCAATTCAGTCATAAAAGGACGAATGATGAATACCCAAGCCAGACAGTTTGTCGTCGAAATTAGGAAGAAACGTAAGGTGATCAAGAAAGGGGAGAACCGCGTTTATGGCCAATCAAAACGCGAAGCGCTCAAAGCGAAGGCTCGCACCTGATGGTCAGTCGTAGCATGCCGCACGAGTATTTCGTGCTCGACGTCGCAAACCATAGCGGACCGGTGATCGCGCAGCTAGGAGACCGCTCGGTCCGAGAAGCCGTCATCGATCGACGTGGACGTCGATACCGCTTTGTGGGCATTGCGAGGCGCGACCACGGAGGTCGCCTTGATGTTACGGCGCTGTGTCAGGGCGAATGGATCGTTTCACCGGATCTGATATATCGCAGCGCATAAGAGGCGGCTTTCACAGACAGTGTCGGCTACGAACGCCAACCCTGAGGAAAATCAAGAATCACGCAGTTTTCGTCTCCACCAAACCGCCATCGTACTTCCGATCCTGCGGATTTTGTCCTGGCGGTTCATGGATGATGCTTATGCCAGGAAAGAAGACGCGGCCCTCCTTGCTAGCGCAACTCGCTGACGAGCCGGAGAAGTTGTTCTCCGGCGCTTTCCGGCAGCAATATGGTGCGGTCTGTTTTCGCTACGTGGGCGGGTCATCGAAGATTGAGATCCTCGTCATCTCGTCGCGAGACACTGGCCGTTGGATTGTGCCCAAAGGCTGGCCGATGAAAAAGAAAAAGCCCTACGAGGCGGCAGCGATCGAGGCTTGGGAGGAAGCTGGCGTCAAGGGTGCCGTGCATAAGACCGCCATAGGTCGGTATACTTACCTCAAGTTTCTCGACAACGGTGATGTTGTTCCAACGATCGTCGACCTATTCCAGATCGAGGTCGCGGAACAGAAGGACGCGTTCAAGGAGAAGGGACAGCGCCGGATAGCTTGGGTCGAGCCTGGCGAAGCTGCTCGGAGGGTGCGCGAGTTGGAACTCAAATCACTGCTGGTGGATTTCAAGCCAAAGGGAAAGCGCAAAGGTGTTTGACCTGGCAAACTGCGGCGCTGCTGCCATTGCAACATGATTGAAACGGTGGCGCCTGTCATCGCAACACAAGCAGGCGTTCAGGCATGATTTTCGCCCGGACAGGGTCCAGTTCGGCAGCCAGAGGTTCCGTCACGTCGGCGGTTACGGTCTCCTCTACTGCTTCAAAACACAAGAGCAAGGGCTACTGTCGCTCTTCCTCTATTTTTCTGGTTGCGACCGAACCGTTTCCAAAGGAGCATTCGTACAGCTGGCGGTGAACGCCGCGCAGCTGAGTAGAACCAATCACCGGGCAGGCCGCGGTCATCAGAGCGGCCTGCCCCTCGCCTACGAACGCATCCCCATTGATGGCCTTTCCGGCGATCGGCTGATTGAACAAAGGCAGCGTTAATCCCGCACAAGAACTTGCATGGGAAACCTGGCTAAGAGAGGTTAGCGTGGGATTTGTGGCGCTGCCGCTTGTTTCAACCCCAGTCGAACATGCACAGGATTTTTCGTTGGATCAGCTACTTGCCATACGTGCGTTCGTTCGCATTGCCGAAGCAGGATCATTTGCCAAGGCGGCCGACACGATGAACCTTCCTCGGTCCTCGGTTAGCAAAATGCTGCAGGATCTGGAAGCGCATCTCGGGACGAAACTCGTCACACGTACAACGCGCGCGGTGACGATGACGCAGGAAGGCGTCGCCTACCATGAACGGGCGCTTCGCCTGCTGGCGGACCTCGATGACATGGATGGGGCGACAGCAGGATCGCACAGCACGCCAAAGGGACGTCTTCGTGTCGATATCGGATCGGTTCTTGCAAACCAGATCCTTATACCGGCGCTGGACGAGTTCCAGGCAAGGTTTCCGCAAATCGACCTTCTGCTTGGGGTAAGCGATCGTTCCGCGGATTTGATCGGAGAAGGCATAGATTGCGTCATCCGAGGTGGCGAGATGGCTGACTCGTCCCTCAAGGCAAAACGGCTCTGCGAACTCGATTACGTGTTATGCGCCGCACCGTCTTATCTTCAATCGAGACAGCGGCCCTCACACCCGCGCGACGTCGAGGAACACAGGGTCGTCAGTTATTTTTCCGCATCAAGCGGGAAACGCTTTCCGCTTCGCTTTCAGAAATCGGAAGAGAGCAACGAGCTGCTGGCGACTGCGGGGGTTGCGGTAAACGAAAGCACGGCGCATCTCAGCGCGCTGCTTGCTGGCCTCGGGATCGGGCAGACCTTCGGTTTTCTCGCCCGTCCGCACTTCAAGGACGGTACGCTTATCGAGCTGCTGCCCGAATGGAAGCCCGCGAACCACGTGCTGCATCTCGTTTACCCGGCCGACAGATTTCCGAACCCAAGGCTGAGAGCCTTTTCCGACTGGGCCGCTGGCATCTTCGAGGCATATGACTCACGCGTCCCGAAGACGTTGGAGATCATCCATACCCATGGATAATCTCTCCATGGCCGGCGACTTCTCACCCCCGCCCTGACGGCATATTTCCTAGTCATCGGACGGCGACGAAGCGGCTAAGAGTTCAGGCCATCGCCCCATACCGAACAGATTTGAAACCCCAACCGTCCGCGCGTGCTCGGACGAACCCTCAAACACGTCCAACAACAGGAGACCAACATGACCAACCGCCTTGAAAACAAGATCGCCGTCGTCACCGGTGCAACCAGCGGCATCGGGCTCGCAACCGCCAAACTTTTCGCGGCTGAAGGCGCCCGCGTCTATATCACCGGTCGGCGCAAGGACGCCCTCGACAAGGCTGCCGCCGAGATCGGCCACGCTGCCATCGGCGTTCAGGCAGACTCCAGCAACAACCAGGACCTCGACAAGCTTTTCGCACAGGTAAAAGCAGAGCAAGGCCGACTGGATGTGCTTTTCGTCAATGCCGGCGGCGGCACAATGCTTCCCCTCGGTCAGATCACCGAAGAGCAGATCGATGACACCTTCGGTCGCAACGTGAAGGCAGTAATCTTCACGGTTCAGAAGGCATTGCCGCTCCTCGGCAAGGGGGCTTCGGTCGTATTGACCGGTTCGACGGCCGGCACCGAAGGCACTGCCGCCTTCAGCGTCTACTCCGCCTCCAAGGCAGCCGTCCGCAACCTTGCTCGCTCGTGGGCGCTTGACCTCAAGGACACCGGCGTCCGCGTCAACGTGATCTCGCCCGGTGCGACACGCACGCCCGGCCTGGTCGAGCTGGCCGGTGACGACAAGGCACAGCAGCAGGGCCTCCTCGATTACCTCGCTTCGCGTATCCCGCTCGGTCGCGTTGGCGAACCGGAGGAAATCGCAAAGGCCGCCCTCTTCCTCGCATCCGACGACTCCAGTTTCGTCAACGGTGCGGAACTGTTCGCGGATGGCGGCCAGGCTCAGGTCTAACCGTCGAGGGGCGGCATCGCGCCGCCCCTCGACTAGCGAGGAAATCCATGCCGCCTGAGCGCTTCTGGCCGCGACGCAAATGCTAACCGGCATGCCTGCAGGCAATAGAAGCCTCTTACGGCTCCTGCGCATCGCCGCCCGGCGAAGCGATGGACAGGGCCAGATTTGAGGTCTTGAATATCTCCTTTGCCTGCGCGGCAAACACAGCGTTCGTCAGCTGGCGAGACAATCCGTGCATCCGTTGCAGATACTCGGCATCGCCATATCTGCGATAACTCAACGCCAACCGCCGCAACCAGGTATTCGGATCCGCAAGGCGCCCGGTTTCGGCAAAGTCTATGTCCGCCTTGATGCGCGCTGTATCCGTGCCGGCAGCAATACCGGGCATCCCCGCCAGGACTTTCACTGCCGCATCCGCTAGTTCCTCTTCCCGCCCCGGTGCACAGTAGAAGGACAGAGTGCCGATGGCCCGGTTTGTCGCTGCGTCCAATTCCAGTTCGAACTTCAGGGTGTAGACACCACCGAGCTCGTAGCGGAGTTCGTTCTTCAGCGCCTGCTGCGTCACGGGCGTCAGCGCGGAAGCGAGAAAGCTCGCCTCGGGTGTCCAATCCAGAGGGGTGAAGAAGGAGATCCGCACCTGCGACCGATCGGGTCGATCGGAGCTGACGCGCTCGACCCGATACCCCTGCCTCTGCAAAGCCGGAGCCGGGGTCAGCGCATGCGCCCGCGCGACCGAGCCGATCCTTTGCGCGAAAGCACCGCGTGTCTCGTCTGTCGGCGCCGGGCCGACGACGAACCAATGGACGGGCTGCGCCAACAGCGCCCTTGCAGCAACACTGAGCCGATCCGCCGTCATGGACGCCAACTGCTCCGCTCCCGGCTTCTCGACCTCCCCATAAAGCAACCGGGAAAAATCATCGGGCCGATGGTCGAGCGAAACGAGGTCATCACGGACCTCTTCCATCGCTTCCTCGCGCACATCGCCGAACGCGACATCCATCGCGTACCGCTTGAATAGCTCAGGCAGCATCTCCGGGCTTGCCACACCGGCAACATTGAGCACGCTGGAGTTCAGCGCGTAGCTCCACGCCAAACCGGCGGGCTGGGCCTTCTTCCAACGCTCGTATTCGTCCTGCGTCCAGAAGCGATAGCCGCTCTGCGTCCACAGTTGAATGGCGGTCTGCGAGACAAGGCTGCCGAATTCGGCGTTGTCGAAGCCCGCCTGCGTTTGGCCCGACAAATAGACCTTGTGATCGGGTGTATCTCGCACCAGCCAGACGACGCGATCGCTGTTGGACAACGACCATTCGATGATCTCCGGATCCTTCAAGCGGCGTTCGGAGATAATTGACCCGGAGTTCGCAACGACCGCGGTCGAAGGCAAGCGTGGAGCTGGAGCCTCAGGAGCCTCCACGATCTTCTCAACTGGCGGAAGCGCTGGAAGTTTCTCCATGCCTGATAGCGCGTCACGCATTTCCTCAACCTTTGCAACCGTAGGCAATGTGAGCTGGACGCTGCCGGGAGCCTGGTAGAACAGAACCTGGTCCGGCGTGCTGAGCATTTCGCGCATACGGCGCTCGAGATCAGCCAATCTCATGCAATCAAGCAGTTTGCGGGTGCGCGCCGACCGCGCGGCGGGATCATCGACGACAGAGCCGATAAGGACGGCCGACGCGATCCGATCCTCCCATTCGGCGTAGGTCCGATTGGCTGCGGCCGCGATGTTCGACTCATTGACGCGCCGCGCCGCAGCGAGTTCCTTTTCGAACCGGTCGGCATCGATACCGTTTCGCCGCAGGCGTTCGATTACTTCGAGCACGACCTTCAGCGCGGAATCATGCTCCTGGCCGCCAGCACTGAAAGCCAGGATGAGCCGATGCTCGGTGGTTTCCTGCGCGACGAAACCCATGCTCTTCACCGCTTTGGCATAGTGTGGCTCCTGATCCCGTATGGCATCGCGAATGAGGCGTGTCAGCAGGTACTTCTGCAAGTATGCGAACTGCCCGTCCTCACTGGTTCGATCCGGCATGGCCATGCGGAAGGCGAAGGTGGTCTGTGACGATGTTCCTGCAGAATCTTGTACCATGCCGACGCTGAGGCCGTTTTTCAACGGAAGGTCGACATAGGATCGATCCGGCTTCGGCCGTTTCGGAGCGGTTCCAAACAAACGCTTGATGGCGGCTTCCGCCGAAGCTTTGTCGATGTGTCCGGATACGATCAACGTCATGTTCGACGCGACGTAAAAGCGATCGTAGAAGGCGCGAATGTCCTTGATGGACGCGGTCTCGATGCTCTGACGTGTTCCGATCGTCGAGCGCTCCACGTAGCGTGAGCCGACTCTGAGCGCCGCCTTCTTCCGCCGGCTGATACGATCCGCGACGCTATCTCCCTGTCGAAGTTCTTCGAGAATGATCGAACGCTCCCGCGACCAGTCGTCGGCACGAAGTTCCGCGCCGAACGCAAGGTCAGCGGTGAATGCCAGCGACCCGACAAGGTCGAGCGCGTCGTGGGGGCGCGTTCGGACCATGTACTGCGTCTCGCTTTCGCGGGTGACCGCGTTGACCTGCACGCCCTGTCGCCAGCCGATCGACTGGATATAGCGGTGCATGCCTTCCGGATGCGCTTCGGTCGTCTGGAACACCATATGCTCCAGCATATGGGCGATGCCACTAGGCTGGTCCTCATCGACGGATCCTGCATGCACGATGAGGCGAATGTTGAAAGGGTCCTCAGGACGACCACTGTCGTAGAGGACGTAGTTCAGACCGTTGTCCAGCGTTCCCCTGGTCAGCTTTGGATCCCATTGGGCGTCATCCGCCATGGCGCAAGAAACGGAAAGGAGGATGAGAGCGGCAAAAACCGCACGAATAATGAAGCCTATCATCAGAAGGTTGCCTTTGCGCCGACCCACACGGTGCGACCGATAAGCCAGGGATTGGTCGTCGATGCCGTGGCGTTGCCGAGATTGTCGAACAGGTTGTCGACACGAACATTGAGGCTGAGGCCGGCCATATCAGACTTGTACACCTGGTAGCTGGCGGAAAGATTGAACGTGACGAAGGCGTCGAAATCGAAGTCCTCGTAGATCTCGTGGCTCTTGCCGTCGACGGTGACGTTCTCGTCGGTGTATTTGGCACCGGTGTAGCCGAGATTGTAGTTTGCAGCGACATCGACGGTGAGCGCGTCCTCCAGCCAAGAGCTGGAAAGACCGGCTTGCAGGCGGATCGGAATGTCCATGTTTCCGGTCACGACGCTGAAGCCGGCACGGGTGTAGGACTTGCCCTTGTACCAGATGTAGTCGTCCTCAAGGGAATCCTCGAAGTAGCTGTCGTTGGAAACCTCGCTGCGAGACCAGGTCGCCGAAGCATTGAAGCGAAGGTTTTCGAGACCGGCGACATCAGGCGCTTCCAGGTCCTTCGAGTACTCGGCCGATACCGACTGATAGGCTCCGGTGCCATCGTTGCTCAGCGTATAGTTATTGCCGGTCTTCGTGGAGGCATATTGGTCTTTCGACCGGCGATCGAGGAAGCGGATCCTCCATTCGCCGTCAAACAGGGACTCTACGCCGGATATGCTGAAAGCGAGTTCGTCGGTATAGGGCGTATTGAGACCCGACGCGCTGTCTCCGAGATTGCCCGTCACCACGGCCATCTTCCAGTCATTCACGGTGCCGCTGGTCTGGGTTCGAGTATAGGATTGGGACCGCGGCCTCTGGTCGCGGATCGCGTAAGCCAGGCTCTGTGCGTTGTAGTAGCGGTTGGCGCCGACGGAGATCGAGAAGTCGTCCCATGGAGTGATGGTCGCGACGACGCGTGGAGAAATATCGAGGTTCTTCATGTAGTCGTCGTAGGATAGACGGGTGCCGGCGCGGATATTGAACCAGTCCCAGGTCTGCTCAAGCTCCCCATACGTGGAGAACTCGTTCAGATAGGCATGAATGTTATAGGCCTTGTAGACGGCCTTGTTGCTCGCGAACATCTCGTTGCTGCATTCATCCTGCGTGTTGCAGTTGAATGCGGATATGCCGGTTACATCGCCCAAGGTCGTATAGACGCCGTAGTAGATCGCGTCCTCGGAGCGACGACGATACGCGTCGGTGTAAGTGTAGGAGGCTCCGAGCTTCAGGCTGCCTTGCCAGACATCGGCGGTCAGTTCCTGCGACCAGCTCACCTGGTTCTGCCCCTGGTCCTTGTCGCCGGTCGCACCCTCGTAGCAGATGGTGTTAATCGTGACGGACGGATCGGTCCGGCACCAATCGGATAGCTCAGTCGCCTCCCATGTCACGACCTTGCTCTTCACCACCGACTGCTTGTAGGCGCGGCCGATATTGCCGTTGACGTCGTTGAGGCTTCTGGAACTCCCATAAGTGAGTTTCGAGTTCAGTTTGATATTCGAGAACTCGACACCGCCCAGGCTGCCGTCGGCGAAATCATAGTTATGCTCAAGCTTCGAGGTCAGGCCGCGTGCGGCCTGATTGACCTGCATGTTGCGCCAGCCGGCATTCTCCCAAACCTGATCGTAATCGGTATAGGCGCCTTCCAGGGTGAAGTCGCCGATGTCGGTCTCGGCCTTCACCTGCGCGCGGTAGAACTTGTTCTTGGAATCTTCTCGAACGCTATCTGTCTCGGTGTACCGATAATATTTGTCCTTCGTGGTCGACGCGCTTTGAGTGCTGTACTGCCCGAGAACTGCGATATTGTCGGTGATCGGACCCGTGATTTCGTAGGCTGTGCGCCGCTTCAGATAGTCCTGGCGCTGGACGTTGTTCGGATTGAGCCCGTCCTCCGTTCCGATATGGTAGCCCGCCCAGTCGCTCGTGGTGAAGTCGGTGGAGACGCTGCCGTGCCAGCGATCGTTGGCCGCCTCGCGCAGTTTGTAGGAAACGACGCCGCCCTGGAAATTGCCGTAGCTCGCCGAAGCATTGCTGTCGATGAGGGTCGCGCTCTCGACGAAATCCGTGGGCACGTAGACGGACTGCGAATGAAGGCCGAAGATCTGATCCTGATCGGGGGGAGTGTAGCTGTCCTCAAGTTCCTTGTTGGCGCTCTCCGCAGTACCGGTAAGCGTATTGATGGGCATTCCATCAAGGATGAAGTTGTTCTCATATACGCGCGCTCCGGAGATACGGACCTCGCGCGGTTTTAAATCTATCACGCTCTGGTCGGTAATTCCCGCATCGTCATCGATGTCGTTCTGATATTGGACGTTCGGCATGTCGCGAAGGATGTCGTTGGCGTCGTTGCCGATCGAACGAGCTTCGATCTGGCCGCCGCTGATCGTGGTCGTGCCGGTATCCGCGACACTGTCCGATCCGAGACGAACCCCTTTGGTGACGCCTTTGACAATAATGGGATTGAGGACGAAACCGTCCTCCTCGGCGGAACCGCTCTCGGACCCGCCCCCGACCAGCGTCGCGGTCTCAGGTCCGGTCACCTGCACGCTCACCCCCGTGCCGGCAAGCATCGTTGCCAAGGCCGCCTGGGGAGACAGACGACCGGACACCGGGCGCGACTGAAGACCGTCGACCAGAGCAGAAGGATAACCGACCTGCCATCCTGTGATGCGGATGAAGAGCTTGATGGCGCTTGCAAGAGACTGTGCCGGAATGGAGAACTCGATATCCTGCGCCGTCACTGAGGATATCGGCGCCTGCGCCATCGACGAGATGGGATGGAACGCAATCAGGGTCGACGAAGCCAAAAGAATTGCCAACCTCCATCCGCGTCTGATTGCGCGTTGAGGTCCTGCCTGCACTGCCATTTTCAACTCCTGAACGCCTCGCCTTGCGGCGATCGCACTACCTGAACACGTCGACGAGCCCTCCCTGCCCGCCCGGCCGACAGTTTCCTGATGGCCTTCCCGTAGTGCTTGACGTTCGACCCGCCTGGATCTCACAAATAAAGTTGATAATAATTGTCATAATTTTCGCGGCGGCGGAATGCGGGGCGGCGAGCGGCCGACTTCCACTCACAAAATTACGTCGTGGTTGGCTCTCAATGGATCACCAGTATGCCGCCAGGAAGTCGTGTCACGGTTCCACCGGCCGCAGCGGTAAGACCGTCGATCGCCGTCTCCGCGCGATCCGTCCTGTAGTCGCCGCTCACCACGATATTTCGAAGGCGATTGTTGAGAACAAGCACCCTGCCGCCGAAGTAGCGCTCAAGCTTGGCTATCGCAGCATCGAACGGCTGGGATTCGATGACGATGCGACCCTGAAGCCAGGCGAACCGATCATCCACATCGAATTCGCTCACCGGCGACAGCGATTGCTTTGACGCGATGACCATTTCTCCGGGAACGAGGCGGGCGGTCTGTCCCTCTACCGATCTGTGAACGACATCGACCGAACCGCGTTGCAGCGCCGCCGTATCGGAATCCCCCTCGACCTCGACGGAAAACGCCGTACCTTTCACTTGAACTTCACCGTAGTCTCCGACGACGTGAAAGGGATGCGCGGCGTCATGCACGACGTCGAACCACGCTTCGCCCTGGATGATCCGAACGCCACGGCGGCCAGAGGAGAAGTCGAGATCGACCGCCGTGCCCGTGTTCAGGACCATCAGCGAACCATCGGGCAGTGTCACTTCGCGACGTTCGCCGGCAGCCGTCGAATAGTCGGAGGAGATGCGCGGAAAGAGCTGCATAGCGAAATGCGAGGCCCCGACTATGAGAGCAAGCGAGGCCGCAAGGGGCAACGCCCAAGTCTTCAATCTGCCTGGGCGGGCACGGCGGATCGACATGACGGAGGTTACGGGCGTGGCAGCATCGAGTTGCCGCGAGGCAGTGACCACCTCTGGCGAACTCCACACATCGCGTACCTCGTTCCATGCGGTTCGGTGTGCCGCATCCGCATTCAACCAGACTTCGAACTCAGCACGCTCGCTCGCTTCGACCGTGCCGCCAGCTTCCATACGGACGAGCCAATTCAAGGCCTCATCGACGATGGGGTCCGCGTATTGATAGATTTCGTCCTCGTCACGCGAGCTTTCACGCATCGAGTTTGTCCGCGCTTCGAGTTGCAAGGCTGCCGCATCGATGTAGACGTTCGACGCCGGCGTTTCTCACAAATAAAGTTTGCGGACAGCGCAACGAACAGATCACGGTCATCCTCATAGGGCACGATGCCGTCATAGGGAATCCTTCCTTCGGAGGTCGTAGAGCACGGCAATCACCATCTTGATGTCGTTGAACACAGTGTTGGGCGAAACGCCCAGGTGTTGGGCAATACGAGGATATGGCCAGCCTTCGACCCGGCTTAAGATCCACACACGCTGGGCTCTTGCCGGCAGCTTTCGAAGTGCCTCGCTCAACGCGCGAAGGTCGTCTCGGTGGACGAGCTTTTCCTCGATGGAGGGCTGTGGATCGGCGATCGCTGCGGTCCTATCGTCCAGCGCGTCGATAGGCTGGACGCCAGCACGTACCTTTGACCACCTGATATGGTCGAGCGCGAGGTTACGCGCCGTTTGCCAGAGAAACGCTTCCATATTGTTTGGCACGGTCGACGCTATTGCCCGGCGAGCTCTGAGGTAGGTCTCTTGTGTCAGTTCATCGGCCACCGCCCCGTCGCGAACGATGCGCAGGACGCGTTGGTGCAATGCCAGCCGCACGGCGAAGAATGCTTCGTCGAGACGCGCGATATCGGCAGTCATTGAAAAACGAACGTGGAAGGGCGATGCATCAGGGGCGGGATTAAAAGTGGATTCGAATAGTCACCTTTCCCTAGCGAGCGATCCTTGCTAATTCAATCGGAAAATGCTCGCTCTGCACCGCGAGGTTTGCTCTTGGTCCACTGAAGGCCACCCGGTAGGGCGTGTCTGGCTAAAGGACCTACTAGTTGCGTTTTGGCTTCGTCGCCAGGACGTTCCGGATCGAGAAGCTCGAGTGTATCCGCAGCACGCCCGGCAGCGTCGATAGGATTTCCTTGTGGATCCGTTCGAAGTCGCCCGCGTTCGCGACCTCGACACGCAGGAGGTAGTCGTAGCCTCCCGTCATCAAAAAACACTCGCGGATCTCGGGGTATCTCTTGGCGGCGGCCTCGAAGCGATCGAGGTCTTCCTCCGTCTGGCGCTCCAGTGTGATGTTGATGATAACCGCAATCGACGACTCGACGTTGGAGGTATCCACCAGCGCCGTGTAGCCGCGGATCACGCCAGATTCCTCCATGATCCGTATCCTGCGCATGCAAGCCGAAGGCGACAACCCGACTTCCTCGGCAAGCTTCGCATTCGGCGTGCGAGCGTTAAGGCGGAGAAGCCGGATGATATTGCGGTCGATAGCATCCAGGGACGGCATCGTGAATTCCTCTAAAACTTAATCGATTCCTCTTCTTCTTATATGTTTTTCGAACGATCGAATACTCTTTGATGAGAAATTCGACGATCGTTTCAATATGATTCCACCATGTTCCGAGCGTGGAGGATCAACACTTGCAAACCGTGAGATTGGGCGAGCTGCGTATAGACGAAGTGGGAGGCGCTGAGGGTGCCTCCGGCTATCTCACCATCGATCTCGAGGCGCTCGGGCGCAACTACGAGGCTCTCGCACATAAGGCTGGGCCTGCGGGTGCCGCAGCCGTCGTTAAGGCCGACGCATACGGCCTGGGGGCCGAACGCGTCGCGGAGACCGTCTATCAGCGCGGCTGCCGATACTTTTTCGTCGCGCAGTTCGCGGAGGCGAGCAAATTGCGCCCCGCCCTGCCCCGGGACGCGCAAATCTTCGTCCTCAACGGATTGCAGCCGGGCAGTGAAGACATCTGCGCGTACGAAAACATCATCCCGGTCATCAATTCGATTCCGCAATGGCGTAACTGGGCAAGAACGGCGCGCAAGCTCGGACGCCGGCTGCCTGTTGTCGTGCAGTTCGATACCGGAATGTCGCGTCTGGGACTTTCTCCCGAGGAGCGGCCCCTGCTTGCCCAGGAGATTGCCGAACAGCCGGACGTCGAAATCCTGTTCCTGATGAGCCACCTCGCTTCCGCCGACGACGGGGAAAACGCGCAGAACTGGGAACAACTGGAAGAACTCCGCGCCATCACCAAGGAATTTCCGGGCTACAAGCTGTCCTTCGCGAATTCGGGCGGATTATTCCTTGGCGATGCCTTTAACGTCGGCCTTGCTCGCCCCGGTATCGCACTTTACGGCGCTCCGTCCGGACAGCCAAGCCCGATGGAAGCAGTCGTGCGCCTCGACGTGGCCGTGATTCAAACGCGCACCGTGCCGGCGGGAGCAAAGGTGGGCTACGGCGGCGTGCATGTCACATCCAAGCAGACCCGTCTCGCTACCATTTCCGCGGGCTATGCGGATGGCTTGCCCCGGTCCCTCAGCGACCGCGGCGCGGTCTATTTTGGCGGCATCCGCCTGCCGATCGTCGGTCGTGTCTCCATGGACAGCATCACGATCGACATCAGCGCTTTGCCCGAAGGCGCGATCGGCCTGGGCTCTCTCGTTGAGCTGCTCGGTCCCAACCAAACACTCGAGGATGTCGCCCGGGACGCTGGGACGATCTCATATGAAATCTTGACCGCGCTCGGTCATCGCTATCATCGTCAATATCGTAGTATTGCTAGTGGCCGAAAGAGCCACGTCCAATGAGGGCATCATGAAAGTCGCAGTTCTAGGCGCAGGCATTATCGGCGTTACTTCCGCGTACCAGTTGGCGAAGGCCGGGCATGACGTTGTGGTCATCGATCGCCAGACCGGCCCTGCGCTGGAAACCAGCTTTGCCAATGCCGGCGAAGTGTCCTTTGGCTACTGCTCTCCATGGGCTGCCCCCGGCATCCCTCAAAAGGCCCTGAAATGGGTCTTTATGGAGCACGCCCCGCTGATCCTTCGCCCGAAGTTCGATGCAGCCATGCTTTCGTGGATGACGCGGATGCTGGCAAACTGCACATCCGAACGCTACGCGCTGAACAAGAGCCGCATGCTACGGCTGGCCGACTATAGCCGCCATGCGCTGGCAGACCTGCGGAACGAGACGGGCATTGCATATGACGAGCGCATGCAGGGCACGCTGCAGCTCTTCCGCACGCAGGCTCAGCTCGACGCATCGGCAAAGGATGTGAAAGCGCTTGCAGCGGATGGCATTCCGCATGAAGTGCTCGATCGCGACGGCTGCATTCGCTACGAACCGGCCCTGGCGCATGTTCGCGACAAGATCGTCGGCGGCCTGCTGACGCCCAAGGACGAAACAGGGGACTGCTTCAAGTTCACGAACGCCCTTGCCAAGAAGGCCGAAGAACTCGGCGTGCGTTTCTCGTACGGCACTGATATCCGCGGTCTGGACGTGGAGGCCGGACGGATTCGCGGTGTCCTGACGGACGCCGGGAACGTTGCTGTCGACGCCGTGGTCGTCGCCATGGGCAGCTACTCGCCGCTCTTGGTCAAACCGTTCGGCATCAAGCTGCCCGTCTATCCGGTCAAGGGGTACTCTCTGACCATTCCAATCACGGATGCGTCTCGCGCTCCTGAATCGACGGTCATGGACGAGACCTACAAGATCGCCATTACGCGCCTTGGCGATCGTATCCGGGTCGGGGAATGGCGGAGATCTCCGGATATACCAACGACCTCGGCCAGGCTCGCAGGCGCACACTCGAATACTCCGTCACCGATCTTTTCCCCGGTGGTGACGTCTCGAAGGCGACCTTCTGGTCCGGTCTTCGGCCGATGACTCCGGATGGCACCCCTGTTATCGGCCCGACGAAGATCGCGGGCCTCTACCTGAACACTGGCCATGGAACACTTGGTTGGACAATGAGCAGCGGGTCCGCCCGGGTGATCGCCGACCTCGTCAGTGGCCGGCGGACGGAGATCGAGGCCAGTGGACTCGCCATAAGCCGATATGGCTTTGCCAAGACGGCCAAAAACACAGAAGCGATGATGCCGTCGAAGACCGCCTAAAGCACGGCATCCGAGCGGGTCGCGCGGCACCGTCCAAGACGGCTACCAGTGCCGACCCGCCCGCGGTTCTTCCAGCCCCTCCTCCCTTGAGCCAAGGCCACGCCGCATGGCACAAGATGATGTCGGTAAGCTTTGATTGCAGATTTTGAACGCTGCGGTGGACGAAATGTTGGACGCCTCCGGAATTGCGGGCAGATAGCTTCAAGAGCTTACAGGTGGCCGCCCCAGGCGCGCTCTGAGCATTGCGAACAAGCGCCGCGACTGAATCGAGGCTGGCGTCGAGCCCAGGAGGGATGAATGGGAGATAGAGGCAAGGAGTTCGCCAGCATCGCCTACACCGTGCTTGTCGTCGACAGGCGTCCGGGGGTGAAGGCTGCGGCGCGACTTCTCGGGATGAACTACTCTACACTGCATTCGCGACTGATCGGCAGAACAAGCTTCTCGGCCGACGAAATCCGCGACCTTGTCAGGGCTGTTCCCGATCCACGCCTCGTCTCCTATCTTCTTGACGGCTCTCACTTCATCGAAGCGTCCCGAACCTCGAGAAACGGCCACATCGATACAAAGAGGAGCGACGCGGGTGGTCGTGGGCGCTGCCGACGTACTCGAGATCGTCGACGCCTCGATCGCAGGCGGCGGGCTTGACCATCGCAATCAGGCCGTCGTCCTCAAGGAGATCGAAGAGACCCAGCGGGCGCTCGCCTCGCTTCGACTACAGATCGAAGGGGAATGATCACTCGGAGGTTCGAAGCCTCTGCCAGCGTTTACGCAAATCCCCCAGATGCCGATCTCCCTCGTCGAGCAGGAATTCGATCTCCGCCTCAGTAGCCCTGGCACGGTTGGTGGCCAATGCACGCCCGGCGCCGATGGAGCTCTCGATCTTGGCCTCGAGCAACAGCAATCGGGATTTGCAGATCGTAAGCATGCGGACGACACGCATGTATTCGCGGAGTGGATCGGGTTCTTTAGACATGGCATTCGGTATCTTTCGAGTGCCGTTTAAAGAGATGGGCTTCGACGCTCCATCAAAACGATGCCTCCCATTTTGACAGACCTGGAGTTGCACTGCTCGAACGGAAGAATCTCGGTCGGGATAACCCTGTTCAGCCACCAAGGAATCTTGCGTTAACCACGTCTAACGATGCCGTTTTTTCATTAAGCGACGATCAATAGTCGTAGACATAGGTTGCGGTTCCCTCCAGCCAGCAGAAATCCATGTCCAAAGTCATCTCCTGCCTGTTTCTCAGCCACGACCTGCGCCTCGTCGTTCTTGCGGGTACGCTCTGCATGCTGTCGTGCTTCGTGGCCGTCATGCTGTTGCGGCGCGCGCTGCAGTCCTCAGGCGCGGCGCAATGGACCTGGCTGGCGACAGGCGGCGCGGCCGGAGGTTTCGGCATCTGGGCAACACATTTCGTGGCCATGCTGGCGTATGACGCCGGTACGGTCTTCCAATATGAGCTGGGCCGGACACTCTCTTCGCTCGCGCTTGCGATGGCAGCAACCACGGCGGCAACGGCGTGCGCGACCTTCCTTGGCCAGCGCGCCTATGTCGCCGCAGGTCTGCTTTTCGGTCTCGGCATTTCGAGCATGCATTTCACCGGGATGGCTGCGATCGAGTTTCCGGGCGATATCGCATTCGACCGAACCTTGGTGATCTGCGCCATCGTCATTGCGGTCGCCCTTGCGATCCCGGCTTTCCATCTTGCCTGCGGGCGGGGGCGGAGACAGATGGGGCTCATCATCCCAAGCGTCGTGCTGACGCTCGGCATTGTCCTCATGCACTTTACTGCAATGGGCGCGGTGACAGTCGTGCCCGGCCCTGCAGAGGCCTTCCCGGCGTCCGCCCTGTCGCCGACCATCATGATCGTCACGATTGCCACCGTCTCCCTCTCGCTGCTCGCAGCCGGCCTTACGGCAGCGCTCTTTGCGATCCGATCGGAAAAGGCCGTGGCTGCCGGAGAGAAGAGTTTCCGGCTGCTCGTCCAGGGCGTCACCGACTACGCGATCTACATGCTCGACCGTGACGGTCGCGTTGCCAACTGGAACGCAGGCGCTCAGCGTGCCAAGGGCTACGTAGCTTCCGAAATCGTCGGAAAGCACTTCTCAGAGTTCTATCCACATGAGGACCGCGTGGCCGGTCTGCCCGAGCGTGGCCTCGAAACGGCGCTACGGGACGGTAAGTTTGAGTCGGAAGGGTGGCGTCTTCGAAAGGACGGAAGCCGCTTCTGGGCGCATGTCGTCATCGACGCGATCTACGACGAGCGGAAGGGCCATATCGGCTTTGCGAAGATAACGCGCGACCGCACCGAGCAGATGGAAGCTGCCGCACGTCTCAAGGCGGCATCGGACAACCTGTCGCTCGCGCTCGCCAACATGGCGAATGGCATATGCCTCTATGATACCGAAGAACGGCTTGTCCTCCACAACAAGCGCCTCCTCGAGATCTTCGACATCCCCGAAGGCACGCCACTGGTCGGAAAGTCCTTCCGCGAACTTTGCGAATACCGCGCATGCCATGGCCTCGAAACCATCGCGGAAGTCGAAAGCTTCTACGCGCAAAACCGCTCGCTGTTTACCAATAGAGACGGCGGCGAACTCACCAGACAACTGAAGAACGGCACCACCGTTCGCACGATTCATCGACCGATCGGCGACGGATCCTGGGTTTCGACAATCGAAGACATCACCGAGCGGGTCCAATCGGAATCGAAGATCAACCATCTGGCGAGCCACGATTCCCTGACGGGCCTCCCAAACCGGGCTCATTTCGAAGAGCGCCTGGATGCCGTGCTTGCTCGCGCGGAAACCACACAGACCCGCGTGGCGGCGATCTGCATCGATCTCGATCGCTTCAAGGACGTCAACGACAGTTTTGGCCACGCCGTCGGCGACGAGTTGCTGAAGGTGCTTTCCACTCGCATGTCCGCCGCGACCAACGACGGCGAATTCGTTGCACGTTTCGGCGGCGATGAGTTTGTAGGCTTCAAATCGTTCAACGAAGATGCCGAGCTCGGCGACTTCGCCGACCGCCTGATGGGTGCGCTTACCACAAAGGCGGAGATCGGTTCATTCGATATCTTGCCGGGCGCAAGCCTTGGCATCGCCGTCTACCCCGCCGATGCGACCGACAGGGAAAAGTTGCTCAGCAACGCCGACATGGCAATGTACCGCTCGAAGGAAAGTCCGGACGAGAGGATCAGCTTCTACGAGGCTGGAATGGATGAAGCGGCTCGCGAGCGGCGATCCCTTGCGCGCGATGTCTGGACCGCACTGAGCGAAAAACAGTTCTTCCTGGCCTACCAGGTCCAGAAGGACGCGCGCTCGGGCGCGATCACGGGTTACGAAGTTCTGCTGCGTTGGCAACATCCTGAACGCGGGCTTGTCCCTCCGTCCACTTTCATTCCGGTCGCCGAAGAATGTGGCGCGATTTCCGCGATCGGAGACTGGGTATTGGAGCACGCATGCGCGGAAGCCGCCCTCTGGACAAACAAGGACAAGATAGCCGTCAACCTGTCTCCGCTTCAGCTCGGTAATACCGCGCTGGTCGACAAGGTGCGCACAGTTCTCTTGAAGACCGGCTTGCCGGCGTCACGGCTTGAACTGGAAGTGACGGAGAGCGCCATCATCGGCGACAAGGCGCGCGCTCTGCACATCCTGCGGCAGATCAAGGCACTCGGCGTTACGGTTGCGATCGATGATTTCGGAACGGGTTATTCGTCACTTGAGACGCTTCGCTCCTTCCCGTTCGACAAGATCAAGCTCGACCGTAGTTTCACAACCGATCTGGAGAACAGCAGGCAGTCGAAAGCCTTCGTGCGGGCGATCGTAGCGCTTGGCAAGAGCCTTGAGGTATCGGTCCTGGCGGAAGGCGTCGAGACGGAAGAGCAAATGCGGGTGCTGACAGCCGAGGGCTGCGATGAACTCCAAGGCTTCCTGTTCGGTCGCCCGGCGCCCTACGGCGAAGTTGAGATCGGTGAAGAGCCGCTACGAAAGAAGACGGCATAGATTCAGCTGATGTAAACTCGGCCGCCGTTCCCCTGACGGCGGTTCGATGCATCGCTAAGCCTGCCTGCCGCAATGTCAGGCGCGCGGCTGCGTGAAACCGGCATTTCGAAACAGGCGTATTGCCGGATAGCAAAAGAGCCACCTTTGAACGCCTCTCACGTCGAGACAGTGCATGTCGCGACGCTTAACGATCGAGTGCAGATTCCAGGCAGCCGATCAGCTTCTCGATATCGACAGGCTTCCCCAGGAAGGCAACTGCGCCGCCGTTCATGGCGTTGTTGCGCGTGCGATCGTCCCGGTATGATGTGACAAAGATCATTGGCGGGCGATCGGAGCGCTTGTTCAGCTCGGCCTGCAGCTCGATACCGCTGAGGCCGGGCATTTTGACATCGACCAGCATGCAATCAATCGCCGATCGCGGCTCGAATGCCAGAAATTCTTCCGCCGACGCAAACAGGCGGCATTCGTAGCCACACGATTTGACAAGGTCGTCCATGGCTTCACGGATCGCCTGGTCGTCGTCGACGACGGCTATGGTGGGAACGGGGGGCAATGCGATGACCTTTTCTGCTTGTTTTCTAACGTTCTTATGCGCCTGCGCCCAGATCAAAGATACCATACTAAGAGACAGGTAGCCGCACCCCGTCGCCGAGCATCTCGGCTTTCCTGACGAGTTCCGCGACCGAGCGAACTTCCATCTTGCGCATGACGTTGCCGCGATGAAGCTTCACGGTAACTTCGCTGATGCCAAGTTCGAAGGCGATCTGCTTGTTCATCAGCCCCTTGACCACCGCGCCCATCACTTCGCGCTCGCGCGGCGTTAGGCTGTCTGCAAGGGAGGCTACGGCTTCGCTTTGAGCCGTCTGCTGCCGGCGCGCGCTGTCGCGCTCCATCGCCGCGGACACGGCATCGAGAATGTCTTGGTCTTTGAAAGGCTTGGTGAGGAAATCGACCGCGCCCGCCTTCATTGCCCTGACACTCATCGGGATGTCGCCAAAGCCCGTCATGAAGATGATCGGCATCCTGCTGCCAATCCGCTCCAGCTGGACCTGGAAATCGAGACCGCTGACACCCGGCAGCCGAACGTCGAGGAGGATGCAGCCCGGGCGATTGAAGTTTGCCGTCTCCATGAAGGCTGTCGCGCTTTCGAATGCTTCGGCGTCGAACCGCATGGAACGGAAAAGATCCGTGAGAGCCTCGCGCATGGACAGATCGTCATCGACGATGAAAACGACAGGCGCAGGCGGCTCCTTAGTCTGTTTGCGTATGTCAGGCATATTCCACCTCCGGCTTGATCAGCAGGCGCATTTCGAAGACCGCGCCACCCTCGGGATGATTGTTTCCATCCAGCGTTCCGCCACGCGCTTCCAAAGTCGTGCGGCAAATGGACAGACCCATGCCCATTCCTGTTTCCTTAGTCGTGAAGAACGGCGCGAACAGCTTTTCCTTGGCATCATCGGTGATGCCTGGCCCGGTGTCACGCACCGCCACGCAGACATGCTCGACATCGGGACGCTCCGCGGCGATGGTGATCGTGCGTTCCGGACTTGCCGCTTCGTCCATCGCCTGAATGGCGTTGGTGATCAGGTTGATAAGCACCTGTTGCAGCTCGATTTTCACGGCAGAGACGGAGGGCAGACGAGAGGATGTCTCCATCAACAGCGTTGTACCACTCCGCTGGAGCTCGTGTTCCATCAACGCCATGGTCTCATCGATGAGCCCTTCGACGCTGACATCCTCAAGCTTGTTGTTGGACGGCGAAAGCAGGTTTCGCGTGTTCTGGATGATCTCGCTCGCACGCTGGCTGTCGCGGATCATGCGTTCAGCCGAACGCCGGACAGCCGCCAGGTCCGGAGGGTCGCGGTCGAGCCACCTCAGCAGCGTTTGCGAATTGACGACGATCGCACCGAGCGGCTGGTTGAGTTCGTGTGCGAGCGATGCGGACATGGCACCGACGGTTGCCGCCTTCGAGGCCTTGGTCAACTCGGCCTGCGCTTCGGCCAGTGCCTTCAGTTCCATTTCACGTTGGGTCACATCGACCATGCTCACGACGACGCGGTTGAAGGCTGCGGGATCTTCGGGAAAGCTGATGCTGAGAAGAACAAGCTTCTCTTCGCCATTGTCGGCCCGAATCTCTACCTTGTCTTCAAAGACCGGGGCTCCGTCCATGATCGCCTGCAAGACTTCCAGGAAACGCTCCTGCCCGGGTATGATCGAGCGGCTCAAAGCCCCGACACCCACGGATCCGCGCCCCAGCATCTCGCGAGCCGCTTCGTTGGCAGCGACGACGCGGATCAGTCCCACGCAGTAGTCAACCATGGCGGGATTGGTTCGCCCGTAGGCCTTGAGGTCCGTGATACCCTGCGCCCGGACATCCATCAGATAGCTTCGCAGCTTCGAGTAATCGCGCTCCCAAAGGGCAACGCGCGTGCGGTCGAAGATCGATCGATATCTCGCCTCGCTCTCCTTGAGGGCCGAGTTTGCCGACAGGAGCGTCAGCCGCGCTGCCTCCGTCTTCAACAGGAGCACGGTCGTGACACCCAGAGCAGCTAGGGCGACGACGAGGCGGACCGTGGACTGAAGGTCCGCGTCGTCACCATGCGTCATGCCGTATGATATCAGGGTCAATGCCGCGCACACGGAAGCGAGCCCAATCAAGCCAATGCGGGTTGTGGCCTGCGCGGCAAGCAGCATCGTAACGACGTATAGAACGGCAATAGCGCCTTCGATGTCAGTATAGGTATCGACGTAGAAAACCGCCATCGCGAGCACAATCGCCACCAGGCCGAATGCGCGATGGTGGGCTCCACCGTCGATATCGCGTGAGCGAAATATGGTTGCCGTTATAGACATTGTTCCCCCAGTCTATTTTGGCGAGACCTTATCCGCTCGATGGAGCAATCGCACCTATACCTAAGTGTGATTCATTCTCTTTCCTTGGCTAGCCTCAAACCATACGGAAATCGCGTGGCAGCATGGGCGTTAGGCGCCATGGGTCCGGTCATAGCCGTTAATCGCGGGCGGAGCCCAGCCTTCGGGCACGCGGCGGGGGCGGAGCACTTCGACCTCAAGTGGGTAGCATTGCGCCACATCGGACGAATGCTGCGCGGAGCAGTCGCCGCCCGGGCACGCGGACATGCAACCCAGCAGGTCTATCTCGGCAAAGAACTCCAGGTAGTCTCCCGGCCGAACAGGGCTTGCCTTCATGAAGTATTGCCCGGTATCGCGCGTGAAACCGGTGCACATGAAGACGTTCAGGACGTCGTGAACATGCTGTTCCGCCTGCGTCAGCGGCATGTCCAGGTGTCGCGCAACTGCGCGCGTGAGATTTGAGTGGCAGCAATGATGATACTGACCACCATGGCTGAGCAAATTATGGGTATAGGGGTCGCAGCGCGTACCGATTACATCATGGACGGAACCGCCGAACTCGTCGAAGCCGTACCAATCGAGCGTATCGTGGGTAATGGTCGCGATCGGTCGCATATAGGGGAAATTGGAGAAAAGCTGGTCGCCTAGCCCGACATGCGTGCCGTTCAGGGCCCGCGTTTTGCCGGTGTAGAGGCGCTCGCTGATATCGTTCGCGTTGAACAGGTTGAGATCGCCGACCTGCGGCCCTTCCTCGCATCGAAGCCGGCAGAAATGGCCGGCCGGAACGATCCAGGTTGCGGCATCGCGAGCAGGAACCGTAACACGGTCGACGAGCTCGAGATCGTCGCGAACGGCCTGATAGGCGCGCAGGTCAGGACGCGGCAGCGTCTCGACCGGGTAGCAGATAACCGGTGCGATAGACTTGCGGGCATCCGCGTCAATCGGGGTCGGCGTTATGGCTTGCGGCTTCAAATCTGTTTCTCCACTCGTACTAGGGTTCGATGAGCGCTTATTGGATCATCGCCAAATCGGCGTCCGGTTCGACGAAGGCTCCGACCTCCGCCAGCAGGCTGATCCGCCCCGAGCGCTCCGCGATGATCCGTGTCTCCATCTTCATGGCTTCGATGACCGCCACTGGGTCGCCCTTGGCGACTTCAGCACCATCGTCCACCAGCCACTGACGGAGGACGCCGGCAATCGGCGCTCTCAACGCGTTGCTTTCGGCCGCTGACAGACCCGTTACCTTCATGGACGAAGCCGGTGCCAGCGTTAGGAAGCTTGCCGGAATGGCGACAGTATGCCGTTTGCCATCGATCTCGATAAAGCCGCGAACATACTCGGCATCGGCAGGCTCGGTCCGCGGAGCCGGGGGAATGCCTGCAAACTCCTGCTCGATCCAGGTGGTGTAGACACCCAGCCGGTCCTCCGATGCGAAAGCCGGCTCATCGACGACTGCGCGGTGGAAGGACAGCACCGAGGCGACGCCCTCGATGTTGAACTCCGCAAGCGCGCGGCGCGCGCGCACTAAGGCCTGCTGGCGGGTGGCACCCGTCACGATCAGCTTCGCCATCATCGAGTCGTAGAGGCCAGGTACAACGGATCCGGACTCCACACCGCTATCAATTCGCACTCCCGGACCCGAAGGCGGACGAAAGCTCAAAATCTTGCCGGGCGACGGCAGGAAGCCGCGTCCGGGATCTTCAGCGTTGATGCGAAACTCGAACGCGTGGCCTCGCGCGACCGGTGTGTCGCTGACAGACAGCGGAAGACCGTCGGCAACACGAAGCTGCTCGATGACGATGTCGACGCCGGTTGTCTCCTCCGTCACTGGATGTTCCACTTGGAGGCGGGTGTTGACCTCAAGGAACGAGATGAGGCCATCGTCCGACATCAGAAACTCGACGGTGCCGGCGCCCGTGTAGCCGGCTTCCTGGCATATTGCTCGCGCCGCGGTGTGAATGGCGTCCGATTGGTCCTCAGTCAGGAAGGGAGCGGGTGCTTCTTCCACAAGCTTCTGGTTTCGGCGCTGAAGCGTGCAATCGCGCGTGCCAAGCACAACGATGTTGCCGTGGGTGTCAGCCATGACCTGCGCCTCGATATGGCGCGGCCTGCTCAAGAACTGCTCGGCGTAACAATCGCCGCGCCCGAAAGCTTCGGTTGCCTCGCGCACCGCCGAAGAGAAGAGCTCACCGACTTCGTCGAGCTGATAAGCGACCTTCATGCCGCGTCCACCGCCACCGAAGGCGGCCTTGATCGCAATCGGAAGGCCGGCCGTGCGAGCGAAGGCAACGGCCTCGGCAGCCGATCCGAGCGGGCCGTCGGACCCCTTGACCAAAGGCGCTCCAACTTTTTGCGCAATCCGCCTCGCCTCGACCTTGTCGCCAAGCATCCGGATCACCTCCGGGCGCGGGCCTACCCATGTCAACCCCGCCTTGATGACGGCTTCTGCGAATTCCGCCCGCTCCGACAGGAACCCATAGCCCGGGTGAACAGCGTCAGCTCCCGCGCGTCGTGCAATGTCGATGATCTTCTCAATGTCGAGATAGGTCTCACTTGGCCGACCAGGGCCAAGGCCAAAAGCCTCGTCCGCCATTGCGGCATGAAGCGACGATGCGTCCGGATCGGCGTAGATAGCAACGCTCGACACGCCATAGTCACGTGCGGCGCGAATGATGCGTATGGCGATCTCGCCACGGTTTGCGATCAGGAGTTTCTTCATCGGACCGGCCTTCCTTCTCTGAAATTATACGGCACCGCGTGCGTTGAGTTCGATCGCTTCCCCGTCAAATGGCGTGATCGGCCGGAAGCGGATGCGTGCGCCAATCGGAATCTGGCCAGCGAGATCGAGGTGGTGTTCGGCCACCGACGCAATCACCGGATAGCCGCCTGTGACAGGATGATCCGCCAGGAAGAGAACCGGCTGCCCGTCCGCCGGCACCTGGATCGCGCCCTGCAATGTCCCCTCGGAGGGTAGTTCGGCCGAAATAGAGCGTTCGATCGCCTCCTGCCCCGACAGCCTTATTCCGACCCGACTGGATTGCGGGGTAACGCGCCATTCCTGACTGCAGAAGGTCTCCGCACCTTTCGACGTAAACCAATCAAAGCGGGGACCGAGGACGACGTCCAGAGTGACGATCTCCTTCGAGGTCGGCAGGTGCCGCAACGCCCGTCCCCACGGGTCGACCGCAGACGAGGCCGAGCCCGCCGTACCCAGAACGGACCCAGCCTCGATCTGCGCGGGTCCTATCTTTGCAAGAATATCCGTCGCCGCTGACCCAAGCACCGGAGCCACGGCATAGCAGCCCCGCAATGCCAGATAGCTCACCATGCCATCGGTTGGCATTCCCAATGTCAATTCATCGCCTGCATCGAGAGCGAACGGCAGGGCGAACGGCGCCGGGATCTCGCGGCCGTCTGCGGTGCGGATGTTCAGCGGGCAACGCGCACCGGTGACTGCCACAGTGACCGGCATGTCTGCCCTGACGCCCAACCCGCCGAAGGCGATCTCGATTGCTGCGGCATCGCGGGCGTTGCCGACGCAGCGATTGGCTGACAGCAGTGCGTCACGATCAAGCGCACCTGACCGTGCAACTCCCTGGCTCGCCACGTTCGGTCGCCCGAGATCCTGATACGAAGCCGGCCGGTCCGAGCGAAGCACGGTCATAACAGGCGCGGAGATTGCCGGCACGGGCGGCGCTACCTTTGCGGCCCTCGTTGTGTGGGTGCCAGCCTCAGCGCGCCGAAATCGCACCGTATCGCCTGGCGAAAGCAGCGCAGCCGGGTTGCGCGTCGTGTCCCACATTGCGAGCGGCGTACGGCCCAGCAACTGCCAGCCGCCGGGGCTGTCCGACGGATAAATTCCGCCGAATTTTCCGGCTATGGCGACCGATCCCGCCGGTATCTTCACGCGCGGGCTCTTGCGGCGAGGCACCTCTATTTCCGGGTCATCGCATGTCATGTAGGCGAAGCCCGGGGCGAAGCCGGTAAAGGCGACGGTGTAGGTTGCCTCGGTGTGACGGCGGACAAGCTCGTCGATCGACCAGCCAAGCAGATCCGCCACGTCCTGCAGGTCCTCGCCATCATAGACGACGGGAATATCGATGGATTTTCCGGCGCGAGCGCTGCCCCGCGACAGGTCGAGACCACGGATAAAGTCGGTCAGTTCCAAGCGGGAGGTGCTGAAGGGATCGAAACGCACCATGACCGTTCGAGCGCCCGGGATCAGCTCCAACACGCCCACAGGTTGACGTGCGAGCAGGGAATCCATCAGCGAAAGGGTGGCGTCCAGATCCTCGAGCTCAACGAGAAAGGCATCGCTACCGGCCGGCAGAATCCTTGCCCGATCAACCATGAAACGCGCCGACGAAGGATTGCAGCGTCACGCCTTCCGCGTCGAGCGCGCGACGCAGACCCTGTGCGATAGCAACCGCCGTCGGCGTATCGCCATGAATGCAGATGGATTGCGCATCCAACTCGATTTCGGCTCCATCGATCGTCGTGATCCGCTTATCGCGAACCATTCGCACCATTCGCTTGGAAATTTCCTCGGGATCGTGAATGACGGCCCCGGCCAGCCGGCGATCAACGAGGCTGCCGTCGGCATTGTAGGAACGGTCAGCAAATGCTTCGCAGACCACCGTTAGCCCCGCATCGCGCGCCCGTGCCACGATCGGCGCACCGGCTAGCGCCATCAGCGTCAGGGAGGGGTCGACCGCTTTGATCGCGGCAATGACATCGGCTGCTTGCCGCGGATCGTTGGCGATCGTGTTGTAGAGCGCTCCATGCGGCTTGACGTACCGGACGCTGGTGCCGGCCGCGGCAGCAAGCGCCTGCAAGGCGCCGACCTGATAGATCGTGTCCGCGACCAGTTCGGCGCTGGACGGATCCATATTGCGCCGACCGAAGCCGACCAGATCACGGTAGCCGACATGCGCGCCGATCACGACATTTCGGCTCGCCGCGATTTTCAGCACATTCAGGATGCCGGCCGGATCACCCGCGTGGAAGCCGCACGCAATGTTGGCGCTCGTGACAAGCTCGAGCATGGCAGCGTCGTTTCCCATGGGCCACGGGCCGAAGCTTTCGCCGAGATCACTGTTGAGATCGATGCTTGGCATATCAACGTCTCCTTGCCGGATGGCCATTGAATTGTTCAATAACTCAATATAGATTGTTGAACAATATCTTTTTGCAAGGAGCCTCCCGATAGTCATGCTTGCCGAAATTGAAGAAGGCTCCCTCACCTCCAAGGCGGCGGCTCAGATCCGCAACATGCTGATCGAAGGACACTTCGGACCGGGAGAGAAGCTTTCGGAAATACAGGTCGCAAGCCAACTCGGTATTTCGCGAAACACGTTGCGGGAGGTGTTTCGGATCCTCGCCAGCCAGGGCCTGCTGATCCATGTTCCCAATCGCGGCGCCTTTGTCGCGGCACCCGACGAGGCCGCCGTCATCGATATCTATCGCACCCGTCGCGTCATCCAGCGAGGTGCCGTGCATGCCGCTGCGCTCGGCCACCCAGCGCTTGCTAGAATGCAGGCGCTTATTGCCGAAGCCGAGAACATGCGCGACGCCGGCAACTGGCAAGCCGTCGGCACACTCAACATGGATTTTCATCGCGCAATGGTCGAGTTCTGCGACAGCTCTCGGCTGAGTGCCTGTTTCGATCTTGTTATGGCCGAGCTTCGGCTTGTGTTCGGTCAATTGACCGATACCGGCCACCTGCACGAGCCCTATGTCGAGCTCAACGCGTCTCTGTGCAAGTTGCTTCTGGAGGGTCGAACCGCCGAAGCCTTGTCGTTGCTCGATCACTATCTCGTCCAATCCGAGCGATCCGTGCTCGCAGCCCTGCACCGGCGGCGAGCCGAGCCGAGGTCGTCCACATAAACGCGCGTCGGCGGCCGGCAGACGGCTCCCGTCAGGAGTGATCGTGAACAGGCAGCGCAATCATGGGTGTCGGCAATGCTTTTCAAGTCTCGATTAGAGGCTGAGATCGCTGCTCTGACGCGAGTCCGTGCTGATGTAGGAACGAATCTGACTGACGATCTGGTCCGCATGCGCGGCCGCCAGGGCATCGGCCTGCAACAAGTCGCGGTTGATGATTGCCCGGATCATATCCTCGTGTTCACTGACATACTGCCGGGGCAGGACGTCATTGAATGACGAGTAATAGAGGCGAAGAATGCGGCGCCCCTCGTCGAGCAGGCGGGTGAACAATTCCACGTAGTAGCGGTTCCGCCCGGCTTGGGCGATCGCAACGTGGAAGTCACGGTTGGTCGAAATCATCCCCAGCACATCGCGCCGATCAACCGCCGCTTCGAAGGCCTTCTGTAGCAAGCGGATCTTTTCGATGTCATCAGGCATATGGTTGGCAGCCGCCAGCCTTGTGGTCACCCGGTACATCAGGGTCAATGCATCAAAAAACTCTGGCAGCCGGAGAAAGTCGATATTGGATACGATCGTCGCGCGGTTGGTCAGGGTCATGATCAACCCCTCGGCCGCAAGGCGAACGAGCGCTTCGCGAATGGGTGTGCGCGACAGGGCAAACCGATCCGACAGCTGCTGTTCATCGATGGCGCTGCCCGGCGCCAGCTTGAGTTCGATGATCTCGTTTCGCAGCGTCTCATAGACGGTCGAAACGCCAAACCCCCGCTTATGCGTCAGTTGCTTGTCTCTCTTGTCCACGCCAGCAATCCCGTTCGTTTCAAGTCGTTTTGCCGTCATCGGCGACCTAAATTGGTAGCGGAATCCGCTTTTGACTTCAAATAATATATTTTTTGTCGACAGGAGATCGAATATCTGCGGTGCCGCGGTGGGTAGCAATTGGAGACGATCAACGCAGCGCAACATGTCCCGTCGCGACTGATGCGAATGTGGGATAAGGCATGACCGCTACGGTACTCGTAAATGCGAGTTTGGGCGACATCGAAGGCGAGGTGCTAGCTCCATCGACCACCTCAGGGTTGGGCGATCGCTATCGGCCAACCAGCCATTGAAGCGCCGCCTAACTGGCTGCCGGGTAAGCAGTGGATCCCCTTTTGGACGCGGCATCGTCGGTCAGCGCCTGGCCATGAAAATCGCGCAGCACCGTAACGACGTCGGCGATCTCGGTTGCAGTCCGATCCGCGTCCCAGCCAAGCGCCTGGTGTGCAACGTCGGCTATCGCGCGCAGGGCTTTCATTGTAAGGCGTCCCTCGATCGCAAGCGTGGTACGCCGCAAGACAATGTCGGAGAGATGCACGACCAGCTCCTGCCTCGCGATCCAGTCGATCTCCTTGCGACTGTAATCCGGCGCACCCTCCAAACGCTCCGCGTCGCTATAGCGAGATTCAAACTTCACGATCGCTGCAGCAGTGGTGCCATAGCGACCGAGAAGTTCGTCGACCCGCGCTGGATCGGTCGCTGTTGCCCTTGCTGTCTTGTCGACCCAACCCTGCCGCTGCTTGGAATCCACCGGAAACTCACGCCCGCCGCCGATCGCGAGATAGCGGGTGGATACCGCACGCGACCGGCCGAGACGCGAGAGAACCGTATCGGCGATCTCTTCGGCGAAGCCGCGGAACGTCGTCCACTTGCCGCCCACCAGCGAAATGATCGGGAATAGCCGGTCACCCGCAGGTTCATTGACTGGGGCCGAATGATCGCGGCTGATCAGCCCTGGCGCCGTCGAATCGGAGGCCGGAAGAGGCCGGATGCCACTATAGCTATAGACGATTTGATCGCGATCGAAGCGAAGGGTCGGCAGGAGCGAACGCAGACTATCAAGGAAGTACTGTAGCTCGGGCTCCTCGCATCGCACACCGTCGGGATCGTTCGATGGAATGTCGGTCGATCCCACCAGCGCGAGGCCGAGATAGCTGTAGACGAGGCAGATGCGCCCGTCGTCGGCCTCGAAATAGATCATGTGGCCATTGAGGCTGCGGACGAGCTCGGGATGATCGAGCAGGATATGCGATCCCTTCGTACCGCCGATCAAGCGGGATGGAGCGCCAAGCGCCTCGTTGACATTGTCGATCCATGGCCCTGCCGCGTTGACAACGATTTTCGGAGACACGGAAAATTCGGATCCATCCGCCTGCTTGAAAATCACTATCCGACCGTCGCTGGAGATCAGCGTCGAGAAATTGGTGGCGAAGCTTCGCTGGTTGGTCTGAAGTCCATCGCTGATAAGCTCGTAGACAAGACGCTCGGGACGGCTGATCTTGGCGTCGTAATAAATTCCTCCGGCAACGATCGCCGACGTCACGTGCGGCATCTCCCGGCGGGCACGACCCTTCAGGATGAACCGATGGCGCGGCATCGTGCAATCCCGAGAACCGAAGAAATCATAAAGCGCAAGACCAATCTTGATGAGCACGGCGCCGCGGCTTCTCGGCGCGGTCTTCGAGCCGAACAGCGTGCGCAACGCGGCCCATATGCCGCGCGTCCATGAAAATACCGGAATGAACGTCGGCAAAGCTTCGACGCAATGCGGCGCGTTCTTGAGCAAAAGATTCCGCTCGAGCGTCGACTGCGAGACAAGGCCGAACTCCCCTGTCTCCAGATATTTCAAGCCACCATGAATAAGACGAGAAGGTGCGGCGCTGGTGCCGGAGCCGAAGTCGGCCTTGTCGACGATAACGCAATTGATGCCCTGCGCCGACAAATCCCGAAACAGCCCGGCGCCGTTGATACCTGCCCCTATGATGAGGACGTCAGTCTCACCATCTTCGATTGTCGAAAGGCGTTGTTTCATGTCGGCAGTCATCGTCATGTCTTCCTATGTCCCGCGATACGCTGCGGGTCTTTCACAATCAATGTTCGGGCGAGGATGCGAGATCGGCGATTTTCGGCCACAGCGGCTTCATCGCCTCTGCAATCTCGCGGAAAACCTCAAAGCGCTTCTCGTACTGCGCCCTGCGGGCTGGATCGGGGTGATAAACCTGCGTCGCCGCCGCAGTGCCCTGGTCGCTCTGGAGGTCGGCAAAGATCCCGACGCCACGACCGGCGCAAAGCGCTGCGCCCCAGGCGGCGGCCTCATCGGTCTGGGACGTCGTTACCGGCATTCCAAGCACATCAGCAAAGATCTGGACGACGGACGGGTTGCGGGAAACACCGCCGGCCAGCCTGACCTGCGAAAAGCTGAAGCCGTCCTTGAGCGCGTCTACATGAATGCGGTGATTGAACGCGATACCCTCAAGCACGGCGCGCAGCAAATCTCCGCGATCATGCCAGCCGCCGAGGCCGAAGAAGCCGGCGCTGGCGGAAGAACCGTAAGGCGAGCCGAACAGATAGGGATGGAAAAGCGCCGTCGACGGGCGGGAAAGCGCCGCCTCGATTTCCGGTCCGAGCAAAGCATGGATCGAGGCAGCGGTCGTCTGTTCGGCGGCACACAGGCGATCCAGGAACCATTCGTAGTTTGCGCTCGATGCCGGCGAGATCGACATGTTGTTCCAGGTGCCGGGCGTGATGCCGTTGCGGCAGAACCATCGGCGATCGACGCGCGGTTCTGAGGACAAGGTTTCGTTAATCGAATAGGTGCCGGCGATGACGGCTACAACGCCCTCCGCATAGCCGCCTGCTCCCAATGCGGACGCGGTCACATCGTGCAGTCCGGCAACGACAGGCGTACCTTCGACAAGGCCGGTCAATGAAGCCGCGTCTCTGCTGACAGCACCGATGACTTCGTCCGAGCGAGCCGCCGGCGGCAAAGCGTGGTCAAGATCGGAAAGCCCAAACATACGCAGTGCATCCCCGGTATATTCCTGGGTCCGGACATCCGTGAATGAGGTGCTGGCCTCGGTTCGATCCGTCCCCGCAACTCCCGTCAGGCAGAAACGCAGCCAGTCCTTGCAGCTCATCAGGTGACCGATCCGGCCATAACGCTCCGGTTCCATCTTCCTGATCCAGGCAAGAAGCGCCGATGGCGCCGACACGTGGGGAACCTGACCGGTAAGCTCTATCGAACACTCCGCGACATCGCTCTCGTTCCACGCTTCGACAATAGCGCCGGCGCGGCTGTCCAATGATAGTATCCCGCGCCCAAGGGGTCGGTGCTTTCCATCAAGAAGATAGATGCCGTCGCCATGCGCCGTGGCGCCGATTGCCTGAATATCGGAAGCCGGTCGACCGCTGAGGGCGATCGCTTCCCGGATCGCGTCAGCTGTGGCGTTCCAGAGTTCGACCATATCGCGTTCGACATGACGCGCTTTCGGCATGAATTGCGTGACCTTGCGGCGCGCGACGGCAATTGGCGTTCCGTCGATGTCGAAGATGACGGCCTTGGTAACGGTCAGGCCGCTATCGATCCCAAGCAGACTCGGCATAAACTCTCACTTCCGCTGGAACCGACAGCGCACGCTTCGTCATGAACGCGCGCCACTCGGTCTAGCAATGACAACATTAATGTCTCTCGACCGCATCCGGTCGATGTGAACTGGAGATATCTTGTCGTCGACGATGACGACGTCGAAGTCCTCCAGCGCGGCAAAACTGTGAAGCGCTCGCCGTTCGAACTTGGTGTGATCGGCAAGCAGGATGCGCTTGACCGAGCAATCGAACATCGCTCGCTTCGTGTCGATGGTTTCAGGTGACTGATGCAGCACCGTGCCGTCGCTGATCGCCGACATCGAGATCAACGCGATATCGGCCCTGAGCGCCTTGATCTCGTTGATCGTCATGCGGCCCATGAATGCGTTGCACCAGTTGTAGTATTGCCCTCCGAGACCGATCAGCGTTACGTCATGCATGCCGGTCAAGGCGTTCATCAGCGTCAGGGAATTGGTGATTGCGGTAATCGGCACCTTGGCAGGCAGATGCGGCACCATCTGCAGAACCGTGGTAGAGTCGTCGAAAAAGATCGCCTGGCCCGGCTCCACGAACTGCATGGCAGCTTCTGCGATCAGTTTCTTCTCGGCGGCCTGACGGTTCGCTCGATAGACATCGCTGGATTCGATGAGATTGGTTGCGGCGGCGGTGACAATACCGCGGGTTTTCCGGAACAGGCCACGGCTGACCAGTTCGTCCACGTCGCGATGCGCAGTCATCAGGCTGATGCCGAAGCGATCCGTCAGATCTTCGATCCGCATGGAGCCTTCACTCATGACCGCCTCTGCGATCATCCGGCGGCGCGCAATCTGGCGCGTCTGCCGACTGTCGCTCGTCAGTTCGTCCAACAGGTTTTCGCCTTGGCTTGTCTTCTGTGTCACGGGTTACCCCTGTCGCTGAAATTTCCAGATATCAGCTTCCTACAGCCATTGCGGATTCGAGGCAAAATCGATTGGAAACGGGCAGTTGCCTGCCCGCTTCCAGCTTGGGAGAACCGTCTTTACGGCTTACTGCGAGAGAACAAAGGGACCGGTATACTTGTCGACATTGTCCTTGGTGATCAGCAGGCAATCGAACAGCTGCTTCTCGCTCTTGGCGCCCGTGCTGCCATTCTTGATGACGTTATCAGCCTGCTTCACAGCTTCTTCCGAGAAGATGGCGACCGGCTGAAGCACCGTGTACTGCAATTCGCCTGCCTTGATAGCGGCAACAGCATCCGGCGAACCGTCGAAGCCGCCAACCTTGACGTTAGCGAGCTTGCCGGCTTCCTTGAGCGCTGCGATCGCGCCAAGCGCCATTTCGTCATTGCCGGAGATCACGCCGATGATGTCAGGATTTGCCTGCAGCATCGACTGCATCTTGTTGTGACCCTGGGTACGATCCCAGTTAGCCACTTCCTTTGCTGCCTTCTGCAGGTCCGGATACTGCGTCAGAACGGTCTCGTAGCCGTTGGAGCGAGTAGCTGCATTGTTGTCGGATGGTGCGCCGAACAGTTCTGCGTACTTGCCCTTGTCGCCAACGGCTTCGACCCACTGCTGCGCGCCGATCGCGGCACCCTGCGCGTTGTTGGAAACGAGCTGTGCCTTGGCTAGTCCTTCCTGGTTAATCTCGGCGTTGACGAGAATGACCGGAATACCCGCAGCGACCGCCTTCTTCACCGCGCCGACCGAACCGTCAGCGTTGGCGGGATCGAGAATGATCGCAACCGACTTGTTGGTGATTGCCGTGTCGATCAGATTGCTTTCGGTGTTGGTGTCGCCCTTGTGAGCGCTGACCGACGCGGTGTAGCCGAGCTTTTCCGCGGTCGCCTTGGCGACATTGCCTTCCGTCAGCCAGTAGGGGTTGGACGGATCGTTGACGATGATCGTCATCTGGCCCGCTGCCCAAGCGGTGCTGACGAGGATCGGTGCCACTGCAGCGGCGGCCAGAAGAATGCGCATGCCTCTCTTAAACATAGTCTCTCTCCCTTTAGTGAGCTCAGTTATCTGCCGGTCAACCGGCCATGCTTTCCCCAACCGGCTTTGCACGATGCAGCCTGACGTCGTGGACAAGTTTCGATCTAGGCCGTCAGGACGTCTTGACCCGGCGGCCGTATTGAATGCTGTTCATCAGGACGGCGAGAACAATGACCGCGCCCGTAAATACCGTCTGCCAGTAGGCCGACACGCCGATGATCACGAGACCGTCGGAGAGGAAGCCGATGACGAACGCGCCGAGCATTGTCCCGCGAACCGTACCGCGACCGCCGGTCAGTGCTGCCCCGCCGATGACGACGGCAGCAATGGCCGTAAGTTCGTAGGTCGTACCGGCCGTCGGACCAGCGGAGGTCAGCTGTGACGACAGGACCAGGCCGGCGATTGCTGCGCAGATGCCCGATAGGACATAGACTGTGATCTTGACGCGCTTGACGGGAACACCCGAAAGATCAGCGGCGCGCTCGTTACCGCCCGAGGCGTATAGCCAGCGACCGAACGCGGTCTTGCTCAGGACGATGCCGCAGACGATTGCCAGGACAGCAAGCACGATGACGCCGATCGGAACACCAGCCAGTCGATTGAAGCCCAGCCAATCGAAGCCGGTGTTGCCCAACTCCGGGCGGCCGCCGAGATTGTTGTAGGTCAAACCATTGGTCATCAGGAGGGCAATGCCGCGTGCGACATAGAGCACGCCGAGCGAGGCAACGAAGGCCGGCACCTTGAGGTAGGCGATCAGCACGCCATTCACGGCGCCGACGAGCGCACCGAGAGCGCAGGTGATAATGACAACGGCCCAGACCGGCGGATAGAGGATGACACCGAAGGCATTGAGCGTGACGCCCTGCATCAGGAAGCCCGCGATGCAGCCGGCAAGGCCGAGCGTCGATCCAACGGAGAGGTCAATGCCGCCATTGAGAATGACCAGCAGCATGCCAATGGCGAGAATGCCGAAGATCGCGACGTGCGACGCCATGATCAGGAAGTTGCTGAGCGAGAAGTAATAAGGCGACAGGAACGAGAATACCGCGATGATGACGATCAGCGCGAAGAAGGCTCGTCCTTCCAGGATCAGGCGCACGATATTGTTGTTGCGCTTCTGGCCGTTGGATACTGATTTTTTCTCTGTGACGTTCGTGACTGACATAATCAGTACTCCATGTTTCCGGCTAGTGCGCGACCACGGCTTCGCCCGAGGCGGCCATGATCTTTTCCTTGGTGACATCAGAACCGAATTCGGCCGAGATCTTGCCGCGGCGCATGACGATGATGCGATGCGCAATGCTGAGGCATTCATTGACTTCCGAAGTCGAGTAGATGACGGCAAGCCCTTGCTTGGCGCG
This sequence comes from Rhizobium grahamii, assembly GCF_009498215.1. Lineage (NCBI taxonomy): Bacteria > Pseudomonadati > Pseudomonadota > Alphaproteobacteria > Hyphomicrobiales > Rhizobiaceae > Rhizobium > Rhizobium grahamii. The sequence goes on along the minus strand of NZ_CP043499.1, from coordinate 7,081 downwards.
CTCGGCCAAGAGCTTGAAGACTTCAGCCTTGGCGCCGATGTCGATACCGCGGCTAGGCTCGTCCAGCAGAATGACCTTGGGTTCGGTCGCAAGCATCTTGCCGATGACGACCTTCTGTTGGTTGCCGCCAGAGAGCGAGCCGATCGCGGCATCGCCGCCATCCGTCTTCACATGCACCTTGCGGATCGAGGCTCCGACAAGTTCACGTTCACGCCGGCTGGAGGTGAATAGACCCTTCGTGAAGGTTCGAATGCTGGCAAGTGACAGGTTGGACCCGACCGTCATCGTCTGGACCAGGCCGTCACGCTGACGATCTTCGGGAACCAGCACCAGGCCGCTGGCGATCCGGTCTGCGATGCTCAAATGTCTGACATCCTGGCCGTCGAGCAGAATATGGCCACCGCGGGCGTGCAGCCGTCCGGCAACGCATTCGAGCAGTTCGGTGCGGCCGGCTCCCATCAGACCATAGATGCACACCACCTCGCCGGCTCGCACATTGAGCGAAAGCCGATCGACCGCATTGTAGGCGGCGCCCGATGGGCCGGGGACGGTCAGATTGTCGATCGAGAGCGCGACATTGCCGAAGTCGTATCCGTCGGGCGGATTGCCGAGGTCGAAATTGTCGCCGACCATGTTGCGCACGATCCATTCGAGATCGATGTCCTTGCGCTCGGCGTAGGCGGTCATGTTGCCGTCGCGCAGGACAACGGCATGATTGGTGATCTGAAGCGCTTCCTCGAGGTGGTGCGAGATATAGACGATCGAGACGCCGCGGCTCTTCAGATCGTGGATGACCTTGAAGAGAACTTCCACTTCGGCGGCGCTCAATGCCGAAGTCGGCTCATCCATGATGAGAATGCGCGAGTTTACCGACAGCGCACGGGCGATCTCAACGATCTGCTGTTGTCCCAGGCGAAGATCTTCAACGGGCGTCAATGGGTCGATGTCTTCTTCGAGCTCTTGCATCAAGGCGCGCGTCTGGCGCTCCTCTTCTGCGAAGTCGACCACCCCGCCGGTGATGATCTCACGGCCCATGAAGATGTTGTCGCGCACACTCAAGTTGGGTGCGAGGCTGAGCTCCTGGTGAATGATCGAAATTCCATTCTCGCGAGCATGCGTAGACGACGCGAAGCTGATCGGCTGGCCGTCAAGAATGATTTCTCCCGAGCTCGGCTGAACAACGCCAGAAAGGATCTTCATGAGCGTAGACTTGCCGGCGCCGTTTTCGCCGAACAAGGTCGTCACCTGGCCTTTATGAATGTCGAAATTGACACCCTTCAGAGCGTGGACGCTGCCGTAGGACTTCGCGATGTTGCGAGCAGCAAGGACGACTTCGCCCTGCGCCTGAGGTATTTGTGACGGCTGGCTCATTTCACTTCAACCTTCACCGGCGTCACGAGCCAGTTCTTCGGATTCACGAGCTTGAAAACGCCGACCACCGAGGCCGTCTTGCCTGTCAGTGTCGCCGGATCCAGATTGGCCAGAACGGATTTCTTCATCTCGTTGTTGATGGCCGAGCCGGCATCCTGAAACTGGATCTGGTTGGTAAACTGGCCGAACTCGATCGTCCCGGTCGCATCACGCAGGTCCGTACCATTCACGGCTGGGCCAGTCTGAACGCGGACGGTTACATCCGCCGGCAATCCGTCGACCTTGAGTTCGTTGTAATTGGACTTCCTCTCGCCGAAGACGCCGTTGAGTGTGACGGGAAGGACGGGCCCGGTGGTCGTCGCCACGCCATACTTCTCACCCGCCGCCTTCTTGTCGGCAGCAATCGCGTTTGCGAGTTCGGTCGCCGCGACCGCCTTTTGCTGCACCGCAGCCTGGATCTTCGGAAACTGCTCTGCGCCATAGGATTCGGGCGAAAACGCCTGCTGCCGGACATCGTCCCCGGAGCCGATCCGAACCACCGTGGTATCAATCGCGATAGCGCCAACGACAATGATTGCGAGCGCGGCGCCGAGGATCGGCTTGAGATTGCTGCGTGTTGCGCGAGTGGCGGAAGTTTCGGTTTGCGTGCTCATTTCCGGGCGCCTTTGAACTTACTTGTCGGATGTCTTCGAGGGTTGCGAGCAAGTCGCCACGACACTGATCGAAAGTCGCGCGCAACTACCACCGGGCACGGACGCATCACCGCCCCGCAACCGGGACCGATCAGACGGCTCGCCTAGGCTCGACATACGAATGAATGTGTCCACGAAACTCTCCTCGGCAAGGCAGGCGACCATCTCCTCCGGTCGCGATACCCAGACTCCACTACGCCATTCAGCCTTGGGGCTCGTGATAGCATTGTGGTATTAACTGCAGTTAAGATGTTATAATTTTCATACGCTGTCAACGCAGACTCCTCACAAATTTGGGTGGGTAACCGGAATTTGAGAGACGATCGAAGTCATTGCAATGCAACAAAATGGGTACTCACTTATACGCCGCGCAACATTTTGCGGATTTCGATATCATAGCTATCTATAGGATATAGCTATATATATTCCAAACAACCAATTTCTTGTCGGGAGGCGCCGTGGCCTTCAACGACGTAAAGAGCGCCCAATTTCAGAAAGACCCCACCATTCAATCTTACCTGAATATTTTTTCATTGATAGAAAAAATTTACTGGCGAAATGGTATCTTTATGTTATATTTCTGGGCGAGTTGACTGGGAGGCCCGACGACCGGCTTCATTCACCCAAAGGCTCTCGGTCAAAGAGGAAAGGGCGGCGGCGGCCGCCGGGGAGGTTTCGATGCCCACGACAAGCGGCTTGCGCACTGTCGCGCTTCGAATGGCGGTGAGATAATCACGCAATGGCTGAAAACGATCAGATCATTATTGGAATCGATGCGGGAACCTCGGTCATCAAGGCGGTCGCCTTTGATCTGTCCGGCGCGCAGATTGCCATCTCGTCGGTCCGCAACGCCTATTCAACCGGGAACGATGGCTCAGCCACGCAGTCGCTGAGCCAGACGTGGCGCGACTGCGTCAGCGCGTTGCGGGGTCTCAGCGCAAAAGTCCACGGTCTCGCATCGCGCACAGCCGCGATTTCCGTCACCGGTCAAGGCGATGGAACATGGCTTGTCGGCGCCGGCAACGAGCCGATCTCCGACGCCTGGCTATGGCTTGACGCTCGTGCGGCCTCGACGGTTACAGCGCTCGCCGACCAGCCTCAAAATCGTGCCCGTTTCGAAGCCACCGGCACCGGCCTGAATACCTGCCAGCAGGGCGCCCAGCTCGCGCACATGGACCGTTACTTTCCCGAACTGGTCAGTCGCGCGGAAGTGGCTCTGCACTGCAAGGACTGGCTCTACCTCAATCTGACCGGCGTGCGCGCCACGGATCCATCCGAAGCAAGTTTCACCTTCGGGAATTTTCGGACGCGCAGCTATGATCCCGTCGTGATCGATGCGCTCGGCCTCACCCGCAGGCGCGGCCTTCTGCCCGAAATCATCGAGGGCACGGAAGTCAGCCATGCGCTGACGCAGGAAGCGGCCGATGCCTGTGGCCTTCTCGCCGGCACGCGGGTCTGCCTCGGCTATGTCGACATGGTGATGACGGCACTCGGCGCGGGCGTGCGTGACGGCGGGCGCAACGCTGCCTGTTCGACGATCGGATCGACGGGCGTGCATCTGCGCGCAAAATCCGTCGGCGACGTACACCTGAATGCCGAGGGAACCGGCTATGTCATTGCGCTGCCGATCCCTGGAATCGTTACCCAGGTGCAGACCAATATGGGGTCGACGATAAACATCGACTGGCTGCTTGAGATCGCCGGCTCGCTGATGGCGGAAGCGGGCAAGCCCGTCTCTCACGCCGAACTCGTTTCGAGGGTCGATGACTGGTTTGCAAAGAGCCAGCCTGGAGGTGTGGTTTACCACCCCTACATCTCGGAGGCCGGAGAACGTGGCCCGTTCGTCAACGCCAACGCGCGCGCCGGCTTTAGCGGCCTCTCGGTCCGCCACGGCTTTCCCGACCTGTTGCGCAGCGTCATCGAAGGCCTGGGGCTTGCAACGCGCGACTGCTACGCCGCGATGGGCGATAAACCCGACGAACTTCGGATCACGGGCGGCGCGACCCGCTCGGTGGCTCTGCGGCGTTCTCTTTCTGCCGCTGTCAACGCGCCCATCCGTCTGTCGCGCCGCGAAGAAACCGGCGCCGCCGGCGCTGCGATGATGGCTGCCGTTGCAATCGGTGCCTATCCGAGCATGGACGAGTGCATCGCAAGCTGGGTTACGCCGTTGCTCGGCGATGTTGAAGTTCCAGACGCCCAGGAGGCCCTTCGCTTCGATCAGCTCTATGGCGCCTACACCGATATCCGCCGCGCGATGCCACCGGTTTGGGACAGACTCGCGTCGCCCGCAGTGACATCGCCTTCCAGCAACGAACCCAAGTCTTGATGCTGGAGCATCGAAGGAGCATGGCATGACTGATTTAGCAGTGGATCTCTTCGTCATCGGCGGCGGCATCAACGGCGCCGGTATCGCGCGCGATGCCGCCGGCGCGGGTTGAAGGTCGTATTGTGCGAAAAGGACGATCTGGCACAGGGCACGTCCTCGCGATCGGGGAAACTGGTGCATGGCGGTCTGCGCTATCTCGAGTATTACGAATTCCGCCTCGTGCGCGAAGCGCTCATCGAACGCGAAGTGTTGCTGAATGCAGCGCCGCACATCATCTGGCCAATGCGTTTCGTGCTGCCGCACAGCCCGCCAGATCGCCCTGCATGGCTCGTAAGGCTTGGTCTCTTTCTCTACGACCACCTCGGAGGCCGCAAGAAGCTGCCCGGCACGCGCACGCTCAACCTATTGCGGGATCCGGAAGGCACGCCGATCCTTGATCAGTATGCCAAGGGCTTCGAATATTCCGACTGTTGGGTGGATGACGCCCGCCTCGTGACTCTGAATGCCGTCGGCGCAGCGGAGAAAGGCGCGGTCGTGCTGACTCGCTCTCCGGCGACCTCGGCGCGGCGTGAAAACGGCGGCTGGATCGTGACGACGAAGAACAGCCGCACAGGTGAAACGCGGACGTTCCGGGCCAAGTGCCTCGTCAACTGCGCTGGTCCCTGGGTGACGGATATCATCAATAGGGTTGCCGGATCGAACTCGAGCCGGAACGTGCGCCTCGTCAAGGGCAGTCATATCATCGTGCCCAAGTTCTGGGCCGGCTCGAATGCCTATCTGGTACAGAACCACGACAAGCGCGTCATTTTCATCAATCCCTACGAGGGCGACAAGGCGCTGATCGGAACGACCGATATCGCCTACGAAGGCCGCGCCGAGGACGTCACGGCCGACGAAGGAAATCGACTACCTGCTGAAGGCCGTCAATCGTTACTTCAAGGAGAAGCTCCGCAGGCAGGACGTGTTGCACAGCTTCTCCGGTGTGCGCCCGCTGTTCGACGACGGCAAGGGCAAACCCTCCGCCGTGACGCGTGACTATGTGTTCGACCTCGACGAGACGGGCGGAGCACCCCTCCTCAACGTCTTCGGAGGCAAGATCACCACGTTCCGCGAACTTGCAGAACGCGGATTGCAGCGCCTCAAGCATATCTTCCCGAACATGGGCGGGGACTGGACGCAGGGTGTTCCGCTGCCGGGTGGTGAAATCCCGAACGCTGATTATGAGACCTTCGCCAACAGCCTGCGCGATGCCTATCCGTGGATGGGACGCAAGCTGGTGCACCACTACGGTCGCCTTTACGGTGCCCGCGCGAAAAACGTGATCGCGGGGCAACCAGCGCAGAAGGCCTCGGCAGGCACTTCGGCGGCCAGCTTTATGAGGCAGAGGCCCGCTATCTGGTCGCAACCGAGTGGGCAGAGACGGCTGAAGACATCCTGTACCGGCGCACCAAGCATTATCTGCATTTGACCGAAGCCGAACGCGCGGCCTTCACCGAATGGTTTGCCTCGGCCCGTCTTGTTGCCGCCTGAAGGATACACCGATGCCTTTGACGCTTTCGCTCAATACCAATCCGCTCGTGAATCGCTTTGCGGATCCGGACGACCTGATCGATACAGTGGCTCGCGACCTGCGACTGCGCGACCTGCAACTGACCCACGAATTCATCAATCCGAGCTGGCAGGCGCCAGTCATTCGCCGAATGACACGCAGCATGGATGCAGCACTCCAGCGAACCGGCGTCCGTGTGACCTCCGGCATGACTGGCCCCTATGGTCGCCTCAACCACTTTGGCCACCCGGACAAGGATGTCCGGCGCTACTATATCGACTGGTTCAAGACATTTGCCGATATCATCGGCGACCTCGGCGGCCAGTCCGTCGGAACGCACGCAGTTCGCAATCTTCACCTACAAGGACTTCGATGATCCGGTTCGCCGCGAAGAACTGATCAGCATCGCCATCGACTGCTGGGCAGAGGTCGCCGAGCACGCCCGCGCAGCCGGTCTGTCCTATGTCTTCTGGGAACCTATGAGTATCGGACGCGAGTTCGGAGAGACGATATCCGCCTGCCTGGCTCTGCAGGAGCGCCTGACGGCCGCAAACCTCGCAATTCCGATGTGGATGATGGCCGACGTCGATCACGGCGACGTCACTTCCGCCAACCCCGACGATTACGATCCCTATGCGTGGGCGCGCGCGGTTCCCAAGGTATCGCCGATCATCCACATCAAACAGAGCCTCATGGACAAGGGCGGTCATCGTCCCTCACCGCTGCATTCAACGCTAAGGGCCGCATTCAGCCCGCCCCCCTCCTTCAAGCCTTTGCCGAAGGCGGCGCCGTCGACAACGAAATCTGCCTCGAACTCTCGTTCAAGGAGCGGGAGCCTAATGACCGCGAGGTCATTCCGCAAATCGCCGAGAGCGTCGCATTCTGGGCGCCTCACATCGACACTGGCGTTGCCGACTTGAACATTTGATCCGGAGATTTACAAAGTCGTCCTCCTAAGGCGCGGCAGAAGATCCGGCCACAAGACAAGAAGGGAACTGCTCATGGCGGACACTGATGACACGCTTGCCGTGCGTGCCGCCTGGCTGCATTACGCCGGCGGGCTCACTCAATCCGATGTCGCCAAGCGGCTTGGCGTTCCATCGGTGAAAGCGCATCGGTTTGATCGCGAAAGCTGTGGCTGAA